>PMZX01000455.1 GCA_003170035.1 Myxococcales bacterium | reverse complement strand
GGGGCCTGTGCTGGCAAACGGGTGCGCGCCGACAGTCTGGCCGGAGGCATCTCTGCGTTCGATGCGGCTGGCCAGGATGGGAGTTTCTGCGTCAACGGCGCCCCGGGCATTCCCTCGATGCTGGTCCTCGGCGGAGTGACTCAGCAGATCGACATGCCGGCCACGCAGGGAAACTGCATGACCCCGAAGATCTCCGGCCCGTGCTACGACGTCGGCGAGATCGTGATTCCGGCGGCAAGCTGCCCGCAGCAGGAAGGCGGCGGACCCGCCAGTGGCCCGGACAGCGGCGCACCCGAGGTTCTGCCCCAAAGGGACGGGAGCCAGTCGAAAGACGGAAGCTTACCCGACCCCTGCGGCGTCGTCGGTGCTTGGAACACCCATTGCGAATCGGGAGCAGCCGGCTGCGCGGGCGGGTGCACCATTCCAAGCTACGACACCGCTTTCACCATCAGCCCGGACATTGCCACGAACGGGGGAACCTGGCAGGACGCCGACGGCCCGTACACATTCGCGGTCGCCACATGTTCGCTGACCCACAGCTTCGATTCCAGCAACCCCTGCTTCAACGGCACGCGGACCTACCCCCGGACTCTCGCCCCCTCGGGGAGCGCCTTCCAGCAGTACTATTCTTGCTGGGACAACGGGACGAGCGCCTGTCTGTGCACTCAGCAGCGGGCGTGCTCGGATTCGCGGGCACTCACACCGTGATGGCCCGGGCTCATGGAGGTATAGGGATGCTCGGGCGGCGTTGGTCATGGTATTGCAGCTTGCCGTGCGGTGCTTACGTGACCGGGTCAACGCAGGCCTGGGTCAGCAACGCCCGGAGATGGTGCGCCCGGTGATCCCGCTGCACGCACCACGGCTTCGGAGGGCACAGCACCCGGGCGGCGAATGAATGCGTCGTACTCGGGAACCTGCCCTTCGCGGCACAGGCTGAGATCGCGATCGAGTGCAGCGGCCGATATGCCGGCACAGTCGAGCAGCGAATGAAACAGATTGTCGTGTGACACTTTGTCGTGCTGCTTGGTGACCAGGCGTGCGAACCGCGCGGCGTTGCGCGGCTCAGAGAGGAAGCGAGGCGAGGCCCACCACATCATGGGGATCCAGCGCTGCTCCGGGCGCAGTCCCTGGGCGATGAGCACGCGAAACCTTTCGGGGCTGCTGCCGTGGGCGAGCGTGCCATCGGGCCGACCGACGAATCGGCCATTCTCGTCGTCGTACACCGATTCGCCGTGGTCCGAGACGTATACCAGCAGCGCGTTCTTGTCGCGCAGGGCCTGGATCACGCGCGCGATGAACTGGTCGGTGTGAACGATCGTGTTGTCGTAGGCATTGACCACTTCCTGCGGCGTGCACCGGTCAAGCGGACGATCGCACGCCGGCTGGAACACCTGCTGTTCGGGCCCGATGTAGTCGCGGTGGTAGGGCGCGTGGCTGCCCCAACTGTGCAGCACTGTGAATGTAGCGGCGTGCGTGCGCACCGCCTTGTCGAGAAGCGGGAGCAGCACATTGGGATCCGTCTTCACGTTCGTCAGCGCGCTCACCTCCTCGGTAGTGCTGGACCAGCCGAAACGCCGGTTCTCGGCTTCGCGGGTTATCTCTCGCGCTCCCTGATAGCCGCGCACACCGAAGCGCCAGTCTGACTGTGTGCTGAGCCACGAAGTGAAGAAACCGAGTCGGCGATAAATGGAGATGATCGACGTTTCGCGCCCGTACAGTTCGGTGTGGTCTTCGGCGGTGGCGCGGGTGAGCAGGCAAGGCACCGCCAGGTAGGTGAGGTTGGCGCACGCCCACGCATTGGTGAAGTTGACTAGCCCCGATATCTTCGCGGTGTACGGATTCGTGTTGCGGCGGTAGCCGTCGAGGGAGAATGACTGTGCGCGTTCCGCCTCGCCCAAGATTATCACGACGTGCAGATCGCGATTCTGCGGCTCGATCACCAGGGTTCCGGCAGAGATGTCGCGCTTGTGGCGGAAGCGTAACCCGAACTCCAACGTCTGGGCAGCGGTGTCATACGCATAGTACCCGAGCGCGAACGGCAGATACGTGCGCAGCGGCCGGAGCGGGTCGCGGGTAGTGGCTCCGTACGCGATGGGGATCGCCAGGGCCAACGCGGTCGCCAACCAGAGAATCTTGCGCCAGCCGCGCGGGGCAAGAGGCTTTGGGGTTTGGAGGAACGACAGCGCCGCAATCGCGACGCCCACCGAGACATTGCACGCGACTCGCGCGAGCAGCGAGGCATCGATGAACGAAAGCTCCTCCGCCGGGTTCGACTGGAAGAAGCCGACCATGACCAACTGCAGGTCTATGCGAAAGAGATTCGCAAAATAGGCTGGCAGCGGCAGAAGCGCGAATCCGATGATCAGCAGCAAGGAAGACAGCCACCGCCAGCGCCACGCGATCCGAAACAGGGCGAAATAGGCCAGTCCGACCGCGAGGATATCCGCCACGGTGGCAAACCACGCTGCCGCCAACCCTGCGTGTTGGCGTTCCGACACGAACGAGGCCTTGAGGAACGCCATGTCCGAGAGCGCGAGCAGCGCGGCCGAGGCAATCAGGCAGAGCGGCAGGGGCACAGCAAGCCGGCGGAGCGCCTTTATGACGTGAGGGCAGTGCAATCGAACACGGTTTCCGCGTGGAGGCAGGGTAGTGAGGATTCGGCCAGTTCGTCAGTGTAGCCCACGATAGAACCCTGCGAAACATGGGTCGACCCAAGACAGCGCCCGCGCATCTGCCCGCAGGATTCGCCCGCCACGACGCGCCGACAATGGGCTTTTGATGGTGACGGCTATACTATGGGGCGTGGATCTTTTCGCCCATGCCGCAGGCAAGGACCGGCGTGGCCAGCCGCTGGCCGAGCGCATGCGGCCCATCTCGCTGGCCGAGTTTGTTGGCCAGGACCACCTGCTCGGCCCAGGGCGCTGGCTGCGGCGTGCGCTCGACGGCAAGGAGCTGACCTCGCTTATCCTGTGGGGGCCGCCGGGCACAGGCAAGACCACCCTGGGGCGCCTTCTGGCCGCGGAAACCAACGCCAGTTTCGTGGCGCTGTCGGGGGTGATGTCCGGCGTGAAAGAAGTGCGCGAGGCAGTGGCCGAGGCAGCCGAGCGGCGGGACGTGCGCGGGCAGAGAACTCTGCTGTTCATCGACGAGATCCACCGCTTCAACAAGGCCCAGCAGGACGCGCTTCTGCCCCATGTTGAGGCAGGCACGGTGATTCTCGTCGGGGCCACGACCGAGAATCC
>PMZX01000096.1 GCA_003170035.1 Myxococcales bacterium | reverse complement strand
TGGGGCAAGTTCTATCCGGGCACGAAGAACTTCGAGGCCATGCGCTCCCAGGGTTTCCTTTACGAACTCAACTTGACGGAAGGGCTGCGCGATTGGGTCGGCGACGGAGGCTATCCGTACACGTTCTACGATGCCTTCAATCCCGAGGCGGGCAAGCTCTTTTGGTCGCAGATGGAACAGTCCCTGTTTCGCAAGAGGGTGGACGCTTGGTGGCTGGACGCGCCGGAGCCGGACCTGTTGCCCACGCCCACGCTCGACGGACAGCGAACCCACATGCACCCCACGGCGCTCGGCTCCGGTTCGCGCATGCTCAATGCGTACTCGCTCATGAACAGCAAGACTGTCTACGAAGGTCAACGGTCTGTGGCCCCGGACCAGCGCGTCTTCATTTTGACCCGCTCGGCGTTTGCCGGAAACCAGCACTACGCTGCGGCCGTCTGGTCGGGCGACATCACCTCGACCTGGACGGCGCTGCGGCAGCAGATTCCGGCCGGACTTGGGTTGTCGGTCTCGGGCATCCCGTACTGGACGATGGACATCGGAGGATTCTCCGTGCCGGCACGCTTCTCGGCAAAGCACCCCACCGTGCAGGACGCAGAGGAATGGCGTGAGCTGAACGCCCGCTGGTTCCAGTTCGGCACGTTTGTCCCGTTGCTGCGCGTTCATGGCGAGGCGCCCAAGCGCGAAATGTGGGAACTCGGCGGCGAATCGCACCCTGCCTACCAGGCCGAGCTGAAGTTCGACCGGATACGCTACCGCCTCCTTCCTTATATGTACTCGCTGGCGGGCGCCGTCACGCATGAGGGCGGAACCATCATGCGGCCGCTGGTCATGGACTTTCGCGCAGATGCAAAGGCGCTGAACGTGACCGATCAGTACCTCTTCGGGCCTGCTTTCCTGGTGAGCCCAGTGACCACGTACAAGGCTCGCAGTCGAGCCGTGTACCTGCCGAGCGCAACCAGTTGGTACGATTTCTGGACGGGTACAAACGTCACGGCTGGACAGACCATCGAGGTGCCCGCGCCTTACGACTCCATGCCCGTTCACGTGAAGGCCGGCTCCATTGTTCCGACCGGTCCCGAGATCGCGTACACCGACGAGAAGCCTGCTGACCCGATCGTGCTATGGGTCTACTCGGGAGCGGATGGTGAGTTCACGCTGTACGAAGATGACGGTGTCACGTACGGCTACGAGAAAGGGGCCTGTGCGCGCATCCCGATACGCTGGAACGAGGCCGCTCGGACGCTCACCATCTCGAAGCGAGAGGGCTCGTTCACGGGCATGCAGAAAGAGCGGACATTTGAGGTGGTGCTGGTATCGAAAGCGAACCCGGTCGGCTTCTCATTTGCCCCCAAAGCCGACAAGACCATTCGCTACGATGGTACCGCCGTACAATTGAAAATGGGAACCCTCGAAGGGTTAGCTCCGCACTCGGCACCACCCCCCCGCCCTGCCACACCCGCGCTACGCGCGGCCTCGCCATCCCCTCCCGCGACGGACTCCGCCGGGCACAGCCCGGCTCCGTCCACGCGTTTGAAGCTGTAGCCGGACGGCGGCGAATTTGCTACACCAAGCGGTACGGAGTGGATAGGATCTCCGCGCAAAATGAGGAAAGAGAGCCTGATGTCATATCGTACTGCTCATCCAGGAAAGTCGGTGGTCGGCGGGGTGTTCGTGCTCGGCGGATTGGTCTTGCTCGGGTGCGCGGTTACCCAGCTGGGCGCCACCGCTGCGGACCTTGCGCGGGCACAAGACCAGGCTGCAGCAGGCGCGACCACATACGCGGCCGAATGTGCCAAGTGCCATGGCCAGCGTGGCGAAGGACTCGCAAGCGCTCCGGCGCTCATGGGGCCAGGTGCCCTGCCTGAGTACCCGCGCAACAGAGGCGGCTCGGGCGACCCGGGGTTCATCGACGGCCAGCAGCTACAGATCGAGGCGCAAGCGCGACCGGCGGGCGCGGCGTGGCGCGACCCCTTCCGGAACGCCCAGGATTTGTACGGTTACACGAGCACGCATATGCCCATGAGCCATGCGGGTGAACTCAAGCAGGGCGACTACTGGGCCCTGGTGAATTTCCTACTCGCGGCACAGGGGGCGACCCTGCCAGCGGGCGGCATCGGCCCTGCGAATGCCAGCTCGACACCGATTCCCAGGCGTTGATGGCGACGCAGCAGCGCGGGTCGGCTCGCCAATAGTTAACCGGGTTCCCGAATTCATTGATCCGGCGCCGAACTCTCGTGCTACTGTGCTCGATGCCTAGCCGTGACGCAAAGCGCATTAGCACAGCCGCCCTTGGGACATGATCGCTTCGGTCTTGGTCGATCCACGCGGCTGGCCCGAGAAAACCACCTTCTGATCGAGGCTTGATGGTGCGTCTGCAATACCGTTACGCGTTCCTGGTGCAGATCGCGCTCCTACTCGCGGCTGGTGCGGCGCGAGCCGAAGAAGCCGTGCCCGCCGCGCCGGCTGATTCCTTGCCGGGGTCCTCGATCCCGCCCGGTCTGGGATTGGCGCCCGAGGCGCCGCCCGTGGCCCCCGCGCCAGGCGGGAGGGCTCCCTCATTCGGCGCGCCCGCCCCGGCGAGCGCCTCGTCGTTTCGTCTCGACGGCCGACTGTTCGGTTGGCAGGCCGTCGGTATCGGAAGGAAACCAGGCACCGCGCCGGAGGGCTATTCCGGAACGGCGCTGCACATGCCGGCGCTTTCGGCGGGCAAGAACCCATTNNCAAGGAGTACCAGGGCTACGAGAATGCGTTTAGAGGGCCTGGCTTCGGCACGGCCTGGATTCTGATCACGCCCCAGCCCATCGGAACACTGCGTTTGCAGTTTCGCATGGGCGCGTTCAGCGAGGTCGCCGCCGGACCTGGCCAGTGGGGGTGGGGCATCTACGGGCCCCTGCTCGCGGTGCGCGGCTACGGCGAGGCGACGTACGGGTATTGGGACATGACGCCCGACTTGCAGCTTTCCTTTATTCACGGGCTGGCCGTTGTTCCTGGCGTGCCCGAGAGCTTCCCCCGCGGCGATTACCTCGCCTGGATCGAGACGGGCACATCGAGCTTTGTGCACCACGCGCACGTTGGGCTCACTTACAAGAATCAGTACACCCTCAAGTTGCACTACGCCTCCGACTATGGGACGGACGAGCGCGTGTACCTCAACACGGCCCTGTACGAGCTTCCCAGGGACGGTCGGTTGGACACCTATCTCGCCGAGGCGCGCTGGACAAGTTACCCCTGGGGACAGGTCGGGTTGAGTGGCGGACTCTACAATTTC
>PMZX01000085.1 GCA_003170035.1 Myxococcales bacterium | reverse complement strand
GGCCGGGCTGGTCGAGCCGATTGTGACCTTCCTGGTGGCCACCGGTCTGGCCGCGGGCCTGTTCTGGTTGGCGCGCAGCGTGTCCTTTGTGCGCGAGATTCTCCACGGCGGCATCGCCCTGGTTTTTCTCCTCGCGCCTTCGTACGCGGCACGCATCTGGCGCCGGCCCTTCGACTATCGGGCCGCGGGCCTTGGCATCACGCCGGTCAAGTCGAACCTGCGCATCCTGGCCTTGGCGCTGGCCACCACCTGGCCGCTCTTTCTCGCAGGCTTTCTCCTCTACTACGGCCTGCTCTGCACGGGCAGCGCGCCTGCCTGGGCCCGGCCTCTGACCGGTGTCCTTGCGCCCATCTGTCCAGGCTGGCTGGGCTTGCGGGGCTTTACCCTGCAGATTCCCGCTGGCCTTGCGCTGCTGGCTCTCTCTCAGCTCCTGGTGGTGGCGCTACCCGAGGAGGTCTTTTTTCGCGGCTACCTGATGTCGCGGTTGGAAGAGCGCTGGCCCTCGCGACACCGGCTGTGGGGTGCCGCCGTGGGCTGGCCCCTGCTCATCTCAAGTCTGCTCTTTGGCCTGGGCCATTTCCTGGTGGATTTCCAACCTGCGCGCCTGGCTGTGATGGTGCCGGCGCTGGTCTTCGGGTGGATGCGACAGCGCTCGGGCTCGCTGGCCCCGGCGGCTGTCTTCCACGCCCTGTGCAACCTGTTCTCCGACGTTCTGTACGAAAGTTTCTTCGGATAGCTGTCCAGTTCGATCCTACAAACTGAACGTCCCTTTCAAGCCGATCTGCAACCATTCGTGCAGGGCCTTGTTCTGAATGTCCGCGGAGTCAGTCCCAGTCGCCGTATCGAAACGTGCGAGCGAAAAGCTCACGAACGGGCCCAACGAGAAGGACGAACTGATGTGAAAGTCGCCCCCGCCCTGCAAGGTGGCAAGTTCGAACCCGTGCGCGCCGACAGAATCGGTGGCGCCGTAGCCAGAAGCATCGATACTCAACCACTCGTAGCCGGTACCCACACCCAGCCAAGGAACCACGGGGCCCTCGACCGGGATGCGAAACAGCGCTTCGATTCCGAGCCGCATCACCGAGCCCGAGCAGCTCACAGAACCTCCGCAGCCCGTGGTCTGGTTTTCCGCGACCAGCGCGTATCCGAGTTGGGCCAGCACTCCTACCGTTACATACGCATTGATCCGATAACCGGCCTCCAGCACGATGGGAACCGCCCCGGAAAAGCCTTGGGACAAGCCGTCTCCTGGGTCTCCCGTTACCTTGCCGAACGGGTACGCAAAACCGAAGCGCACGGCGATATCGAGTCCAGGACGGTCCATCGGGTCCTGCGCGCGGGCGCCGGAGCTGAGAGCCATACCAATAGCCAGCGTAAGAACGGCTGCTATTGAATGGCGCATGTTGTCATGAAACCATAGGTCAGGAATGTTCGCAAATGGAAAGTGACTCCACGCGCCTCGAGTCCTGCGCAAGAGTCTCTTCGGATAGCAACTTCCTAGCGCACGCGCCGACAACAAGGGCATGGCGCGCGGCTGCGTACTCACTCTCATGTTCATGCTGGGGCTGGTTCCGCCGGCGCGGGCGCAGAAAGCCACCCTGGAGGGGGTGGTCAACATCAATACTGCCTCGCCCGAGGAACTGCGTCTCTTGCCCGGCGTGGGGCCGGCGCGCATCCGCAACATCCTGGCCTATCGCCACAAGCATCCCTTTCGCACCACTCGAAGAACTGGCGCGTATCAAAGGCATCGGGCGCAAGATGGTGCGCCACCTGCGCGTCCACCTGGCGGTAAACGGGCCCACCACAGCCCAGAAGATCATTCGCCCAGTCTCGTCTGTGGCAGCCCTCGCCCGTCTGCAGCCGCGCAGCCGGCCCGTCCCCAGTCGCGGCCTGTGCCTGGTCAACGGCCAGCGCCGCGCAAGGGGGAGCCCGCCCATCAGGCCATTGTCAATAGCCGGGGCAGCTCTTGCCTGCCTCCGCCGTGAAAGGTGATCAACCTGCACGCCAACGTGCGCGTGCGCGCGAATGACCGGGAAGGAATCGAGCACCTTTGCCGCTATCTAACCCGGCCGCCGATCGCGAACGATCGCCTTCAACAACTTTCCGACGGAAGGCTGGCCTTGCGCTTCAAGCAGGCCTGGCGCGACGGCGACGGGCGCGGCGAAGCCGCGTGGGGCGGGTGCGGGGCGGGTAGGCCCTAGCCCCGCAGGGGAACCACCCACGTCGTGTTCACGCCGCACGAACTGATCGAGAAGCTGATTCCCTTGATCCCGCGGCCCCGGTCACACCTGGTGCGCTACCACGGCATCTTGGGTCCGGCGGCCAGGGATCGTGCCAGGGTGGTGCCGCAGCCTCCACCGTACCAGCCGGAATCAGCGCCGCAAGGCAACGGCGCCACATCTCGCGAGATCGACGCCAGCCGCATCCCGGGCTTCCGTAGGACCTCATGGGCTGTACTGTTGAAGCGCGTGTTCTTGGTCGACGCCCTGGCCTGCCCGAAGTGCGACGGCCGGATGAAGATCCTGGCCGTGATCACCAACCCGGATTCCGTGCGCGCCATTCTGGACAATCTGGGGATTCCCAGCGAGGCCCCTCGCTGCCACCGCGCACGTTCGCCGCCCCAGACTGAGTTTTCCGGCGGGGACACCGACGCGTTCTACGCCGACCCGCCCAGC
>PMZX01000469.1 GCA_003170035.1 Myxococcales bacterium | reverse complement strand
GTGTCCTTGGCATCTTCCTTGACGGCGTTCTGGAACTCCGTCAGGGCCTTTTCAAGGCTTCCCCGCTCTAGGTACTTCTGCGCTGTTGCGAGGTGCTTGTCTTTCTTGGTTACCACCTGGCTGGGTCCGCCCTTAGAGTGTTACCGCATACGGTAACACTGTAAAGGTGTGGACAGAGATTTGCGGGCGACATGCGTCGTGGCGCACCGCGCGGGCGACGAGCCGCGCGGCGGGCTGGGAACGGCGTCGCGCTATGGGCGGCTCAGAGACGTTCCAGGAAGTGCGTATCGAAGCGCCCGGCGATGAAGTCCGGGTGGTCGATGACGCGCTTGTGGAGTTCGACGTTGGTCTTGATGCCCTCCACCACCACCTCGCCCAAGGCCCGACGCAACCTGGCCAGGGCCACATGGCGGTTCTCCCCATGCACGATCAACTTCGCGAGGAGCGAGTCGTAGTATGGGGGAACGCGATAGTGGGCATAGATATGCGTATCGACGCGCACCCCTGGCCCACCGGGAAGGTTTAGTGCCGTGATGAGTCCGGGCGAGGGAGCAAAAGTGACGGGATCCTCAGCGTTGATGCGAACCTCGATCGCATGACCGCGAGGCCGCATGTCCGGGTGGAGGCGCAGCGGATCCCCTGCCGCCAGCCTCATCTGCTCTCGCACCAGATCCACGCCGAAGACCGCCTCGGTGACGGTGTGCTCGACCTGGATGCGGGTATTCATTTCGATGAAATAGAAGTGCTTTTCCTCGTCGAGAAGGAACTCCAGGGTTCCAACCGTGCGGTATCCGATGGCTGCGGTGGCCTTGCGTGCCGTGCGCAGGAGCTCGACGCGCCGGGCATCGTCGAGTGCCACCGAGGGTGCCTCCTCGATCAGTTTCTGGTGTCGGCGCTGGATGGAGCACTCGCGCTCGCCCATGGCGATGGCCGCAGAGCCATCGCCCAGAACCTGCACCTCGATGTGGCGGGGCGCTCCGATGTAGCGCTCCAGATAGACCGCGGGGTTGTTGAATCCGGCTTGGGCCTCGGCCCGGGCCGAAGCCAGCTGCGCGAGGAGCCGCGTCTTGTTCTCGACGATCTTCATGCCCCGACCACCGCCGCCGCCCGTCGCTTTGATGATGACGGGCAAGCCGATGCGTTCCACCGCCTCTTCCGCCTGATGGTCGGTCTCGATGATGGGTGAACCCGGAACCACCGGAACGCCCGCCGCCTCCATCGCCTTGCGCGCTGACACCTTGTCGCCCATGAGCCGCATCAGCTCGGGTTGAGGGCCAATCCAATGCAAGCCGCACTTCTGCACGACCTCGGCGAACTCGGCATTCTCGGCCAGAAACCCGTAGCCGGGGTGGACGGCGTCAGCGCCGGTCACCTCGGCCGCACTGATGAGGGCAGGGATGTTGTTGTAGCTTTGGCGTGCGGGGGGCGGGCCGATGCACACCTTCTCATCTGCGAAGCGAACGTGCAGCGCGTCCGCGTCGGCGGTGGAATGAACCGCGACTGATCGGACGCCTATGTCACGACACGCGCGAATCACGCGCAGGGCGATTTCGCCACGGTTGGCTATCAGTACTTTCTTGAACACGGTGGGTGTGCTTTCGGATTCACCGCAGAGGGCACGGAAGACGGCAGATCCGAGATCGGTGTCTTCCGCGGTGAGATCGTCCTAGGCCTTCTCGATGCGGAACAAGGACTGCCCGTACTCGACGTGTTCCGCATTCTTGACCAGAATATCGAGGATCTTGCCGTCGAATTCGGATTCGATCTCGTTCATCAGTTTCATGGCTTCGACGATGCACACGACCTGGCCTTTGCGCACGGTTTGGCCGACCTCGACGAAGGGCGGCGCCTCGGGAGCCGGCGCGCGGTAGAAGGTGCCGACGAACGGCGAGGTAATGAGCACTCCGGTCTCGGCGGGCTTGTCTGCCTTCTCGATTGCCGGACCGGGAGCGGGCGGGGGCAGGGGTGGTGTGAAGGGGACTGCGACCGTGCCTGCACCGCCGCCGGCCTGGCGCCGCACGATGCGAATCCCCCCGCAGGGGTCGACACCCAGTTCGGCAAGATCGAACTCGGTGGCGATCTCGGCCAGTTCTCGCACGGTGGCGAGTTCCTCGGGCCCGAGAGCGCAGAGTGGCTCCTCGCAACAGCAAGACGAGGACTTCTTCTCGTCCTTCCGGACTGGGGCCTTGGCTTTGCTCATCGGGTGGAGGCTCCTTTCTTCGGCGAGGCGACCGCAGCGGGCGGTCTTGTGCGAGGCGATTCTACATCATGCGAAGGGGCCGCCCCCCGCATCGGGCTGGGGGCCAGCAGGTGCGCGAGGGCCTCGAGCGCAAGGCGGTAGCCCACGGGCCCCAGCCCCGCTATCTGGCCCAGGCAAACCGGGGCCAGCAGGGAGCGGTGGCGGAACTCCTCGCGCGCGGCAAGGTTGGACAGGTGGACCTCCACAGTCGGCAGGGCGACGGCCGCAATGGCATCCCGCAGAGAGACACTGGTATGGGTCAGCCCGCCGGCATTGATGATTAGACCACGGGCCTGCCCGCGCGCCTGCTGCACCCGATCGATGAGGGCACCTTCCTGGTTCGACTGAAAGGTCTGCACCAGCAGCCCTAGCTCACGACCCCGCGTCTGCAGGCCATCGTCGATCTCCTGCAGCGTGGTGTGGCCGTAGATGTCCGGTTCTCGCGAACCGAGCAGGTTCAGGTTCGGGCCGTGCAGCACCACGACCAGCGGTAGGGATGTCCGCTCGGCTCTCACAGGTCGGCCCGGATCTGGGGAGCCGCCAGACGCATCACGTAGCGCGCCTTGCCGAAGCTCGCGTCGGGGCGCACGGCACAGGCGACGAAATACTCATCGCTCAGCACGTACAAGAGAATGACCACCTTGTCAGTCCGCATGGTGATTTCGGCCGTTTGGCCCCGGTCGAGCCGCTCGACTGCCTTGCACATCTGCGCGGCCGCGTGGGCCAGTTCCATGCCCGCGGTCTGGATGTCGATCCCCTCTTGCCCCTCGCGGCTGTAGTGTTCGACCGCGATACCGTCGAAACCCATCAGGATCGCGGCCACCCCCCCGTCGAGGCGGTCCACCATTTTTTGAAGGGTGTCGCGGAACATGCGTTCGGCTTCTAGCCACCGCGAGCCGGGCGTGTCAATAGCGGCTGGCGGGATGGCTCGGTCACGGCGTCGTGTCAGTCGGCGCCGCGGGCATCGGAACTGCTGGACATAGGACGCCGGTGGCGTGGCCCTGGGCGTCGACGCCCAGGGCACAGCAAAGGATGGTTCCGTCCTGGGCCGGGTTACACGGATTGCCCGTGTATGGGTTGACCGTGAGAGCCGAGCACTGGGGGATTGCGGGGAAACTGAACTGCGCCGCCGCTGGATCGGAATACTCCATCTGCAGGCAGCCGTAGCAGACTTGCACCGGGAATGTGAAGGGTGGGCTCTCGATGTCCGAGCTTCCCAGGTGTCCCTTGGCTCGGATCGTGGCTGTGACCGTGATCGAGGAGCCGGACGGGGCCGCCTGCAGGGAATCGAAGAGTGGGGCTGCGTTGCATGGCCTGATGATCTCCACGATCTCGGAGATGGTGCTCGCGGGCGCAAGGTGCCATGTGTCGACGGGAGAGTCGAACTCGCCCGGGCATCCCGCATCCCACGGGATGCTGGTGCCTGCGCTGGTCGCCACGTCCAGTTTGACGTGGAACGATTTCATGATGATGTTGTTCATTTCTTCAACCAGCGAAGCCGTGCCACTCGTTTGTCCGCTGAGTGGCTCCAGGAGGTTCTCCACCACTGGGTAGAGGTAGTAGCGCGTGCTGTTCTTGCTGAGAACGGCAACATCCAGGACTCCTTCGACTCTCCGGGTAGCCGTGGGTTCCACGGGAACAGTGCAGTCCGTCGTACCGGTCCCACTCTGTATCCACTGGTCCTGCACGATGAGCAGTCCGGTGGGGCCGTCGTCAATCACGCAGGCCGCGAGGGACAGGAACACGCCAACCAGAATGCCGAAGCCCAGCACGCGACCAATGGTTTTGCCGATACCTGCTGTCATGGCACTCTCCAACTTGTTCTGATGAAATCGTGCTTCCTCATCACTGCTACTGCCCAAGGGCGCGAGCCCGGTTCACGATGCGCGGCGTCAGGAAGACCAGGAACTCGGTGCGGTTGTCGTTCTCCCGGCGGTTGCGAAAGAACCAGCCCAGTATTGGGATGTCCGAGAAGAACGGAACCCTGGCGTGGCTGAGACCTGAGTTGCGCGTGTAGATTCCGCCTATGACTGCCGTGTCGCCGTCACGAACCAGCATGGTCGTGCTGGCTTGCTTCTTTAGAATCGTGGGGTCGCCGCGGGAGCCCGTGTTGGCGAAGTCCGGTTCATTTTTGGTCACGTTGATCACGAGCATGACGGTGCCCTCGTTGGTGACATGCGGCTTGACCCCCAGGTGAAGCTTGGCATCCACGAACTGGGTCTGAGCGCCCATCGCGCTTACCACCGACACTGGAATCGACACGCCCTGCTCGATCGAGGCATCGATGTTGTCCATGGTGGTGATCCGCGGCGAGGACAAGATGCGGATCGTGCCAGTGGACTCCATGGCTGAGAGGCGCAGATTAAGGTTGAAGGCCCCTGCCACCGATCCCAGGGTGAGGCCGATGGCACTACCGTTGTTGAGGCCAGCAGCCACCGGCATGTTGATCACGAAATTCGGATCGACCCCCCCGGGGGTACCAGTCCGGACGGACGGAACTAGACCGGACAGGGGAGACTCGCCGCTGTCTGCGCCGCCACCGATTCCAACGTTGTAGGGGAAAACCAACCCGGTAGGATTCCCGTGCTGCACATCCATGAACGTGTTTCCGCCCCACTGGATGCCGATTTGGCGGGCATAATCCGTATTGGCCTCTACGATGCGGGCCTCGATGGTCACTTGCGAGGTTTGGGTATCCAGGTTGCGTACCAAGTCCTCGATGAGTTGCAGGTTGCGCGCCACATCGGACACGATCAGATTGTTGGTGCGGTCGTCGACCGATATCTTGCCTCGCGGTGACAGCAGGTCTTTGGCCTTGTCCTGCAGGGAGGAGGCGTGTGCGTAGGACACGCCAATGAGTCGGGTTTCTGTGGGCAAGACTTCCGCCATCTGCTTCTGGCGAGCAATCTCTTGCTCCAACTCCTTCTCGAGTGCCGACAGAGGCGCTACGCGAACCAGGTTGCCCTCGCGAACCGATCCCAGACCCTTGGCCCGCAGCACGACGTCCANNGCCCCTTTGAAATCCAGGTCGATACGGCGACCGACGTAGCGCTTCTTTACCGCCAAGCTGGCGCGTCGGGCTGTCGGTGATTCGTCCTCGCCGGACTTGCGCGCCGGACTGCCGGCCTGGGCCTGCCACAAGGCAGCCGTGAGGGTGACGCTGAAGCCTGCCACGCGGCGAGCGGGCACGAACAAGACTGACGGCGGCAAGGGCCCGCCCAGCGCGGGTAGCTTCTGTCCATTGGACGGCGGCGCCTTCTGGAAATCCCAGTAGATCCGGCTCCCGTCCTGCCGCACGCGATTGGGGACATCCTCGGCCAGATCCACGTCGATCCGAACCGTAGCGCGGGCATGCGGATCCTGGTACGAGCTGATGAGTCGGACTGGGCCTAGATATTCAGTGGCGTCCAGACTGCGCGCCAAATCGTCGGGGAGATCGGCGTGGTCGAGGCGCAGGCTGAGGCGCCGATCGGTCGGGCGTTCGACGGCAAATCCTGACGGCTCCTCCAAATCGATGATGACCGAGGATCGGGTGGGCTCGTCGACAAAATGGATATGGCGGACACGGGTGGGTACACGCAGAGTGACGGAGCGAGGACGGCCGGCCTGCTTGGCCGCATCGGGCGCAGGCCGCAGATTCACGGCGGTCACCTTCTCATCCTCCGGGACTGGCCTGGCCGCGACCGGCGTGGGGGCCGGCCGTGCGACCGCCACTGCGGCCGGCTTGACCGGCGTGGACGCCTGCGCGAGTCGCTTGAGTTCCGCCGCCAGCGCATCACGAGCCGCCTCCAGTTCGGTTCGCTCCTTCTCCAGTTTGGCACGCTCGCTCTCGACCCGAGCCCGGTCGGCACGCGCCTGGGCCAGGCGCCCCTCCTCGGCCGCACGAGCGGACTCGGCGCGCTTCAACTTCTCTTGCTCCTCCCGGCGGCCGCGCATCTCTTCCTGGCGGCGGTCTTCTTCTGCACGGCGGGCGGCCATCGCAAGAGCGAGATCCTTGCGCGAGCGTTCGGCTGCGTCAGCCGCGTCCCTGCGCTCCGTCTCGGCCTTGGCCACCGCCGCCGCGGCACGCGCCCTGTCTGGTGACGAGGCGCCGCTTTGTTCGAGTCGCTCGCGCTTGGCCTGGGCGGCCCGCGCAGCCTGCTCGCGTTCAGCCAGTTCGTTGGCTGCCGCGTGCACCTTCGCTTCACGTTCTGCGACCAGGCGCTCGGCTTCCGCCAGCCGCCGCTGCTGTTCCTCCTGGCGCTTGGCCTTCGCCTCAAGCGCCGCGGTTCTTGCCTCGACCTCGCGAGCGGCCGCCTGCAAGGCTCGGTCGCGGTCGGCTTCCCGCTCTAGGGCCGTCCGCGTCTGCCGCTCGGCCCCCTCGGCGCGCCGACGGGCTTGCCCGGCCTCGAGTTCGGCCTTGCGGGCGTGTTCGTCCGCGCGTGCCACAGCTGCCCGCTGCCGCTCAGTCTCGGCGCTGGCGGTCTTCGCCACCGTCTGTGCCTCCTCGGCGTCGTGCCGGGCTTGCTGCAACTGTTGTTTGAGCTTGGCGTTCTCAGCACTGGCCTGTGAAGCCACCTGGGCCTGTGCCTCAGCTTTGGCTTGCGCCTCGGCCTTGACTTCGGCCGCGTGGGGGTCGGGAGTTGCAGCCTTGCTCGCGGCGGGGCGCAGGTGGGGGATGATGCGGACGACGATGTCGTTGCCGCGTGCCTCCACGCGATAGTCGGAGGCCTGCCGCAACGTCAAGACAATGCGTGTCCGCGGTCCGCCCCCTTCATCTTCACTGACGCTCGCGCTGATCAGGCCGACAGCGTAGGTGCCCGCATCCACGGGAACCTCGACGTTTCCCAGCCGGGCTGCACTGATGTCCACCACCACGCGCGCCGGCTGTTCCAGCTTCCAGGTGGTGAAAGTGGGCCGTGCCGAGGCCGATATCACCACTGCCGTGTCAGCCCCTGTTTCGGAGACGCGAAGGGCGCGCACCTGCGCAGTCTGGGCAAAGGCCGGAGCAGAAAGCCAGACGCCCACAACGACGCCAAGCATGATCGCGGGTTTTCCACTCGCGTGGCGAGCCCGCCGGCCCTTCGGGACGGACAGCCCACCCTGCACACCCCGCGCGCTTCGCGCGCACCCTCGCCG
>PMZX01000314.1 GCA_003170035.1 Myxococcales bacterium | reverse complement strand
AAGCGGCCGTTGCTGCCTGGCTCGACACAGCCGATGATGCCGTAGTCGCGCGCGTGCTCCCGGCTGTCGCCCCTCGCTCTCAGCGCCTCGATCACCGCGCGATCGTTGTGCAGGGCCGGGGTGGCGCCCGTGTTCAGATTCACATCGCACAGACGGCGCAGGTAGGCCTGCGAATTGACCTCGGGATGGAAGCGAGCGTTGAGGTTGGGGTCGCGCAACATCATCAGTTCGGTGGCGCGGATCATCAGATAGGTCAGATCGTTGACCGCGTCCGAACCGTCGGGATGAACCCCGCCCACCGTGATGGCCTGGTTGGATCCGGTTCCGCCGAAAAGCTGCTCGCCGGCGGCGGGAATCGCGGCCACGTGGTCGCCGATCTTCAGCCACAGGCAACAGAGAAGTTCGATGGCTTTGTCGACAGTGAGCTTCCCGTTCTTGATGTCCTCGCTATAGAGTTTGTACAGCAGTTGGTCGAGCCGGCCCAGGCTGAGGCCCACGTCGGGGTTTTCCAGATGGATGGCGGTCCAGCAGATCCAGATGGTGGTCAGGCCCTCTCGGAAGGTGCGCGCGGCGAATTCGGGCACGTGCTCGTTCGCCTCGGCCATGTCCCGCAGCTCGGCCCGTTCAGTCGCATCACTGGTCTGTCTGGCCAGTCGGCGCGCCTCGCGCGCCAGGTTGCGGGAAAACTTGACGATGCCCTCCATCGCTTCCACCACCGCCGCGTAGAACTCGCGTTGCTCGGGCTTTTGGGCACGACCTCCCCGTTGCTGCGCGTCCTTGATGATCTCACGCAAACCGCGCTTCAGGACCTGGGAGAAATCCGGGATGGTGTGCGAGATACAGTCGGCCTTGCTGGTTATGAAGAAAACCAGATCCTCCAGCAAGACCATCTCAGGCACGTCGCGATGCCCGACCGGCTGGCCGACACGATCCTTGTCCATGCGGGCGCGGCAGCGCTCGAGCACGCTGTGTTTCAGCCAGTAGGGAAACACCTTCTTGTTGAGGACCTGCACATCCTTGTCAGCGAGGAAGTAAGGGTTGCTCGCGCGATCCTTGATGTTGAGCAGCTCGGGCCAGAGAGCCAGACCGACGAGCTCGGGGAAGATGGGCACGCCCTTGAAGTGACTGGTGGTCGATCCGGCGAACAGGGACCGCGCCTTGATAGGGAAGGGTTTCATGTCCGCGCCCACGCCGTGGTCGGGGGCGACCATCGCCTGCCGATGCTCCAGCACGTAACGGTATTGCCGGGCCTTGTCCAGAACACTGATGGTGGGCTTGTCAAACAGCCCGTGCTTCCGCGCATAGCGCGTGACCAGCGATGGTCGTTCGCAGCAGATCTCGGGCACGGCGTCGAAGTACGCCTTCCGTAACTCCTCGACCCGCGGGCTCCGTTTCTGATCAGACAGCGCAAGGTCCTTCAGGCTCACTGATGTCGTCATGTCGCCTCTCCAAACCGTCGAACGCGACGAACTATGTCACGAACCGCAGCCCGGATCGAAGCCGATCGTCTGCATCGCAATTCGGGGTTCGAGGCTCCGTCTTCGTCGCTCCCACGGGCTCGCATTCCGAGGCCCATTTCTACAGGCTCTTGAGGAACTCCAGCAGGTCGCGCTTGTCTTGCGCGTTCCAGCGGGTGCCGAANNAGCACGAAGCGCGCCGGTCGTTGGTCGGAGGACTGCAGCAGCGCCTCCAGCGTCGGCACGGAGCCGTTGTGCAGGTAGGGCGCCGAGGCCAGCAAGGTGACCAGCGGTGGCGTGCGCACCCAGGGGCCAGCGATCTGCACGGCCTGGGTCGGCCCGCGACTGCGCAGCGCTGTGATGCGCGTGATGGGCATGCGCACGTTCTTNNGCCAGCTTGCGCCGGTCGACCTCAAAGCCGAACAGGCTGTCGGTGCCGATGCCGCCGGCAGCCAGATCGTCGCGCTCATCGCCCTGGGCACGGCCGTCGCCGTCGGCATCAAAGGGCAGGATCAGGCAACTGGTGTAGGTCACGGGCTCGGCTAGTGCCGGGTGCTGCTCGTGGCAACGACCGCAGCGCGCCCGCTCCTCCTTGGCCGTGCTGGCGGTGCGCGAGAGGCCGAACTCCACGAAGATCGAGGTGGAACCGCCTGGGCCTTCGCCCTTGCGCAGGCCCAGCTTGGCCCAGAAGCCCTTGGGCTGGTGCGAGAGGTGGCAGTCGGTGCAGCGTGGGATGGCGAGGCCGTCGGCCGGGATGGGTTTGTTTGTGCTGAGCGTGGTGGCCGAGTGGCAGGTCACGCAGCGGACCGGGATGCGCGCCGACAGCGGCTGCATCTCGTCGATGGGCGCGAGCAGGGGCGGCGCAAGGTCGCTGCCCCGATAGACGGGCGGCAGATCGACGAGGATCTGCTGGTTGATGATGCTGCCCGCAGCCTCGTCGAAGAACAGGCGGCGGCCTCGCTCCAGCGCGGCTGCATCCAGCGCCGGCTTCTTCACACTGTCAAGCGCTGTGTCGTAAAGCAGTTTGCGAATCGCACTGGCCTCGTAGGCCAGACGCAGGCCACGCACCAGATCAGGCGGCGCCGGCGAATCGTGGCGCAGGACCCGCACCAGCATGATGCCGACAAAGGAATCGGCCTGCAGTCCGATGGCGCCCATCGAGCGCGTGTCGAGCACCATGGCGCGGTTGACGAGGTCGAAGTCGCCCTCGAACCCGGCGGGCCAATCGATGCCCAACTCGGCCATGGCCTGGTTGCGGCTCATCTCGGTGCGTGCGGCGTAGCGGCCCAGCAAGTCGGGCGCGCGCGTCGGATAGGTCGAGGCCCAGTTGATGACCGAAAGCGAGCGCACGCCGAGAGCCGTGGGAATGCTCTTGGGATTGAACACCCCCTCGGCGCCGGTGCGCATGGTGCCGGCGTCACTGTAGCGGCGCGAGTGCAAGCCCGGCACGGTCATGTCCAGGCCGAACTCGTTGGTCAGATCGGCGCGGCCCGGCCCGGCCAAAAGCAGCGTGGCCAAGGTCTGCTGAGCGTCGGGCAGCTTGAGAGCCTTACGATACTCGGCAACTGACACGCGGCCATCGTGGTCAAGATCGAGCACCAGTGTGTCTGGCAGGCGCGTGCGCCGCCGGATCTCCTCCTCACTGTCAGGCTGTCCGTCCTTGTCGAGATCGATCACGTGTTTGGGATCGAAGAACGACGAGGTCGCCAGAAGCAGCCCGTAGTCGAGGCGCGCGCTGGGCAGGCCCAGGATGGTCTTGCCATCCACTGGATTGCGGCCGCTGTGGCACAGCCAGCAGGTCATGCCGATGTCGCCCGTGGGCTTGCCGGTTTCGAGATCGAGCGCGTCGCGCAGGCCGGAGAAGCCCGTGCTGGCCGACGTGTAGCCGCGCGTGCCCGCCGGCTGGTCGGGGTCAGCGGCCAGCCCGAACACCTCGGGGTTGGCAAAGATCCCGCCCTTGAGCGAGATGTGGCGCGTGACATGGGTGTCGATGGTGCCGTCTTGATCGAGATCGACGGGCACGTTGTCGAGGTGGATCTCGACGTCGCGGTTCCAGGCCAGGTCAGCCAGGCGCGACCAGTAGTGACCATTGGTGTTGACCAGGGGCGAACCGGGCGCGGTCCAGTCCTGCCATTCATAGGTTCCGATGCTCTCGATGGCCTGTTCGCGGATGGAGGCGTCGCGGGCTGCGGGCAACAAATGCGGGGCCAGCACGCCGGGCATCAGCTCGGGTCGCACGGGATCGAGCTTGCGCGCGGGACGGTCGGAAAGGGGCGGCGGCGCGGCAGGCTTGCGGCTGCAGGAGCCGGTTGCCAACCAGGCGCATAGGCCGGCGCGCACAAGCAGGGTAACGCGAGCGTTCGTGGGCATCACGACGAGCATGAATCTACTCGGTTCAGGGGCGATGGGGGAGGAAGCCCATCACTCTCGACGAACTAGCAAGCCCGCTTTGCACTTGTTGAGTGCCTCGCCACCGGCTACGCCGCAGGGACTCTGCGCGATGTTGATATTCGCCCCTCAGTCGGCAGTAGGGTACCATCGGGGAAGATATGCCTTGGCGCTTTCGGTTCGACATAGCCCTGGGCTTGCGAATACTGGCCTTCCTGCTCTCTGGCGGGCTGTTTGCATTTTCCGTGTGGTACGCATGGACCGCATTCTCTGTGCCGGTCGAACTCGAGATTCGCGAGGGCACGGTCTGGCTCCATGCCCTGGCCAAGCGAGCGGGTGTGGACATCTACGACTCGAGCCGAGTGGCCTTCGTGAACATGAACCACGGGCCGATGGATGCGATGCTGAAGGGGTGGCTGGCGACGCATTTCCCGGGCCTTCCGGGGCACATGGTCACGCGATGCTTCGTTCTCCTGCTCCCGTTCTGCCTGCTTGGATCGGCGTACGTGGTCGTTCGCAAGAATCTGACCAACGCGCTCCTCGCAGCGGCTGGGCTCCAGCTCCTCTTCGCAAGCCTCACGGTTTGGCTGTCCGTCGGTCGCAGCGATGCCACCGGCCTGTGCGGCCTGGCCATCTGCGCCGCCCTGGCACACGCGTTGCTGGCGAACCGCCACCAAGACTGGTCCAACCGGCGCATCGTCGCCCAGCAGGTCCTGCTCGGTTCCGCATCCGCGGTCGTCTTCCTCACGTCGTGGCGGATGGTGCCCACCCTCGCGACGATCCATCTGGTTGTTCTCGCGAAACAGCTCGCCGAGGCGAGATCCAGGTGCTGCCGATGCCTGCTCTACGCCACCGCCCTGTCCACCGCCGGTTTTGCGCTGGTGTGGGTTCCGACCTTTCTGCTCGAACTGCATGGCGACATCGGGGAGTACTACCGGAGGTTTTTCGGCTTCTTTTCGCAGGAGAGCGGGTGGGGTACCTTCCCTGGACCCGCGTTTCAACTCGTCCCCGAAAAGCTAACGCTATCCCGGCAGTGCCTCCTCCTGGCGGTGGCGGTGCTCATGCTGGGCGCTCTCTACCGACTCCGCAGGGAGCGCGCGCAGCTCGTCGCCTGGCTCGTGCTGCTGCCCCTCGGCTGGGTCGTCTATGCCTACGCCTTCTACAAGAACCAGCACGGCGGTGGCCTGTACTACTTTGGCCCGTTTTTTCTTTCCGTGTGGCTTCTCGTCCTGCACGCTTTCCACCGGCGGAGCCAAGCGGGGCCGCTGGTCCAGCTCGTTGTGCTCGGTCTGATAGCCTGCCTGCTTCCCTGGCGCGGGCTTCTCGATCAGCGCCGCCAATTTGTCGACCTGCGCACGCAAGCCCGGGTATTCCTGCAAGGTGTGGCCAGCCGAACAGGCGGACGACC
>PMZX01000540.1:15447-24897 GCA_003170035.1 Myxococcales bacterium | reverse complement strand
TCGGATTCCACGTTCAGCGTCAGATTGCCCGTGTCGCCCTGCGCGGTGTTGTTGGTGATATTGGCGTAGGCAGTGCCGTAGATGTAAATGCCCTGCGTCTTCAGGTTTTGGTAGAGCGGATAGGTTTGATAAATCTTGCCCGGCACGTGCAGGTAGACGTGCCCCACCAATCCACCGAAGTCCGGGTTGGTGGCATTCGCGTTCCAGTATTGACCGCCCCCGCTGTTGTCGACGCGAACCGCGAGAACGTTGTCGGTGGTCCCGTCAGCGGTGACCTTCCCGGTGATATCGATGCCGGTCGCTGAGATACCGTCGGTGAAGGAGCCGACTGCGGTTCCATTGATATAGAAGTCGGCGCTTTCCCGGATCCGTTCGAACTCGACGATGAACTTGTTGCCAGCGAATGTGGCAGGAACCTTGAAATGCTTGCGGTACCACGCCGGTCCGGCGTACATGCCGTGGTCGCCACCGCTGTGGTTGATGAGAACTCTGAAGGAATCAGTATCATTGTACGTATGCGGCGTGCTGACCGAACTCCAACCGGAACCGGTGTCGGCGAAGGTTGTGGCCTGAGCGCCGCTAACGTCTGACTTATTGAACTGCCAACCCACGTCCAAGCTGTAGTCGGCTTCGCTCGCAGGACCAGGGTTGCCGCCGACTATGAGGGTGCCACCAGTGGGCACGCCGCCAGTGGGCGTGCCACCAGTGGGCGTGCCGCCAGCGGGCGTGCCACCAGTGGGCGTGCCACCAGTGGGCGTGCCACCGGCAACTGTGCCGCCGCTGGCTCGGCCGGCGCTGCCGCCAGCAGGGCTACCACCAACGGCCGAACTTCCGGCTCGTCCTCCGGCTGGACTGCCGCCAGCAACCGTGCCAGCCCCGGGCTGACTCGTCTGCCCACCGGCAACCGTGCCAGCGCCGGGCTGACTGGTCTGCCCGCCGGCAACCGTGCCAGCGCCGGGCTGACTCGTCTGCCCGCCGGCAACCGTGCCAGCCCCGGGCTGACTCGTCTGCCCACCGGCAACCGTGCCAGCGCCGGGCTGACTGGTCTGTCCGCCGGCAACCGTGCCAGCGCCGGGCTGACTGGTTTGCCCGCCGGCAACCGTGCCACCACCGGGCTGACTGGTCTGCCCACCACCGGGCTGACTGGTCTGCCCGGCGACTGGATTGCTGCCGCTAGTGTTTCCGCCGGAATTGCTTGAACAGGCGGAAGCGACCAGTGTCGCTGAGAAGAGGATGGTCAACAGGGCGCATTTGCTGTGCATAGAAAACTCCTTATAGAAGTTAAGGGGCAGCTTCTCAGCAAAACGGGTCATTGCAGTTATCGAGAGAAAGGGGAAATTCTAGAACGCGAGACCGCGACGCATAGCGCTCGCGCGTGGCGTTTATCCCCAACCCCCCCAGTCCACACGACGCAGAGAAGTGCGAGGCAATCGCCTCCGAAAAGGCCACGGAATTCCGTGTGATATGCCCGCATCTGCGCCGGTAGCCGGCTGCTGGAAATGCTGCGCGAGCGTCATGCCGAGGCGAAGCCGAAGCTGGCGCCGCTCCGCGCTAAGTAATTGACCATGTGCGCCATTATAGGCCGGGAGTATGGTCCCTGACTTGGCCGGCTGCGATCGCTCATCTGAGATCCGGTGTCGGTGCCGTGTCGGTGCCGGTGCCGGTGTCGGGGATGGCGCCGGTCATATGAAGCGTGCTGCTATCGGGAGCACCCGTCTGCATCGTTGATGTTAACCGGGGGCCTAGGTAGGGTGGGGCTGCATGAAGCGGCCGAGAGATCGCCGGGCTGACAAGCCCGAGGGCGCTGGGGCGCGCGACGCGGTCACAGTCTCGGCGCGCCCCATGGTCGAGCGGATGGCAGAATTTCTGCGCGCTCAACCCTGGCTGGCGGCTCTGCTGCTGGTGAGCGCGACGATCATCGCCTACCTGCCGGTGTGGCACGCTGGTCTCATCTGGGACGATGCCAGCTTCGTCACGGACAATCCCCTGATCCGGCAGGCCGATGGCCTGTATCGATTCTGGTTCACCACCCAACCGGTGGACTTTTACCCCGTGACCTCGACCATGTTGTGGCTGGAGTGGCGACTGTGGGGGACCAACCCAATGGGCTACCACGTGGTCAACGTGCTCGTGCATGCGGGCAGTGCTGTTCTGCTGTGGCGGGTGCTCAAGCGGCTCGACGTCCCCGGGTCGTGGCTGGCGGCGGCGCTTTTTGCCGTGCATCCGGTCAACGTAGAATCCGTTGCCTGGATCACGCAGCGGAAGAACACCCTGGCTATGTTCTTCTACCTTCTGAGCCTCTCGTGGTACATCCGGTTCGAGCCGGCATCGCGCTCATCCCTGGACGCTCAGCTGGCCGACGCTCCTGCGACCCTCGGCTTTCGATGGCGCTGGTACTGGCTGTCCCTGATTGCCTTTCTCGTGGCGATGCTCAGCAAGACAGCGGTGGCGCCCATGCCCCTTGTGCTGCTGGGGCTGGCCTGGTGGCGGCGGGGAAGGGTGCAGCGCAGGGATCTTGGGCATTGTGTGCCGTTCCTTCTTACCGCGGTCGCAGTGGGACTCGTCTCTCTTTGGTTCCAGTCGCATCGGGCGATCGGCTCAGACATCGTGCGAACCGATAGCTTCTGGGCGCGGCTGGCAGGCGCCGGGTGGGCGATATGGTTCTATCTCTACAAGGCGGCTTTGCCGTTCGGCCTCAGTTCCGTCTATCCGCGCTGGCAGATTGATGGCGGGCAGTGGTGGTCATACCTGCCCGGGCTTCTGCTGGTGGGTGTGTTGGGAGCCTGTTGGCGCTACCGGCGGGGCTGGGGTCGGGGTCCGCTAGCGGGACTGGGCTATTTCATTGCGATGCTTCTGCCGGTCCTGGGCTTCTGGGATATTGGTTTCATGGTCCTGTCGCTGGTCGCCGACCATTGGCAGTATTTCGCAATCATTGGTCCGCTGGCGCTCGGGGCAGCCGCCATCACGACGGTCGGCCGACCACCGGGGCGTCTGCTTCTTGCCGTGGCTATGGGCGGGGTTCTGCTGGTGCTGTTGGGTGGATTGACTTGGCGGCAGAGCAGGATCTACGCCGATCCAGGCATCTTCTGGGGAACCGCGCTGGCTGCCAATGCGGACTGTTGGTTGGCCCACAACAACCTCGGCAATTTTCTCCTCGAACAGGGTGACATGAATGAGGCGATGGCTCATTACAAGCGGGCCGTGGAGATTCAGCCGGGGTATCCGACCGCCCACTACAACCTGGGCGGCGTTCTTCGGCAGAAGGGCCAGTTGGATGAGGCCATCGCGGAATTCCAGAAGGCATTGGCAATTCAGCCCAAGTATTCAATGGCCCACTACAATCTTGGGGAGGTCTTTCGCCAGAAAGGCCAGATGGATGAGGCTATCGCCCACTATGAAAGGGCCCTGGAAATCCGGCCCGATTATGCCGAGGCCCACAACAGCCTGGCCGTGGTTCTTCTGCGCAAGAGGCAGGTGGATGAGGCGCTCGCCCACCTGCAGAAGGCACTGGAGATTCGCCCGAACCTAGCCGAGGACCACAACAACCTTGCCAATGTGCTGTGGCAAAAGGGACAGGTACAGGCAGCCATCGCGCACTATCGAAAGGCCTTGGAAATCCGGCCCGCCTATGCCGTGGCCCACCAGAACCTCGGTGAGATTCTCCAGCAAGAGGGACAGGTGCGTGAGGCCGCTACGCATTACGAGAAAGCGTTGGAAGCCCAGCCCGACTTTGCACCAGCCTGCAACAGCCTGGCCTGGGTGATGGCCACCAGCCAGGATGCATCTCTTCGAAATGGCACCCGGGCGATCGAGTTGGCCGAGATAGCAGTGCGGGCTTCCGGCGACAGCAATCCGACCTTTGTCGCGACCCTGGCGGCCGCCTATGCCGAGGCCCAGCGCTTTCCTGAGGCGGTAGACACAGCCCAACGAGCCTTGCAATTGGCCCAAGCCCGGAACAAGCCAGCCCTGGCCGAACGTTTGGGGCAACAGCTCGCCTTCTACCAAGAGGGCGCTCCCTACCGCGACACCGGCAAGGTCGGAAACTAGATGAATGTTCCCCGGGCACGGGGTCCAGGCGCGCGGGATTCCTAGAGAAGGCCGTTCACGACGTTGACCGCCTTGGACGTCACCGTCTTCGTATCTGACGTCAAGTTGGGGCTGCTGGCGGTCAGAGTGATATCTCCGGCGGTCTGTTGCGAGCGAATGAAAACGCGATTGATTCCGCACTCGGTGTACAGATAGAGGTTGTTGGTCGAATTGAGCATGGCTTCGTTGACCCCGCCGCGCCAAGTTCCGGGCCCGGTCACCGTGAAAGTGATCTTGGGCTCGTTGATTGGTTGATTGTCCGCTGGTTTGGTGGTGGGACCGTAGGTGGGAACCCGCTGTCCCTTCGCGTCCACGACCTCAACATCGAACATCGCAAAGTCCGCACCATCGGCCTGCAGGCCATTCGGGCCAACCGTCGGGGTCAGCTTGACAGCGGCTGCCGGCCCGGCCGTCGTCAGGGTATGCTCGCAAACTTGCTTGCCGCTGGCGTCGTACCCGACGGCCTGGATGGTGCCCGAGGCGAAAGCGACGCTCGCCCAACTGTACAGATAACCGTTGGTCGCTTTGGTCACCTTCCCTGATGACTTGCCGTTGACCAGCAGGTCCACCGACGAGACGTTGTTGGCCAGCACGTACATGGTCTTGGTGGTGCCCGCCGGATAGGTCCAGTGCCCGACGATGTGAATGTCCGGTTTGGTGTTCCCGGCCACGCGGAAGGCGTAATAGGCCTCCTTGGGAATGCGGTTGACATCGACCTTCCCGCTCACCCGAGCGACGCAGCTGCTCTGCTCGCGTCCGTCCGCATCGGAGTCCGAGAAGTAGATCGAGGCGTAGGCCGAGTACTTCCCCCCACTCGTGTTCCGGATTGTACTGGTTATCAACCAGGTGTTGAGCCGGGCAACCTGCCCCGTCGTGAAGTCTTCCGAAGTCAAGTTATAGGTATCGGTGGCCCCTGGGATGAAGCCGCCCACATGCGGGGGCGAGTAGTCGTCCCAGACTCCTCGCATCGCTTCATCGCGGTAATCTTCGGTTTCGACGATGGGCCCCTTGTCCCGGTAGGCATCTTGGTACCCGGAGTTGCCAAGCATCGTGCCGAAATAGTCGGAATAGGGTATCCCCCCAGTGTCGCTCATGGTGCGGTCACCTACACCGCGACCGCCGTTCGGATCCCATGTGTCTCTGAGAGTCTGCAGATCCTTCATCTGGGCAGCGGATACCGCGGCGTTGCCGGCCTCATACATGAACACGCTGGGATTGTTTCTTAGGTAGATCATGGTGGGTTTCATCACCGCCATCCTCGCCTGCCATTGTGCATCCGTCGGATTGGTCGTCTCCTTGTCCCCTGCTGGCGCACTGCTGATCACGCCGTATCGATCAAAGGATTGAATGTCGACCTTTTGCGGCGCGACGTGCATCCAGCGAATGTAGTTACTGTTGGCGTCCCTTATCAGCTTGGCAGTGTAGTCGTGCATCCAGTCCGGAACGGCCTGACCGGGTCCGGCCCATTCATTGGTAGAGCGCTGGGCGAAGCCGAGAAGATAGACAAAGCGGCCATTGACATAGATGCCGCCTGTGCCTGCGCCTCCCCTGAATTCGACCTTGCGGAAACCCGTGATCGTGCTGCGTTGATTGACCACTGTCCCGCCCACAGTCAACGTGGTAACGACCGTGTAGAGATTGGGGTACAGGTCACTCCACAACTTGGCGCCGGTGAGAGGCCCACTGGCTTTGACCACGGTGGCGGCAGTGGTGGACAGCGAGGTGGCGGTGCCTGAGAATGTCGTCACCGTCGAACCGTCGGCTGGATCGATCACCTTGACGCCCAAGGTGGCGCTCTGCGCGCTCCCGGATTCGTTGCTCACCTCGGCTTCCACGTTCAGGGTCAGATCGCCCGTGTCACCCTTGGCCGTGTTGTTGGTGATGTTGGTGTAGTTCGTCCCGTAGATGTAGATGCCCGACGTCGCCAGGTTGATGAACAGGGGATAGGTTTGATAAATCTTGCCCGGCACGTGCAGCCAGACGTGCCCCACCAATCCACCGAAGCTCGGGTTGGTGGCATTCGCGTTCCAGTATTGACCGCCCCCGCTGTTGTTGACGCTAACCGCGAGAACGTTCTCGGTGTCCCCGAAAGTGACTTTGCCGGTGACATCGATACCGCAAGCGGTGACACCATCGGAGTAGGTGCCGACTGCGGTTCCGTTGATATAGAAGCTGGCGGTTTGCCTGATACGCTCGAACTCGATGATCACCTTGTTGTTCTGGTACGCAGTCGGAATCTTGAAATGCTTGCGGTACCAGGCCGTTCCTTGGTACAAGCCGTGGTCGCCGCCGCTGTGAGAGGTGTAGCCTCTCATAGAATCGATATCGTTGTAGGTGTGCGGCGTGCTAACCGTATCCCAACCAGTCTCGGTGAAGTTTGTGGCCTGGGCGCCGGATACGTCCTGCTTGATGAACTTCCAGCCGGGATCCATGCTGAAGTTGCCCTCGGTCGCAATGGAGCCCGCTGTGCTGCCTGTGGACGGGATGAAACCACCAGTGGAGCCCGGGTTCGAGACCGCACCGCCGGTGCCCGAACTTGTCTGACCGCCGGTGGCCACACCTCCGGTGGCTCGGCCAGCCTGGCCGCCCGTGGCTACTCCCCCGGTGGCCGGACTTGTCTGACCGCCGGTGGCCACACCTCCGGTGGCTCGGCCAGCCTGGCCGCCCGTGGCTACTCCCCCGGTGGCCGGACTCGTCTGACCGCCGGTGGCCACGCCTCCGATGGCTCCACCAGCCTGGCCGCCCGTGGCTACTCCCCCGGTGGCCTGGCCGCCCGCAGCGCTGCCACCACTTGGGGTCACAGTTTGACCGCCGGAAACACTCCCTCCCGAACCAGGCGTGGTCTGCCCACCCCCACCGGCCCCGGCACCCCCGCTGGTAACCGAGCCACCAGAATTCTGCGTCCCACCGCCGGAACTGCCGGTCGATTTGGACGAGTTTGTTGAGCAAGCGGAAGCGACAAGCGTCGCTGAGAGGAAAAAGGTCGGAACGGCGCGTCTGCACTTCATGGAAGCCCCCTGTCATCTATAGGGGGCGGCCAGTCGGCAAGAAGGGTCATTTCTGCGCTTCGCCCAAAGTTGCACGGGTGCAGATCGGCGAGGCGCCCGGGGCAGGGACCCTCCGCCTCCCATCGCCAGGCTGGACTGCCCTACGCTTCCGCTTCGTTGCGCCCAAGACCTCAATGATATTGAGGATGCCGCAAATGCGCAGGCAAACCGAATGTCCCCGCACTGGGTCGGCTGCGAAAGACGCCCGGATGTTCAGCGTTGGGCGCCCGAAGACATTACCTCCGGGCGTCACTCATCAGTGAATACTTGAGCAGGTACACCGGATGTCCACAAAGGGATCCGTAACCCCGTGTTCGGCGCCTTCGCAGTTCCAACCACAAATGTCATCCTCACACGTTGAGTTTGGTACCACGTCGAGTCCGGCGGGCGACCACAAGTTCAAAGGGGAGTTTGGTTTCGCGCAAATGAAGTCAGCGGACGAGTTGAAGCTTGGATCAGTCGCGACGCAAACCATCATTCTTGTGTATTGCTTTCCCAAATCCGGATTGAGAAGGGACGTGTTGTCGAACGTAGTCATGCAGCTCTGCACGCACACATCTTGTGTGCTGGAGCAAGTGGGCGACCCATTCTGATCGAGAGCGTTCACAGCAAAGGTGCAATTATGTGCACAAGCTTGGGCCAATGTCATTGTAGACGTTCCGGTTGCCCCAGCGGCCGAAGTACCACCACTTGACATTGCGCCTCCGGTCGTTGCCGAACCGCCCGTGGCGGCAACACCGCCCGTAGCACTAGTGCCACCAGTCGCCGAAGTGCCGCCGGCCGAAGTCGTTCCGCCTGTCGCCGAGGCGCCTGTCCCGCCCGTGCCCCCTGGCGTGTTGCCGCTGCCGCAGGCCAAGACACAAGAGGCTACGCCTAATACTAGAACCAGTGATCCAACGTTATTTCTCAACATGCAATTCCTCACTGAAAACGAGGTTAGCCGAGCACGGCGTTCGTCGCAAGATGCCTTTTCTGGAGATCAGGAAGATGATCGAGGAGTTTCCAAGCTGCGGGGACTAGCCCGACTGCAAGCTACCTACTAGCTAATAAGGGGCGGCCACCCGGCAAAACGGGTCATCGGCGGTTCCCCAAAAAAGGGTAAGGCGACGTCTAGAACGCAAAACCAAGCTGCATCAAGGCAAATGGCCGCCAGCGCCATGGTGTCCACAAGACACTCGTTGCGTTCGAACGGGCAACTAAGTACCGCGTGGCCAGGAGATCGACGTCGATGCCAACCCGCAAGGACACAACTGAAGCAGAAAAGGCGCGCTCGATAGTGGCCATCGCAAGGACCAGGGGATCGGTGGCCCAGAATGCGGGCTGCGCGCCGACTCCGGTGGGCTCCACGTGCGTTGCGTCTACCCCGGCACCAAGTCCAAGCGACGCAGAAAGGCGTGAGGTGATCGCCGTCGGAAACGCCGCAACAATCCGAATTCCTGACGAAAGCAGGTGCATGCCCGTATCTGAACGAGTCACGGTCTGCTGGAATCGCTGCGACACAATCATACCGAGGCGAAAACGCGGCCAGAGCAAGTCCGCACCCAGTTCCGGACCGTGCGCGACGGAATCAGTCGACAGCATGGTGCCTGAGTAGCCGGCCGCGATCGCCCATCTGGGGCGTGGTCTTGTCGGGGCCGGAGTCGGGAGCGGTGCCGCGGCCGGCTCCGGCGTCGGAGCCGAGGCCGGAACCGGGGCTGGGGCCGGCGCCAGGGATCGCTCGAACTCGTCGCGGCTCACGCCCAGTGCACGCCCTTTCAGAATGGCATCCACCGAGCTGTCGACCACGAGACGAATCAGCTCCAGCTCGACCGCGTCCGGATCCGCGTGGATCGGCAGCGGGCGCGCATAGACGAGCCCGTTTCGCACATCCAGGAGATAGATCGTGGGTTGTCGTGCCGCCAGATCGAGCCACAGGTGCGCGACGGGTCCGGCGGGAGAGCGATCGAGCGGAAGGCGGGCGACATCGAGTGGATCGATCCGGGCCACGCTGACCGCGACGATGTCCAGTCCCTGGCGGTCGAGTGAACCGCGAATCACGGCGAAAACTTTCTCGATTGCTGCCGGGTCGCCGGCCAGCACTGTGCTGATGTGTTCGCGTCCTTCTGCTGCCCGTGCTCGCGGCAGCGCGACCGCGCCGGCCAGCAGAAGCAACAGGACAACCCGCTCAGGCCGCGCGAGCCCTGGCGCAGTTGCAACGCCGTTTCTCCGAGCGCTCACGCCCAAACCATGCTCAGCGAGAATGCTCGATGCTAGGAACCGCTTCTTGCGGGCGGCGCATCTGGGACAAGCGCCCTTTGGCTTGGCTGGCGTAGACCGT
>PMZX01000540.1:0-15408 GCA_003170035.1 Myxococcales bacterium | reverse complement strand
ACGGCATATGAGATCCGGCCTTCGCGCGTCTCCGGGAAGCGCTGCTGCAGCTTGCGATAAACCGCGATGGCTTCCTCCACCCTGTTGCGGTCGCGCAAGGCAGAGGCCTGCTCGAACAGCGAGGCTGCGCTGGGCTGCACGCGCGGTGCCCGTGAAGGGCTGGGGCGTTCGTCTGTAACTTCAGCCTGAAAGGACGCAGGCGGCTCCGAAGAAGCCATGGCTAGCCTGGGCGGCGCTGCTGTCCGAGCGGCAGGTCGTGCCATGGTCCCCTGGAACATGATCGTCTGGCGAGCGGAATCTTGCCGCTGCCACCAAGCCGCGCTTGCCACCCCGCCCACAGCCACCAGCATTCCTGCGGTCACCAGCAGCCAACGTCTCTGGCCTGGCCAGGAGAACAACGCCGGCCAACGGACGCGCCCGTAGTGAGCCAACGCGTGATCCACGGCCAGACTGTTCAAGCGGCTACCCCAGGGCTGCGGAGCACATGCCTCTTGCCACGAGCGCGCCAGCGCCAGGTGAGCCTCGCATGCAGTGCAAGTGGCCAGGTGCTGATCCAGAGCGTGCCGTTCGACTTCAGACAGCTCACCCCTAAGCGCACGGTCGAGCGCTTCCTCGGGATGCACCTCGAGATTCATGCTCGACCTTTCCAGTCGACAGGTTCCTCGTCGAGTCGACGGCGCAGGTAGTCCTTGGCCAAGCGCAGACGACTCTTGGCCGTGTTGACCGGCACCTGGGTAGCCGCAGCCGTCTCCTCCACCGAGCAACCAAGAACCATGCGCATGAGAACGGTCTCGGCCTGCACTGCCGACAGTTCGTCGATGATCTCGCGCAACAACCAGAGGTTGGGAAGCGTGTCTTCGTTGGCAGGGACATTCGGTGGGCAAGACTGCTCAGCGAGCGTGCGCAGCCGCTGCTCGCGGCTTCGTCCTCGCTTGCGCGCGGCGATTGATGCCCGTAGCGCGATACGGTTCGTGTAGTGCACAATGGCGCCTTCAACACGGTACTTGGGCAGGGCACGCAGAATCTCGATCAGGCATTCCTGGACGGTATCTTCCAGGTCGACGTGGCCCGCCCCCATTACGCCGCGGCAGACGCTGCGTACCGAGGGTGCGATGGCTTCCAGAAAGCTGCGCATGGCCGCGGGATCGCGATCTCGCGCCTCCAACGCCAGCACCGTCAACTCGTACCCGCTCTCGTGCGACGATTGCACCTCAGCGGCGACAGCAAGACGAGCTTCGCTTTCGGCGGGCGCCATTCCCCAATTGTAGCGCCGAAAAGTGCGAGGTTGTCAACCTAACGGTTCTCGGGTGAGCTCACCGCCATGCTTCATAGATGACGCCAGGGGCTCCGACAGCCTCCCTGGTGAACAGGATATGGGTGCCATCCCGCGAAACCCAAGGATAGCGCTCCGAAATAGCCGTATTGAGAGAGTCCAGGGGAATTGACGCAGCGGAAAAGGGGGAGGACGGGTCAAGGCTGATTTCGACGAGATCCCAGGATCTTCCGTTGCTGGGAGCGCGAGAGCTCCAGACAAGGGAACGCGAATCATTGAAGAGCGCGGGGTCCGCGTCTGCCATGCTTGAGTTGACCGCAAGCCGCTGCACATTTCCCCAGGCTGCCAGCAGGTTGGCGCGGGATGCGGAGTAGAGGGTAAAGTCTTCGCTGCCCCGCGGAGCGGAGCAAAAAGTCATGAAGAGCCCACTGGGATCCACGCTGGGTCCCCTGAAGTCCAGGCTGGAAGAGACAAGACCCTGTCCCTGGACGAGCGTGGGGTTACCCCACCCTGTGGGGGTCTGCTGCGAGACAAAGAGCTGATACCCCTCGCCGGATTGGTCACTTGCGAAGTAGATGGTCTTGCCATCGGGGGAAACGTCTGGATCCTGTTCGTTATAGGCGCTGAGGAGGTCGTCAACCATCGTGGCCACGTTCCACTTGGCATCGCGTGAGTCCCGCGTGCTGGTCCAGATGTGGTAGGTCGCTTCACCCTGCCTTACGCACGAGAAGTAGATTTGCAATTCATCGCCAGTGAGCGAGGGACCATGGGCATCGGTGGTTGTGTCGGCGACCAGGCCAGTGACCGGCGTGGGCGCGAAAAAGGGTGTCCCCACCACCAGAGAAGCGTCTCCGCCCCCATCCATCTGGACTGCGTCGTTCTGGACTGCCACCAGCCGGTCTGCCTTCATGCAGCCGATCCCCGCGAGGAGTGTTCCGGCCACGGCGCCGATGTGTCGGCCTGTCATGCTGCTGAGTATGACCGTGGTTTGCAAAGTATTGTAGCCCCCACGTTCAGAAACCCGATCGGCCCAGCTTCGCCGTCGCGAACGCCCGAGGTCGCGGTCACCCTACTTCACGCGCAACCTGCGTTTCACCTGCGCCAGCTCGGCCTGCAACTTGGCGAGCGCCTCGCCTTGAGCCTGGACCGCAGCCACCAGCATGCTGGTGTAGCCGTACAAGTCCACCATCGTGCCATCGCGATCCACGGCTGGGCTGCCAGGAACATCCTCGATGATGAACCCCAGGTAGCGCCGGTTGCCCAGCGCAGGATCCCGGTACTCGTAGGTGGCCAGCTTGAAACGCGCCAGATCCTCGGCCACGCGTTGCCGCTCGGCCTCGCTCAGATAGAGGATGTTCTTCTTGGCCCGCCGGCTCGACACCGGGCACGGCCCGCCATTTGCGGCGTACCAGGCGCCCTGCTGGCAAAGACGCGCACCACCGGGCCCACAGGCGTACCTGCAGGTCTTGTTCGCAGTGCTGCAGACCGAGCCCAGCAACGGAATGCCCGGAGGACAGGCCGGATCGGCGTTGGGAACAGCGCAATGCCAGGTCGGCGATCCTGCACACCCAACCACGGGACCGTTGGTGCAGTTGGTGCATTGGCAAGTAAGGTCCGCATAGGTGCAGTAGGCGTCTTGGGTCGGGCAGCTTTGCCCAGCGGCAGCCTCGCGCGTGGCCGGGCAGGTCACGGGCGGCAAGGCCACGCACTTGGGTGTGGTGACGGCCCAGGTTCCTCCGGTGCAGGTCGCGCTGATCCGGCAACTGGGACGAGGATCGGTGCCGTATTCGCAGGTTAGTCCCTCAGTGCATGGCCATCCGGCGATCTGCGAGAAATCGGCGGGACAGGCCGCAGAGGTGGCGGGGCAAGATCCGTTCGAGGCTTTGGACACCCCGGCGGCTTGGCGCAGGCAATCGTTGTCGTACGTCTGCCCATTGCACCCGCACACCGGCGCGAGGTTCTTGGGGCAGACTACGGTGGAACCAGTGTCAGTGCAGGTCCCTCCGCTGTCCGCGATCGTCCCGCAACTTCCCATAGTGAGGTCGCAGAATTGTCCGACCGCACAGGTGAAACTGTAGATGCCCTGGCACATCTTCCCGCCACCCGTGCTGGTGGTGCCTCCGCTCGCGGTCGTTCCACCCATCGTTGTCGTGCCACCCATGGTCACGCCGCCCATCCCTGTCGTGCCTCCCCTCACGGTCGCGCCGCCCGTCGCGGTCGCTCCTCCCCGCGCGGTCGTGCCGCCCGTCGCGGTCGCTCCTCCCCGCGCGGTCGTGCCGCCCGTCGCAGTCGTGCCTCCCGAGGTCACGCCTCCCGTCGCGGTCGTGCCTCCGCGCGCGGTCGCGCCGCCCGTGCTGCCGCCGGTGACCGTCCTTCCACCCACGCCACCCGTCGTGGTCAGGCCACCGATTCCCCCTGAACTTGTCGCTCCCGCCGAAGCTGATGCTCCAGCTTGGCTGGTCACCCCGCCGGTAGCGGTTGAACCGCCGATCACTGTCGCCCCGCCCGTTGCTGCCCCCGCGCTCGCACCGCCCGTCACGGTTGAACCTCCCGTCGCCGTTGTTCCTCCGGTCGTCGTCGCACCGCCGGTGCCGCCCCTGCCACCGACGGGCGGGGCGCCGTCACGCGCTGGCACACCGATCCCCTGCATCTGGCAACCCCCAACACCACACACCAGGATCACGCTGAAAATGACAACCAGCAACGTGTTGCGCATGCTCTTCTCCTGGGCTTGGGCCGCGCCGAGCGTCCCCCATAATGATACGCCGACGTTTCTCGTCGGCCCGAGGAGAAAGGCGGGTTACAGATCAGATCCCGACTACACGCGCCAAGAGGCGCGTCACGCCCTCGGCGAAGACTTGCTCCTGCGCGATCAGGCTGAGCACCAGCGTGGCGCCCTCGTCTAAATCGAAGAAGTAGCCCGGCTGAACCAACACGCCGTCGTTCTCCAGCAGCGCACTGGCCCAGGCCTCGTCGCTCATGGTTTCCGGCACGCGCAGGATGGCGCACCAGCCAGCCTCGGCAGGCAGTAGCGTGCAGGGCGAATACGCACCCAGGGCGCTGGCCAACGCGTGCCGGTTGCGCTGCACGCGCTCGAGAATCAAGCGGCGGATGGCTGCACCAGCCTGCAACAACCCAGGCAGGGCCAACTGCACCGGCGTCCCGACCGACAGATATGTGTCGGCGATCAATTCCAGGCGCGACAGTGCACCGCGAACTAGGGCGGCTGGCCCGCTGGCCGCCATCCAGCCCAGTTTCAGGTGGGGCACCCCGCACGACTTGGACAACCCGCCCAGCGAGAACACCAGCCCCGGCGAGGGCCGGCCCGCCACCGCGGTCACGGCGTCGGCTGCTGGTGAAAGCGGGAAGTCGGCAAACACCTCGTCCACGATGAGCGCCTGCCCGTGCTCGGCTGCCAGCTGGGCAAGCCGATCGAAATCGTCGCCCGACACGAAGGAACCAGTGGGGTTGTTGGGGCTGACCAGGACGATGGCGGCTGCGTCGGTGAAATTCAGGCTGTCAAAGTCGATGTGCCAGGACCCATCGAAGCGCAGCCGGTAGGGCTGTGGGGTCAAGTTCTCCAGGCGGGCCAGGTACTCGAACAGGGGATAGCTCGGCTCCGGGCACAGTACCCTTTGCCCCGGATCACCGAGCAGTTTGAACAGGAGCGCGTACGATTCGCTTGAGCTGGCGGTGAGAACCACTTGGTTGACGTCCAACCCGACACCGCGGCGGGCGTAGTCCGCCACCACGGCGGCGCGCGCGCCAGGCAAGCCAAAGGGCGCCGGTTGATAGGGACTGGCTGCGGCTTCGGCAAAGGCCCGCGCGATCTCCTCATCGGGATAGGGCAGACCCACTTGCGTGGGATTGCTGACAGTCAGATCCAGAAGCGGCCGGCCCGCGGCACGCGCGGCGGCCTCGGCGCGGGCCAGCGCGTTTTCGGCTGTGGCCCAGGGCAGGCGGTGGGAAAAGAGACGATCCATCGGCTCACCAGCTAGAGCCGGCCCACGTCCTCTGCGCGCAGCCAGCCTTCGAGTCCGTTGGCCAGGCGCACCCTCACCCAGTCCTGATCGCGGTCCTGCAAGCGCACGCGCAGACCGGCGTGTACTTCGAAGCTGGTCCGATAGCTGGTTTCAGCGCCTTCCTTGACCGCGACCGTGTCGGGCAGGACGATGCCAAAGGGAATGCGGTCCAGGTTCATGCGGCCGAGCAGCAGAATACCCGCCAGCAGCGCGCCCGTGCCCAGGATGGCAGCGCCCGCGGTCAGCGCGGCGCGCGAGTCGTCATCCGCGCGTCGGCGCAAAAACAAGAGGACAAAACACCCGAGGTACAGCCCCACGAAGACCCAGGTTTCGGTCGATGCGGTGAAGAAGGTGACGACACGAATCCACAGCGCCTCGCGTTCCGCGCTTTCGATCTTGTCGAGCACGCGGCGTTCGGCCAGCTTGCGGGCTTGGGTCAAATTGAAACGCGCGTCTTCATCGTCGGGATCCAAGCCCAGCGTGCGCTCGAACGACCAGATGGCGCGACCCAGGCTGCCCTGGCGGAAATGGGCGACGCCCAGGTTGTAGTACAGATCGCGCGACACCACGTTCTGTCGATCCAGTTGTTCGTAGGCGGCGATGGCAGCGACAAAGTCGCCACGAAAATAGGCATCGTTGCCTCGCTTCCACGCCTCGTCGAGCAGGTCAGCGCGCGCGCCCCGCGCGGGCAGCATCAGCAAGAGCGCACCGGCCAGCAGCAAGGTCCCCACGCGCGTGACACTCGCCTTCACGAACTCACCTCCGGCGAGGGGACCGGTCGCAAAGGTGCCTTCTCGATCTGCAATATGAGCTCGCCAGCTCGATCGCAGGCCGCGCGCACTTCCTCCACCGACACGCCCCCTGGGGCAAAGCGGGCGCGGTCGCAATCCTCGAGCGCGGCCAGCGTGGCATCCACCACCGTCGGGGCCAAGCCCGCCTGCGCCAGGGTGGAGCGCAGCTCGTCCCACGACAGCCCCGCGATCTGCGTGCCTAGTTTCCCGGCGAGAAACTCACGCAGGACGCGTTCGATCTCGCCGAAGGCGTGCACCAGTCGACCTTCCCTGAGATTCGCCTCGGCGCTGCGCAGGCGCCGGCGCACCAGCCGGCGCAACCTGCGCCGCCGCGTACCCTCGGTTTCCTTGCTCAGACGCTCGCGTGCCAACCCGACCAGAGCGGTCAGCGCCAGCGCCAGCGGCGGCACCACGACCACCACCCCAAGGCCGCGCGACTGGTAGAAACTGGTGCCCAGATCCCGGCGCAAGGTGGGGCGGTTGCGCAGAGGCCGGATGTCCAGGGTAAGAACATTCTCACCCCCGGGCGTGGCTGCAGCCGAACCCGATGCGACGCTTCCAGGCGCAGCGCCGGCCGGACGCGCCCCAGCCGGCTGCGAGCCATCCGCCCTCACCTCGATGCGCAGTGGATTGCTCTTCTCGCTGCCGTAGGTGCCGCGCTCGGGATCGAAGAAGGCCAAGGCGAAGGGCGAAATGGTCGTCACCCCTGCCCGCTCAGGCAGAAGCAGGTACTCGACCACCTTGGTGCCCGACACCCGCTCGCCCGGGTCGAGCGTCACCGACACCTTAGGCTCGTAGACCTTCCAGCCCTCAAGGCGCGGCAGGGCCGGCGCGGCCAACTTGCGCAGATTGCCTTGGCCGCTGATGGCAAGCTTGAGCGTGACCGCCTCACCCACGTTGACCCGATCGCGATCCACCTCGGCGCGCAGGGTGAAATGGCCCACCGACGAGGCATCGAACTTGGGAGGCTGGCCTGCGGTGGGCAGCGGCAGAACCTCGATGGTCAAAGGCTCAGTCTTGAGGCGCTCGGTGCGCAGGGTCGCGCCGAAGAAGTCGACCCGCGAGATCTCGGATTCGAGCGGACTGATGGTCAGGCGACCGGGGTGAAGCGGGAAAAGCGCCTTCTTCATCAGCGGGGCCACCAGATACGAGCGTCCCTCGTAGACCTGTTCGGTCAGGGAAAGCCCGGCGTGCGGGTTGGCGACAGGCAAGTCCTCGACCCAGAACCCGTCGGTACGCGGCTCGGCGGTGGTGCCGTACTTGTCCTGCCGCTCGGTGAGGTACAAGAACCACTCCACCGTGATTTCGTCGCCGACGTAGGTCTTGATCTTGTTGCTCTGGACGCGGAGAAAGCTGCGCCGGCCCCGCCCCGTGTCGGCCGACGGGGCGTCGTTGTCCACGCCCAACCCGGGGAAGGGCAGAACAGGATTGGGAATGCCGCGAGGAAAACCACGGCCGGGACGCCGGGTCGGCGGGGCTTGGCCGGAGTCAACCACGGCAAGAACGATCTTTTCCGTGCGAAGCTCTTGCCCGTCCACCCGCACGCGCGCCGGACCGACGCTGAAGGTGCCCTTGTCGGGTGCCAGCACCTCATAGTGCCAGCCGTACACCTGACGCATGAACGTGCCGCCGCCGCCCATCTGCACCTGGGTGGACTGACTTGGATGTTCGGCCAGGATGCGCAACCCGCGCAATTCCGGCGGCCGATAGTTGTCCACACGACCGCCTTCGACCGACAGAGTGACCTCCAGGGTGAACGACTCGCCGACCCCGACTTGGGTGCGGTCCACTCGCGCGACGAAGCTTGGCTCGGCCGCGTTCGCCTTGCCCGCGGCGATGGCGATGGTCAAACCGAGGATCGAGAGGCGTGAACCAGTCCGCATCGCTACCAATCCTTGGCTGGCGGCGCGCGGCGCACGGCGCGCAGACGGGCGCGCATCTTCTCCAAGTCTTTGGGGCTTCGTTCCAGGCTGTCCAATACTGCATCGATCTCGCTCATCTCGGGCGCTTTGTCATCCTTGGGCTGCGCAGCCGGTTGTTCCTGCGGAGGTGGCTGGCTTCCCGCGTCCTGGCCCTGGGGCGGCTTGGGCGGCTCTTCTTTCGGCGCGCCCGCATCGGGTTCCTGCTTCTTTTCGTCTTGCTTCTTCTCGTCTTGCTTCTTGTCCTTGTCCTGCTTCTCGTCCTGTTTCTTCTGCTCGTCCTTCTTGTCCTTGTCCTGTTGCTCCTGCTTCTTCTTGTCTTCCTCCTGCTTCTTCTGCAGCGCCAGTTCGAGGTTCCACTTGGCGCGCACGTCGCCCGGCTCCAGGCCCAACGAACGCTTGTAGGCGGCGATGGCGTCCGCGAAGCGCTCGGCCTTGAAGTAGCTGTTGCCCAGGTTGTAGAAGGCCGCCGCCTTCAAGGATGGAGACTTGGTTTCCGTGGCCCGCATCAGCTCGGCGATGGCCTCGTCGTAGCGGGACAACGCGAACAGAGCCGAGCCCCGATCGAAGTGCACGGTGGGGTCGGCCGGCAAGGCCGCGACAGCCTGGTCGTAGTGGGCCAGCGCCTCCTCTGCCTTGCCTTTCTGCAAGCTGGCGTTCCCGTCGGTGATCGCGCGGTTCGGGCGCTGCAGCGGATTCCACGCGGCGACCAGGGGTAGGATCGCGACCGCCATGGCAAGCGCGTGTTCGGCCCTGGTCGGTCGGTGGTGGGTGGTCACCTTCATGTCCTCCTCCTCCTGCGGCGTTCGTTCACGCATGCTTCGCCAACCAGAATCAGAAATGCGGGCAAGAGCAGATACTCGCAAACCTCGTCGTAGCGCTTGACCAGGCGTGCTTCGTTTTCGGTGCGCTTCAGCCCGGCCAGTGCGGCCTCGATCGCCTCCACGCCGAAGTGGCGTGCATCGGCGCGCAGATACTCGCCGCCTGTGCGTGCCGCGATCTTGGACAGCAGATCCTCGCCCAGCCGCGAGGTGACGTACTTGCCCTCGCGATCCTTGACGTAGCCCTGGGCCTGGCCCTCTTCGGTCACTTCCGGCACCAGCTCGCCGGAGCGCGACCCGATGCCCACGGCAAAGACCTTGACCCCCAGCTTGGCCGCCTCGTCGGCCATCTCCATCGGTTCGCTGTCCGTGTCCTCTCCGTCGGTGAGCAACAAAATCACCTGTCCCCGCGTCTCGCCGCCGCGGGCACGCAGGCGCTTCAACATTTCGAGAGCCGAGTTCAACGCGCGGCCGATGGCGGTGCCGCCCACGGGAATGTCCGAAGGGGTCATGTCGCGCCAGAAGAGCTTGACCGCGGCGTAGTCGGTAGTGGGCGGGTAGGTCAAAGTCTCGCCGGCAAAGGCCACCAGCCCGATGCGATCGCCGGCCAGCCGGTCCATCAGCCTTTCCAGCTCGCGCTTGGCGCGCTCCAGGCGCGAGGGATAGATGTCCTTAGCCAACATGGACTTGGAAAAGTCCAGCGCCACCACGATGTCGAGTCCGCGTTGTTTTTCCAGTCGCGCCCGCCCGCCTGCCTGGGGCCGCGCCAAGGCGAGAGCCAGAAATGCCACCGCCAGCACGACCAAGGCCGCGCGCAGCGCCTTGCGCGCCATGGACACCGAGGCCGCCATGCGCGCGATGAGCGCCGGCTCGCCCAGCCGGTTGAGCAAGCGGCGCCGCCGGGCAAAGGCAATCGCATAGGCCAGTACCACGGCCGGAGCCGCCAGGAGAAGCCACAGCAACTGCGGGTGGGCTATGCGCATGATTTTTCGACATGGGAACCCTCAAAGGGTTCCCATACCCTCCCACGATGGTTCGCGGCGAGCGAAGCTCGCCCGCTCCCCACGCGACTCATGGCAGCCTCCGCAGGCGGGACAGGCGCAAGGCGATCTCGAGCAGCAAGGCTGCGAAGGCCGGCCACAGGAAGCGCGGATAGAGTTCAGCGTAGAGCACGCCACGATCGCGGATGCGCGACTTCTCCAGCTCTTCGAGGATGTTCTGGAATCGTTGCGCCAGCGCGCGCGTGTCGGTGGCCAGATAGGGTGAGCCGCCGGTCATGCCCGCGATCTGTTCCAGCAACTTGGGATTGACCGCGTAGCGCTGCTGCGGCCGGTTCGCGTCGTCAGCCTCGCGGCTGCTGTCGTGGGCGCCGGCCAGGATGGTGTAGATTTTGACCCCCATTTTCTGCGCGAAACTGGCGGCCTGCAGGGGCGAGATGTTGCCCGAGTTGTTGTCCCCGTCGGTGAGCAGGATGACGACCTTGGACTTGGCGTCAGACTTGCGTAGACGCGCCAGCGCCACGCCCAGCCCGTTGCCGATGGCGGTGCCGCGTCCATCCACGATGCCCGGTTGCAACTCGGCCAGCATGCGCAGGAAGGTGCCGTGATCGAGAGTGAGCGGCGTGTAGGTGTAGGCTTCGCGGCCGAAGATCACCAGCCCGATCCGATCCCCACGCCGGCGCTGCACGAAGTCTTGAATCACGGCCTTGGCCGCTTCCAGGCGATTGGGCTGCAGGTCGGTTTCCTCCATGGAACCGGACATGTCGAGCGTGACCACGATGTCGATGCCTTCCAGCTCGATATCGTCGTCCTTCTGTGAGGTCTGCGGTCGCGAGAGAGCCAGAGCCACCGCGACCACGATGAAAAGGCGCAGCACCGCCGGCAGATCGGCGAGCCGCGCGGCCCACCCGCGCGGCACGAGGCGCATTTCGTCCGCTCGCGAGTAGACCAGCGCGGGATGGCGAGTTGGCGCACGCCTGATGCCGGCCCAAATCACCAGAGCCGCAGCCAACGGAATCAGCGCGAGGGCCGCAGGATGGGCGAAGCGCAACAGTTCCAACGAACGGAACCACCAGAGATAGATCAATCCCGCGGGCAGGAAGACGGCAGCCACCAGCGCGTAGGGAATCGCTCCTCGCGCCGGCCGGACCGACTCCCGACGATCAGGCATGAGGCGCCTCCTGCGGGCTGACGCCATCAGCGCCGGGGACCGAGACGGGCGGCTCGGGTCGCGGGCGCGACGATTCCACGATGCGAATGCCGGTTTCCAGCGCTCCCCGCGCCTCGGCCATCGAGGGCGAGACCTTGGCGAACTTCACCAGATCGCAGCCCGCCAGCCACCCTTCGACTTCGCCGAGCACAAAACCGCGCATTTCTTGGATGGGAACCCGACGGCGCAACCGAAGCACCAGCTCTTCCGTGGTCAACTCCAGCGAATCGAAGGCAAAGCGAGCGCCCAGGTATTCGCGGATGATCTCCGACAACTCGAAGGTGAAGGGCCGCAGATCGTCGCTAGTTCCCAGGCGTGCGCCCAGGCGATCGAGGCGTTCCAGCGCCACCTCGTGCGCCGGCCGCGGCGGCGGCGCCGGGCGATGCGCCGCGCGCGCGCGCAGGCGGCGTCGGATGAAGAGGGCCAGCGCTGCGCCCAGCCCGGCCGCCGCAAGGCCTCCCGCGATGTACGCGTAGAGGTAGTCACGNNATAGGCGGTGTCCGCGCGGTCAGCACCTCGCCGCCCTTGCCGAAGTAGGTCACCTCGACCGCGGGGATCTCCAGCGCGCCCGGCTGATAGGCCGCGACGGTCAGCGCGAACTCGCGGCGCATCTTTCCGTCGCCCAGATCCTTTTCTTCCAGGCGGCGCTCCAGCTCACTGAACGGCGACAGATCGATGTTCTCGGGCAAGATGACCGGCGTGGTGATGGGACTGACCGCCGTGATGGACAGGTGCAGGGCATCGCCCACCCGCGCCTCGGCCTTATCCAGCCGCGCGGTCACCGTGGGCGCATCGGCGCGCGCCGGGGCCGCAAGCACGCTCGGCTGCGCGTCCGTCCTGGTCCCGGCATCGGCCGGCACGGCGGCCAGCAGGCTGGCAAGAGCCCACTCGATCAATGCCGCAACCTCCGTGCCCGCGCCTCGAAGAAGCTGGTCAATGCGGGCAGGTAGGGACGACCGGTCCGCACCGCGATGGCGTCGAGAGCGAGACGGCGAAACAAGGCCTCGCGCGCCTCGCGGGTGGCGCGGCTTCTCTCGGCAAAAGCCTTTCCTTCCGGCCCGGAGGTGTCGAACACCACCACCGCGCCACTCTCCGGGTCCTGCACCTCGAGCAACCCCACCTGCGGCAGCTGCTCTTCCAGCGGATCGGTCACCGCCACCGGAACTAAATCGTGGCGACGGGCCGCGATGCGCAGCGAGCGTTCGTATTGCTCGGGCGGCGCCAGAAAATCCGAAACCAAGAATGCGACCGCGCGCCGACGTGCGATGCGACCCAGAAAATCCAGCCCCAGCCCCAGGTTGGTGCGGGGCGAGCGCGGCTCGTACGACAGGATCTCGCTGATGACACGCAGGACGTGCTTCTTGCCCTTCTTGGCCGGCACGAAGCGCTCCACTTGGTCGGTGAAGATGATGAGGCCGACGCGGTCATTGTTCCGGATGGCGGAGAAGGCAAGCACCGCAGCCAGCTCGGCGGCCAGCTCGCGCTTCTCCTGGCCCACCGAACCGAAGCGACCCGAGGCCGACATGTCGACCAGCAGGAGCACGGTCATCTCGCGCTCCTCGACGTACAGTTTGACGTAGGGCGCGTTCATGCGCGCCGACACGTTCCAGTCAATGAGCCGGATGTCGTCTCCCGGGATGTACTGGCGCACCTCGGAAAACGCGATGCCCGCACCCTTGAACACCGAATGGTACTGGCCCGCCATCCGATCGCGCACCAGGCGCTCGGTCACGATCTCGATGGTGCGGATCTTCCGCANNCAGCTCGCGGGTCAGCATGGCGACGCGGCCTAGGGAACCTCGATGTGCTCGAACAGCTTGCGCACCACCTGCTCGGACGTCATTTCTTCGGCCTCGGCTTCGTAGGTCAGGATGACCCGGTGGCGGAGCACATCCACGCCGATGGCCTTGATGTCCTCGGGCGTGACGTAGCCGCGCCGGCGCAAGAAGGCGTGCGCGCGCGCCGCCAGGTTGAGATAGATGGACGCGCGCGGGCTGGCGCCGTATTCGATGAAGTCGGCCAGCTCGGGCAGGCCGTATGCCTTTGGATCGCGCGTGGCGTGCACGATGTTTACGATGTAGTCGCGGATCTTCTCGTCGATGTAGATCTGGCTCAACACCGAACGCGCCTCGGCAATCTGGCGTGGCGTGGCCACCGCCGCGGCCCGCACCGTCGTGCCGGTTGTCATGCGGTCCATGATCGAGCGCTCGTCCTCCTTGCTGGGGTAGCCGACCTTGACCATCAACATGAAACGGTCGAGCTGCGCCTCGGGCAGGGCATAGGTTCCTTCATGCTCGATGGGGTTCTGCGTGGCCATCACCAGGAAGGGGTCGGGCAGCGNNGTCTCGTCGCCCACCGTGACCTGGCGTTCCTGCATGGCTTCCAGCAACGCGGACTGCACCTTGGCAGGCGCGCGGTTGATCTCATCGGCCAGCACCAGATTGGCGAAGATGGGGCCCTTCTTGGACACGAACTCGCCGCGGTTCTGGTTGTAGATGACCGTGCCCACGATGTCCGCTGGTAGAAGGTCGGGCGTAAACTGGATGCGCTGGAAACGCATGTCGAGTGAGTCGGCCAGGGTCTTGACGGTCAAGGTNNACGAAAGCGGATTGCTGCTGGACCATTTCATTGATGACACGGACGTCCATGCGATCTCCTCGGGAAAGGGGAATTTCCGAAGTCGTATAACTACTCGGAGCCCCGCTATATTTCCAGAAAGCTAAACCGCACAACCGCCATCGCGAGGACGACTCTACGCCGGATGCTGCTGGGTCAGGCAGTGCAAGGTGCCGAAGCCCAGCACCAAGTCCACGGCGTGAATGCCCACCACGGGACGGTCGCGAAAGAGCTCGCCCAGGATTCCCAGGGCGATGCGATCCGCGGGATCGTTGAAGGTGGGGACGATGACCGCGGCGTTGGCGATGTAGAAATTGGCGTAGCTGGCCGGCAGGCGCCATTCGCCGTGGCGAAGCGGCGCCGGCATGGGCAAGGCGATCACATCGGGACGCGCCCCGTCCTGCAGGCGCGCGCCTTGCAGCCGCTCCCAGTTCTCGCGCAGAGGCGCGAAGTTCACGTCGCGCTCGTTCTTCTCCTGGATGACGACCATCGTGCTTGGGTTCACGAAGCGGCACAGGTCGTCGACATGGCCGTGGGTGTCGTCGCCCGCGATCCCGTGGCCCAGCCAGATGACATTGGGTGTGCCCAGTGTTTCGTGAAAGGCGCGGTCGTATTCCTCGCGGGTCATGCCAGGGTTGCGACACTGGGTCTTCTGGTCGAGGAAGCATTCCTCCGTGGTCAGCAGGGTGCCGCAGCCGTTCACGTCGATACCGCCGCCTTCGAGCACGACGGGCTCGCCCTCGCGCGTGACTGGGAACAGTCGCATCCCGCGCCGCTTGGCGATTCGCTCTGCGATGCGGTTGTCCTTCTGCCAGTTCGGGTACTTGGCCCAGGCGGTAAACCTGAACTTTGCTATGGCGATTTCTGGTCTTGATCCCGGCTTGCGCACGCAGATGGGGCCAAAGTCGCGTGCCCAGCCGCGATCCGAGGGGGCGCGGAAGAACTCCACGTTGGCGAGGTTGGCGTGGGCGCGGGCAAGAATCCGCCGCGCCCTGGCTTCTTTCTGCGGCCCGTCGAGGATGATGCGCACCTTCTCGCCCTGGGCGATCTTGCGCACGATCTCGCCATAGACCCATTCGATGGTGGCAAGCTTGCCAGGCCAGTCGGTGCGACAGTGCGGCCAACCCAGCCAGGTGGCCTCGTGGGGCTCCCACTCGGCGGGCATGGCAAAACCAAGTTGGACGGGCGTCTTGGGGCTATCCATCGCCCGTGGTTATAGACGGAAACCGCGCGACGACAACCGTGAGGAGTAGGATGCCGGGGCGGGGGTAACTCGAATGAGCCTCTGTTTGAACAGCAAGGAAGCTCTCGTCATCGCGCAGGCCCTGCTTGAACCAATGCGCGTGCTGGTCTCGAGGCTCGATGAAGCCGATTTGCAAGAGTTCGTGGGGAGCCTGAGGAGTCGAATTGCGACTGAGAAGGACGCCCCCACCCTGGAGAGGGTGAAGAAGACGCTGCGAGGGGCGACAAGCCAGCCCCCCTTCGACTGGCTGACCACCGTCAACCCCTGACTGAAGGACCCCGCCGCCATGGCGATGAGCTTCCTGGCAGCAGTGCTTTTCTGCCGATTGCACCTGCTCACGGACAAACGGACGGCGTGTTCAGTTGACTCCGGATGCTCGAGATCGTCGAACCCCAGCTGCTGTTGGGGTTGTACTGTGCGATCGACACCACGCCATCCGCGATGCGGGCATTGATGTTCGCCGCGACATCCCAAGCGGTGTCATGTCCCGCTGAGCCGCCGTTCGCCCCGTAGCC
>PMZX01000080.1 GCA_003170035.1 Myxococcales bacterium | reverse complement strand
CTAGCCCTATACCCGGGCGATCCCACGGGGACGGTCGTGCAGCTCACGGGCGCCCCCCCATCGATGGTGGCCTCGTCCGACGGCCAGCTGTCGCTGATGTCCGTTCCAGACGGTACGTACGGCCTCACGCTGGCTCTCGGCGCCTGGGAGGAGACCATTCCGGTGCTGGACATGACCGGCGGGAAGCCGTTCATCGTCGACGGCTCGACGTTCCCACTCGGCCAGATCGAGCTCCAGCGCGCCCATCGCCTGATCACCGGATCGAGCGACGAGGTGTTGTTCGACACGTCGGCCGCCGCCGACGCGCTCGTGTACAGCCGTTACGCGATGTCCGCGGGCACCGCCAGCCTCGTGCCGGCGGCAGGGGGCACGCCCGCTACAGTCGCGAGCGGCTGGGTCTCGCACGCGTTCTTCGTCGAGAACGGCAAGCGCGTCGCGATCGTCATGCTGTCGGGTAATATGCTGCTAGACGGCTCGATCGACCTCGTGAACCCGGCGACCGCCGCGCGGACGACGCTCGCGACGGGTGTCCCTATCGGCGCAGGCGAGTACCTGTTCGCCCCCGAGCGGCTCGGCTACTACGTCGGGTCGACGTCACCGCTCGACCTCGTCATCGAGCGCCTCGATGTCGGCGACCGGTTCACCGTCAGCGACGTGAACAACGTCTGGCGGCAATCGCCGAACAGGCGTTGGCTCGCCGTGTACACGGCGGGCAGCGGACTAAGGACCGTCGACCTCGACACCGGGACGGTTCACTTCGTGTCGTCGCGGCCCGCAAATAACTTCGAGTTCATGGCCGACAGCCAGCGCGTCGTGTTCTCGGATCAGATCACGATCTACGGCGCCGACCCCTCGACCGGCGTGGTGACGCAGCTCGCGCAGAGCAATGAGTACTTGCTGTCGCCGGACGGCCGACTGGTCCTGGTGCAACCGTCGATAAGCCAGCCCCTGCAGGTCGTACCCGTCACGGGGGGCTCGCCCGTAACCGTGACCGTCGAGGTGTCCGCGGCGTCAGTACCGACGAACGTCTTCTCGAAAGACGGGGCGTTCATCTTTTTTCAGACAGTGAATGCGTTCAAGGCGGCGTCCACGGCCCAGCTCGACGTGCAGATCCTGACGACGGCGAGCAATGGGCACGTCATCGACTACGTCCCGGCGTCGAAGACCGTCTACTTCATCGCCGACGGCGCGTACGTCGAGGGGGAAGGGTTCACGAGCGACTTCTACCGCATGCCCCTGGGCCACAGCGGGTCGCGCGAGACCTTGGCGACACGGCTGGGGTCGTTTCAGGGGCCGGCGTCGAGTCCGAGCGGCCGGTATATCGCCTACGGCGCGCCTGACGCCGCATCCTCGCGCTCGATCCTCAACATCATCGATACCTCGACGGGCGTAACGACGCCCATCGCTTATGTCACGACGGGCCTGGTCACCTTCTCGCCCGACGAGAGCTGGATCTTCCTCGTCGACGACAGCTCGACAGCGCGGCTCGGCCGCCTCTCGGATGGGCTCATCTACCCGCTCGCCAGCGGGTCTTACCTGGCGAACGGCGCGAAGTTCTCCCCCTCCGGCGATCGCGTGATGTACGGGGTGAACGGCGTCCTAGTAACGGCGCCCGTGCAGCCGTGTCCGCTGCCGACGTTCGTCGCGCGCAACACATCGGGCGCGCGCTGGGTGACCGATCGCGCGCTCGCCCTGTTTCGGACGCGGGTGGCGGCGCCGTTTTCGTTCGCGAACGGCCTCTACCTCGCGCCGGTTCCGTGAGCGCCGGTTCAGAATCCCGGGAGAGCGAGCGTGTAGAGCGCGTTCGTCGGCCCATTGTTGGCTACCTCGTCCGGTACCAAAACTCGATCGAACGCGTTCAAGCTGCTTCTCGGTAGTAGAAGCTGAGCAATGCCATCGATCTCGGCCGATCCCAACAATCTCCACCACGCGGCTCCCAATGTCGATCGTGAAGAGCACGTGGTACCGGACAAGACCAAACGGCGTCATCACCTCGACGGTGAAGAAGTCCATCCCCACGATTGCGCCCAAGTGTGCCAGGTGTGCCTTGATGAACTTCGACCACGGCCATCCGCTTCCCGTGATACAATGTGGGCCCTAGGTTGTGTGCCTTCGTGTCTGGAACCGCCCGAAGTATTCGAGCTAAGGAGAACGAAGATGATGAAAACTGGCTTTATCGTCCGCGCTCGCTGGTTCTGCTTGACCACCGGTCTCACCTCCATCCTCGTCGGATGTGGAGGCGGAGGGAGCGGCGGCAGCTTCGACGGGGAGAAGGCGCCCTATGGCCCCAAGACCTCGACCACACGAATGCAGTCCAAGGTGACGGTCACGAACGCGCTTCTCGGTTCAATGAGCGCGAACCAGGAGACCGCCGTGGTCGGACAGAAGACCATTGGGGGCGTTTCCTACGCTCGTCTCGCGACGACCCGTTCGGACGACCCGAGCAAGGGCGGCGAATACTGGATCAAGGAAAATACCGACGGAACCCTGGACTTCGCGGGATACATGAACAGCGACCTCTTGGGCGGGGTCGTGCCCGGTGCCAGCACCACCTTCGACAAGCCCATCAATGTCAACCTCAATCCGCCCGTCGGTCAGCCGCAATCGTTGGCGGCCAGCGGGACCGTCGCAATCGGAACGTCCGCACCGAGCCCCGCCACCTTCAACGGGCAATACACGCTCATGGAAAAGGAGGCAACCGTCGCGACCGAAATGGGGAAGATTTCTGGATGCAGTCACTTCCAGGGAAATGCCACCAGTACCAGCCCCGAGATTCCGGCAGCGCTCAAGGGGTCGGCGCCGACCGCCGACCTCTACTACCACCCAAGCTACGGCGTGGTGGCGTTCAATTCCCCGACTCTAAATGTTGGCACCGCCATGACCGGAACCGACGACTGCGGTTCCGTCGACTCTTCCAACTACCGGATCATCCGCAAGATGGGCGTGGTCGATGCTTCGACATCCTTCGACTTGGATAGCTACGTCTGCGACGGCAATCAATTTGCCGCCGACAAGAACACCCACGCGGCCATGTTGCTCGAGCTTCGCTGGGTTGACGAAACCGTCGCAATGGGCGACGTCCAGCCCGCCCCAGTCGTGGAATTCGGAACTGGTTTGGGAACCTTCCCGCAGGCCATGAAGGAAACGCCTGCCAGCGTCTTTCATCCCGAAGAAAACACAAAGGGATTCAAGTACTGGTATTCCTACGTGAACCAGGCTGCCAAGAACGAGCCAGGCGACAACTCAACGTCGTATCACATCAAAGTCACGGGCGGCGCGGGCGTCGCCCCGGTTCGCGTGACCGCGCGCATTTACTATAAGGTTTTGCCGGATCATCTGGGTTCTGTGGCTGATGGCGGAACGCCGGGCGGCAACCGAGACGGCGGCAGGGGCGCCGACGCGACCGCTTCCGGCGCATATGGGCCGATCGTGCTCGATCCTGTTGTTGCCGGCGATCTTGCGAATTGGACTCCGCCAGCGGTCAACAGCAACCCAACAATGACATTCGGGGAGATCGTTTCGCCCTACGATTCAGGCGTCGCTCTGCGCACGACGGCCACCGGCACAACGCTGATGGCTTGCCCCGTGGAGTACACGGCGCGCGATTTTCAGCTTCCGGGATCCGTCAGCTCTGCTGCGTACGCCCTTCAACTGTACCTGGCGCTCGACTCGGACATGACGACTTACAACTGGCCGGGCCTGCAGGTGGATCTGCTGAGTGGCGGCGCTGTCGTCGCGGACATTCAGTACTATCGCGCGGCCGCAACCGGGACCTTCATCATGCAACGAACTGCGAGCTGGCACGCCATTGCAAACAACGGCTTTCAGACGCTACCTTTGAGTCCGCTGCTCGATAGCAGCGGCGCCGTCATTCCCACGCCGGTCACCTTCGACAAGATCCGC
>PMZX01000402.1 GCA_003170035.1 Myxococcales bacterium | reverse complement strand
CACGCGAAGGCCGTGGTTGCGGTTGGCTCGTCCCAGCCGAAACCATGGCCTTTCCATATCGCCCCCGCAGAACCCAGTCGATCGCGGCCCTTCCACTCCGTCTCCACTGCGGGCGACGCAAGAAGATGAGCCGCGCGCCCAGGCAAGGCCACTGCGTCATTGAAAGTCTCTGCTGTATGGATCCGGGTCCAGGGGGAAACGCATGCAACGAGGGCAACCGACGCAGCGTCGAGTGGTTCGAATTCTTGCGCCATTCTTGTTCTCCATCAGCGTGGGAACGCTGTTTCCCGCCTGCAATTCCTCGGGTCTTGGACGAAAAGGCTCCACCGCACCGGACGGAGGCTCGCCCTCCGATGGCGGATCGAGCGAAATCTCCGCGACGACGACAGGTGGCGCGGTCGGAACGAATGGCACTGGCGCCGTCACCGCCACCGGCGGCCTGGCGAGCACAGGCGGCGTCACCGCGACTGGCGGTGTGACCGGTGTCACAACCTCAGGCGGCGTCACCAGCTCCGGCGGCGTCACCACAACGGGTGGAACCACGCCCGGGCATTTCCAGATGGAGAACCTGGATCGCGGCCTGGTGGCAGTGACGGTCGCAGGCGGCGTCTATGTCGGCTGGCGCATGTTTGGCCACGAGTACGACGCCACGGCCAGCAACGTTTCGTACGGTCTCTACCGAGACGGCACCAAGCTGGCGACGGTGACCGACAGCACGAACTTCCTGGACGCGGCCGGTACTGCCACCTCGAAGTATACGGTGACTGCCGTCATTAAAGGGACCGAGGGGTCGCAGTCTCCTGCGGTCGCGCCCTGGGCGCAGAACTACCTGCGTATTCCTTTGGATGTGCCGCCCCTTGACCCGCAAGGACAGGCGTACGAAGCCAACGAGGGGAGCCCAGGGGATCTCGATGGCGATGGACAGTACGATATCGTTTTGAAGTGGGACCCGCTGGACAGTGGAGGAGACTCAATAGATGTCCCCGGCACGAACGTCTTGCTTGACGGGTATACGCTGGCTGGCAGACGTCTGTGGCGCATTACGCTGGGACCGAACAGCCGAGGCGGAGCCCACTATACCCCGCTCGTGGTGTACGATTTTGACGGTGACGGGAAGGCCGAAGTGGCCGTCAAGACGGCGCCGGGAACCAAGGACGGGACCGGGACGTATCTGCACATGGGACCGGCTGCCAATGACGACGATAGCGCTCTCTACGCCAATTCAACCGGCTACATTCTCACTGGGCCCGAGTACCTGACCGTGTTCAACGGGGCGACCGGCGCGGAAATGGCCACGGTGAATTTCGAAGTGGAGCGCGGCAACGTGGCCGATTGGGGTGACATCTACGGCAATCGTGCGGATCGCTTTTTGGCATCGGCCGGATTCGTCAGCGACGCAGGCAACGGCAGCACGANNTGGAACTGGCGCGACGGCAAGCTGACCAAGGTGTGGACCTCGGACAGCAACACCGGCACCAACTACACCGGCCAGGGGGCGCACAGCATGATGGTGGCAGATGCGGATGGCGACGGTGCCCAGGAAATCATCTACGGAGCGTCGACCATCGCCAGCAACGGGACAAAGCAGTGCTCGACCGGCTTTGGCCACGGAGACGCACTCCACGTGGGGGTCTTGGTGCCATCGCGTCCGGGCATCCAGGTCTTTATGCCCCACGAGAGCGGCACCCAGCCTACCCTCGACGTGCACGACGCATTCACCTGCGAGGTGATCTACCAGGCCCCCGCCTCGGGCACCGACAACGGTCGGGGTGCGGCGGATGATATCGATCCGAACAATCCAAGTGCAGAAATGTGGAGCACAGTGGAGACCCAACTCGAGTCAGCAACCGACGGTCATGCCCTTGGCACCAAACCCAGCGGCTACGCCAACTTCCTCATCTACTGGGACGCCGACGAATCGCGTGAGATTGAAGACCGCACGTCGATCGTCAAGTACGGTGGCAGCACGCTGCTGAATGCGACCGGCTGCCTGGGAAGCAACGGCACCAAGAACACCCCGGTGCTGACCGCAGACCTGCTGGGCGATTGGCGCGAGGAAATCGTCTTGCGCGAATCACTCAACACGGCCTTGCGTGTGTACGCAACCACCGATGTTACCGCGCGCCGGATCTACACCCTGATGCACGATCCGCAGTACCGTATGCAGGTGACGTCGGAGCAGACGGGGTACAACCAACCTCCCCATGTCGGCTTCCACATCGGCGCCGGCATGGCCGATCCGCCCAAGCCCGACATCCATGTGAAGTAGAATCGTCGCGAGTCACGCAAGAAGGAGGAATGCATGCGATTGGGAAATCAACGTCGAGCCGGTCGCACCTTCGCATCATTTCTGTGCACCATAAGCGTGGCAATGCTGTTTTCCGCGTGCCATTCCTCGGGTCTTCGGCCAAAGAGATCTACAACACCAGACGGAAGCTCGCACTCCGATGGTGGAACGGGCGAAATCGGCGCGACGGGAACAGGCAGTGCAGCATCAGGGGGAACGACAGAAGCCGGCGGCATCGCCGGCTCCGGCGGCAGCCCCAACGCGGGCGGCGTTGTCACCTCCGGGGGCAT
>PMZX01000118.1:8754-10657 GCA_003170035.1 Myxococcales bacterium | reverse complement strand
CACGAGCTGGACCTGGGCCACCGGGATGAACACCGACGCCACCTTGAAGGCCGCGGTCTATGCCATCGGCAGCCACACCACGGCGTCGTACGGCTCCACGTCGGGAACCCCGCCGCCCGCGAACGTCATAGCCATCGGCAAACCAATCTGGGACACCGAAGAGCACGTGTACGAACACGGCTTTCAGTGCGCAATCGACATCGTCAGCGCGTTCAATTTCAACTACGTCAATAGCAAGATNNATATACTGGTATCTCATCACCGCGTTCTACTCGAACGAGCCGTTCTACGACGTGACCGTGGGCGTTGCGAGCTCTCCTTGGAGCGGCAACTACACGATCAATCCGGCCCTCTGGGGCTATGCCCACGTGGGTCAGTTCACCAAGGTCGGCTGGAAGTACCTGGACGCCGCGTGCGGGAACTTCTCTGGCGGTGGAAACTACGTCACGATGATGGCGCCCAGTGGCGGCGACTACACGGTCATCGCGCAGACGTCGGGGGCGACGGCGACAAAGAACGTCACGTTCAACGTTACGGGCGGCCTTTCTACCGGGACGGTTTCCGTCTGGCGCAGCAATGCAACTGCCCAGTTCCAGAAGCAGCCGGACATCACCCCGGTCAACGGCTCATTCACCGTGGCGCTCGATGCAAATTCCATCTATACGATCAGCACGACGACTGGTCAGCAGAAGGGCGCGGCCACGCCCCCGGCGGCGGCGAATTTCCCGATGCCCTACTACGAAACGTACGATCATTACGCTGACTTCAAGGCAGTCGGCTATCGGCCGTACTACCACTCAGACATCGCGGGCGGGTTCGAGCTCTTCAAGCGTCCCGACGGAACTGGGCAGTGTTTGCGACAGGTGGTGAGTCAGCCNNGCGCAGAGCTGGGCTCCGGAAACCAATCCGTACACCATCGTGGGCAATACCGCCTGGACGGACTATGAGGTCAGCGCAGACGTCTCGATAGAGACCACATCGGGTTGGGCGTCACTGTTGGGGCGAGTCAGTTCGACTGGCACGGGCTACGGCACCAGTCCAAACGCCTACAGCATGACCATGAGTCCGACCGGAGCCTGCACCCTCTATGCATCGACCACATCGTCCTCCACCGCAACGACGCTGGCGACCGGACAGGCCACTCTCGCCGCGGGCAGTTGGCACAACATGAAGCTGGTCTTCCAGGGAACCTCGATCAAAGGTCTGGTCGACGGCACCCAGGTGCTGACGGCCACGGATAGCAAGTACTCGAAAGGCAACGTCGGGCTCGGCACGGCCGCAAAGACGACGGCATTGTTCGACAACCTGATCGTCAATACCGTGAATGGGGCCAAGCCAGCTGCGACCGTCTTTGCACAGGACGGTCAAAGCCCGCCCGACGGCGGCGCAGGGGGAAGCACGGGCGGAACCACCGGTTCGGGAGGAGCGGGTGGAGCTTCTGGCACCGGTGGGAGCACGGGAACGGGCGGAACTACACGCACCGGTGGCAACACGGGCACAGCGGGAGCCACGATTACCGGCGGAATTACTGCCACGGGCGGAACCGCCCGCACGGCAGGAACCACTGCCACCGGCGGAAGTAGCGCGACAGGCGGCATCACCCCCACGGGCACAAGCGGAAGCCCGACGGGTACAGGCGGAAGCCCCCCAGGAGGGACGGTCGCGACCGGTGGAATCCCTGGCGGAACCACAGGCCCAGCGGGAAGCACGGGCAGCGGTGGGGACACCGGCGGGGCCGGGACCACCGGCACATCGGGGAACGGTGGGACCACTGGCGCGGGCGGGACCACCGGCACATCGGGGAACGGTGGGACCACTGGCGCGGGCGGGACCACCGGCATGGCCAGCAACGGCGGATCTGGTGGGCAGGCCGGCCCGGGCACCACGAAGGCTGCGTCTTCTG
>PMZX01000118.1:0-8694 GCA_003170035.1 Myxococcales bacterium | reverse complement strand
TTGATGTCGGGCGCCGGGGGCGTGGTCATGCCGGTGCCGAGATAGTAGTCAGGAAGACCGGTGCCAAAATTGCGCTGGGCCGATTGTCCCACGTTGACCCGATACATCGGGTTGTGCATCAACGTGTAGAGCCTATTGCCTGCCGGGATCGTCGTTGTGTAAACGCGAATCTCGTTCGGGAGTCCAATCACCAGTTCTTCGCGCCAATCGCCCAATATGTCCGCGATGGTCTGCGTGAGCCTGGTCCCCGAACCAGTCTTCATCAGCTCGGTCAGGCTGCAGGTCGCGCCATTCCATCGGTTGATGTGAACACCATCGTTGCCCGAGAATTCGTCGGTTATCGAACGAGTGAGGCCGCCTTCCCACCAGATCGGAGCCCAATGGTCGCCGTTGGAGGGCGAGGTTCCGCTGCAGAGCACGCTGCCATCGTAGTTCAACAGGTCGTTGTTGATCTGTCCGGCCCAGCATTGGGCGCCCTTCTGTCGTGAGTCGATGTGCGAGCTGTAGCCCCGGCTGGCGTCGCCGGCAATGGTCTTTCCCCAAAGGACTGTTCCGGTCGCAGCATCGAGCATCGCCACGCCGTTGGCCTGCGCGGCCTCCAGCACGCGAAAGATCTGAAGACCGCTTCGGGCAGGGTTCAATACCCCAATATGAAAAAAGTCGCCATGTCCCTTGATCAACTTCTGGTCCCACAAGGTCTTGCCCGTGTGATCCAACGCCAGCGGACCTTTCAGAACCTCGTCGTACCCGTCGCCGTTGGCATCGCCCATGCGCAGGCACTGGGCCGAGGAATACCACTCCCCTGACTGCCCCTTGCCGCCATTATCCCAGGTCCATAGCTTGGACAGGGCGCCACTTCGGTAGTCCCACGCTTGTACGACCTGATATGCATAAACCCCGCGCGCCATGATGATGCTGGGATGTGCTCCGTCGAGGTACGCAATTCCCATTTGCTGACGACAGCTCCGGTTGCCCGTGCTGTCGCCCCAGTCACTGACACTGCCGCGGGCAATCCAGTTCGTCCGGACCAATTCCTTGCCGTCGGTGCCTCGGAAGATTGACATGAACTCAGGTCCGCTGAGCACGCGACCGTCGGAGTTGCGATAGTCGGTCTTTCCGTCGCCATCGGTGTCACCGATGGTCACACCGGTGCCATCCTTTGTGCCTTCGGCGGTCTTGGTGATGACTTCCGCCTTGCCATCACCATCGACATCGTAGACCAGCAGGGGCGTGAAGTCGCTGCCCGACTCCAGGTTCCATCCCAGATCCACACGCCAAAGAAAAGTGCCGTTCAGTTTGTAGGCGTCGACATAGACGACAGCAGTCGCGGTGGTGTGAGACCCAGGATCCACATTGGCCGATTGGCTCCATTTCACAACCAACTCATACTGGCCATCCCCGTCGATATCGCCCACGTTCGCTTGCGAGTAGTTGAGACCACCATCGCGCAGCGGGATTGAGAGGAACTGCTGCGCAGGAGCGTTGGCAGCCAATGTGTAGGCAGCGCTGGCGGCTTGCTCTACGCCACCTACTACGGGCGTGACAGAGTAGGCATTGGACTTGGTGTCATCGGCACCGGTATCAACATAGTCGGTCGTGGCGGCAATCGGCGAGGCGTTCAATTTGACGGCCGCGCCGCCCGCAGTCGAACGGTACACGTTGAACGCAATGCTGCCGGGGTCGAGCCCGAACATCCGCCACCCGATGTAGACCTTTCCGCCGCCCTGGTTGATGGCGATCACGCCACGGTCGAGACTCTCCATCTCACGCCGGCCGGCCGCGGGCGTACCTCCCGCCGTCCCGCCTGTGGCCAGTCCGCCTGTGCTGGTCGCGCCGCCCGTGCCTGCGCCGCCTGTGGCTGTCGCTCCAGCAGTTCTGGTCGCGCCGCCCATGCCCGTGCCGCCACTGGTGGTCGTTCCGCCAGCGCCGGTGACACCCCCAGTTCGGGTCGTTCCGCCAGTGCCGGCGGTGCTGGTGGCGCCGCCGTTGACGGTCGTCCCGCCGCCGCTGGTCGTGCCGCCTGCACGGGTGGTCCCGCCTGTGGCAGTCGCGCCGCCAGCGCCGGTCGCGCCGCCAGCGCTGGTCGCGCCGCCAATGCTGGACGCGCCGCCGGTGCCGGTCGCACCGCCGGTGCTAGTCGTGCCGCCGATGCTGGACGCGCCGGCGGTGCCGGTGGTGCCACCGCTGACGGTCGTCCCGCCCGCGCTGGTCGTAGCGCCAATGTTCGTCGCTCCGCCAGTTCCGGTGGTGCCGCCTGCGCTGGTTGTGCCGCCAGCGCCGGTGGTGCCGCCGGTGCTGGTCGCGCCGCCGGTGCTGGTCGCGCCGCCAGTTTTGCCGTTTCCGCTGCTGCTACAGCCAAGAAGCAAAGACGGCCCTGCCATCAGGGCGAAAGCCAGACATCGCGTGGACCAGTTGGTCATCGCACGGCTCCATTTCTGTCGGTGCGTCCCGTTAGACGCTTGTTGTTGCTGTGGAGTATATGCGCTGACCAACGCCCAGTGGCTAGTCACAGGTTCCGGAACACGGAACCCACGCGCCCGCAGTGGCCGTGATGTTCACGGTGCCGTTGGTCAGCCCCGCCGACGTGGCCGTCACTGTGATGGTTCCGGCGCCGGTTGCCTGGACGATCGCGAAGGCCAGGTTTCCGAAGGCGTTGCGCGTGTTTCCACGGAACGTCTCCTGCTGACCGCTCCCGCTGTCCACCGCTATGATGGTGCCGGGCCCTGTAATGGAGAAAGTCACGGCGGCAGTAGCGGTGGGCACAGCGGCCTTGACAAAGGCGACGTCGTTCACGTCGGTCGTGATCGTGGTGTGATCCGCGCTGAGCGCCACCTTGCCCGCTGTCGCTCCTGTGCTGAACGTGGTCGTGGGCGCTCCCCAGATCCCCTGCCAGGTAAAGGCAAGACTCCTGGGAGTCCCCAGTTCGTCCAGCAGTGCCCCATTGCCCCCGATGCTTGGCCAACCGCCATCCTGTTCGCCCAGATAGTCAACCCCTGTCCACATGAACTCGCCGGTGAGCGCCGGGTTGCCCGTGACGGTGTTCCAAGTGGCGGTCTCGGTGCCCATCTCGGTAAGCACGCCGGCGCGCGCCGGCGCTCTTCCCATGGCATCAGTGACCTCGGTGTCTCGGTAGTTGCCGCCGAAGACGTCGAGCAGGGTTCTGGTGGCTCCCGTGATGTCACCATTGTCGGAGGGCCGGAAGAGGGCCTGGGTGACCGCACGGCCGGGGTCGAGGGTGTGACAGATGGAAACCATCTTGGTCAGGATAGGAGTTCGCGNNTTGCGATCCCGCATGACAATGCCGGTCACATCGACCTGGTACCACGGTGCGCCGGTGGGCGTCCCGGGCACCGCAGGCATTCCGGTGGGGTTGGTGGCGGTCTTGCTGAAGAAGGCGGAGTCGTCGCCCACGTCGCCGTACTTGCGTCCGACCCACACGTCGAAGAACTCGTCCATGACCAGAATGCCCATCCGGTCGCAAAGATCGAGGAAGTCTGGACTGGGCGGATCGTGGGCGGTGCGGATAGCGTTCACCCCGTAGGTCTTGAGCTGCGCGATCCGCCTCTGCATGGCCCGCGCCGGCGCGGCCAGCCCGAGCCCGTGGTAGTCCTGATGCAAGCAGACGCCCTTGAACTTGGTGTTCTTGCCATTGATGTTCAGGCCAGTCGTGGCGTCGTATACAAGGCTCCGGATCCCAAACGGGGTGACGTCATCGTCTACGGTGGTGCTACCCGCTTGGACGTTGGTCACGAGCTGATACATGTTCGGAGCATCGGGGGACCATAGTTTGGGACTCGTGACGGGAACATCGAACGCGAAGTTGGCCGATGCGCCCGCAGCGATGGTCTGTGCCGCTGCCGCGACGGGTGCGAGTGCTGTCCCGCTGGCGTCGCTCACGATGCCCTGCACGCTCACGCTTTGCGACGACGTGCCCGAATTGACCACCGAGGTTGTGACCTTGACGGTCGCCGATGCAGTCGTTGGTGCGGGCGTGCTGACGTAGGTGGCCCACTGATCGACATGCACGGGATCGGTCGCGATGATGCGGACGTGCCGGTAGATTCCGGCACCCGCGTAGTAGCGTGAGGCTGGCTGCACGGAGGTGTCGGTCTTGACCGAGAGCACGTTCTCCGCTGTTCCGAACTTGGCGTTCGCCGTCATGTCATAGCGGAAGCTCACGTAGCCGTACGGATGATTCCCCAGCTGAGCGCCATTGATGTAGACGCTGGCGTTCGCCATGACGCCGTCGAATTCAATGAAGACTCGGCGGCCCGACAGGTCTTGCGGAAGAGTGAAATGCTTTCGGTACCAAGCGATTCCCGACGGCGCATAACCGCCGCGACCGGTGGTTGCGGCAGATTGGGAGAACGGCCCCTCGATGGCCCAGTCATGCGGGAGGTTCACCGGACGCCACGTGGTATCTGCGAAAGCTGCCTGGTCCGCCCCGGGCGCATCACCCTTGTTGAACAGCCAGCCCAGGTCCAAGGGCAGGATTTTTCGGAGCCGACCTGTAGGAACAGTGGAGCCACCTGTGGCAGTGGAGCCGCCTGCGGCGGTCGTGCCGCCTAGGGCAGTGGTGCCACCTGCCGCAGTAGTGCCGCCTGTGGCAGTCGAGCCACCGGCGGCTGTGGTGCCACCCGCGGCGGTGGAGCCACCTGCAGCAGTGGAGCCGCCTGCAGCGGTGGTGCCGCCCGCGGCAGTGGTGCCACCTGCCGCAGTAGTGCCGCCTGTGGCAGTGGAGCCACCGGCGGCTGTGGTGCCACCCGCGGCGGTGGAGCCACCTGCAGCAGTGGAGCCGCCCGCAGCGGTAGTGCCGCCGGTATCGGTGGCACCACCAACAGGTCTGCTGCCTCCTGCGGAGGTGGAGCCGCCCGCAACCGTGGTACCGCCTGAAGCAGTCGTACCGCCAGCCGTGCTGCCACCTTTTGCAGCTGTGCCGCCAGTCTCCGTGGTTCCCCCGGTCTGGGTGTTTCCGCCAGGCTGGCCAGTGTCCTGACCGCCACCTCCTCCGGTGGTACCCACGCCTCCCGTAGCAACGCCGCCGGTGCTGGCAGAGCTGCCGCCCGAACCTCCCACCGAGGAGCCACCGGTACTGGCGCCGGTGGTTGTCTGTCCGCCTGCTCCGGTTGTCCCACCAGTGTTGGCCGTGCTGCCTGAAGCGCCGGCGCCGCCGCCCTGAGTGCTTGCGTCCGCACGGGGGGCCGGTGTGCCACTTCCACCGCATCCCAAGACCAGAGACGATCCAACTAGCAATGCGAGGACGAGAGAATGTGTCTTCGGAGTCATGTTGACCTCCACTGAGGGATTATAGCCCTAGCCACAAAACGTAGTGGGTGTCCTTGTCGTGTGGCTCAGCCAATTCGGAGAGCCGAGTAGGTCAATGTAAGGCGTAGGGCGCCTCGCCGCAGAGTTGCAGCGGTCCACCCTCACGTCTTCCCGCATGCGGTAGCAGGAGCCGGTTTGCAATGCTGTACACTACGGCCGATGTTGCACGCCAAGCTCCCGGCCGGGCACTAGCGATGGCGTTCGTCGGCACGAACCGGTTCAAAGTCATCCGTCTCCTCGGCAGCGGGGCCATGGGCAGTGTGTATCTGGTGTTCGATCGGCAACTGGGCGCGGAAGTAGCGCTGAAGCTGCTGGATCTGTCGGGCGGCATGGACCTGTACCGGTTCAAGACCGAGTTCCGTTCGCTGGCCGACATCAAGCACCCCAACCTGGCCACGCTGCACGAGCTGATCTGCGAGGGCCCGCTGTGGTTTTTCACCATGGAGTACGTGGCAGGCGTGCCGTTCGACAGCTATCTGTTGGGCCCATCGTCGACGGGCGAGGTGCCGGTGCCGTCCATGTCGGAAAACGAGGACACCCTGCGCCGCAACGATCCCGCGCGTCCGACGTCCCGCCCGCAGCCCGATCGGCGGCGCCTGCGCATGGCGCTGCAGCAGCTCTGCGTCGGGGTGCACGCCATGCACGGGGCCGGCTGCATCCACCGCGATCTCAAGCCGTCGAACGTGCTGGTGACACCGGAGGGCCGGGTGGTGGTACTGGATTTCGGTCTGGCCAGACAGACCGGCACGCGGTCGCTCGGAGGCGAAGGGCTACTGGGAACTCCGGCCTACATGGCGCCCGAGCAGGCGAAGGACAAACCGTCGCAGCCTTCGGCCGACTGGTACGCAGTGGGCGCCATGCTGTACGAGGTGCTGACCGGCCGCTTGCCCCATGCGGGCGCGCTGATCGACATTCTGCTCAAGAAGCAGAGCGAGGATCCGCCCGCACCCGTCGAGGTCAATCCCCTGGCCGATCCCGAATTGAGCCGGCTGTGCATGCAGCTTTTGCGGCGCGATCCGGCGCAGCGGCCCAGCGGTGCGGAGATCCTGGCTGAGCTCAGCGTAGGCGCTACGCCCGTGCCGCTATCCGAGATCGAAAGTGCGCCGGTGCTTGCTGGCGCCCCGGTGTTCATCGGCCGCACGGCGGAGATGCAGGCCTTGCGCCGTGGCTACGGCCGCGCGTGCGCTGGCAACCTTGCCCTGCTGCTGGTCGAGGGCGACCCGGGCATCGGCAAGACCGCGCTGGTCGAGCGCTTCCTGGATCAGATCGCAGCCAGCGCCGATCCGTTTCGCAGGCCTCTCATCCTGCGCGGCCGCTGCCACGAGCGCGAGACGCTGCCCTTCAAGGCCTTTGACAGCATCGTGGACGCGCTCGCCTACAGCCTGGTCAAGCTCGGCACCGCCGAGATAGTGCAGGTGCTGCCCGAGGGGGCAGCATACCTGTCGGAGATTTTCCCGGTGCTGCGCCGGCTGGACCCGCTGGAGCACGCGCGCTTCTGGCTGCCCAAGGTGCCGGATGCGACCGAACTGCGTAATCGCGCGTTTGCCGTCTTTTGCGAGTTGCTGACGCGCATGGCGCAGCGGCAGCCGGTGGTGGCTTTCATCGACGATCTGCAGTGGGCCGATCGCGACAGCTTCGCGCTCTTGCAGACCCTGCTGCGGCACACCGGCGTGCCCGGCCTGATGCTGGTAGCCACCTGCCGGCCGGTCTCGGAGAATGATGCGCTGGCAAGTTCGTTGCGTGAGATCCTGGCACATCCCGCGGTGAAGCGCGTGGAGGTGGGTCCGCTGTCGCCGGAGGCGGCCTCGGCCCTCGTGGATCGCCTGGCCGACTCGGGCGAGATCGGCCAGCCGGTCAAGCAGCGCCTGGCAGAAGCAGTCTTGCAGGAGGCGGGCGGCAACCCGCTGTTCACCCTGGAGCTGATACGCTACCTGTGCGACGTGGTGTTGCCCCGGGGCGGGCCAGCGGACTTTCTGGCCGGGAACGCCGTGAGCCTGGACGCCTTGATCCTCGAACGCCTGCGCACGCTGCCCGCCGAGAGCCAGAGCTTGCTCGAGGTCATAGCGGTAGCCGGCGATCCGCTGCCGCAGAAGGCGCTGGCCGACGCGGCCGCCCTAGCGATTGGCTCCGAGGGCTGGGAGCGTGGCATCTCGGCACTGGTGCAGGCGCGCCTGATCCGGCGCGGCGGCGGACAGGGATCGGACGTGGTCGAGCCCTACCACCACCGCGTCGGCGCGGCGGTGCTGGGCAGCCTGGACGCGGCGGCGCTGCACCAGCGGCGCACCGACATTGCGCACGCCATGGAAAAGTGGGGCCGCGAGCGCACCGACATGCTGGCCCGCTACTGGTTGGAGGCGGCCGACCACGAGCGCGCCAAGTACTACGCGCGCGAGGCGGCGATCCAGGCGCGCACCAAGCTGGCCTTCGATCGCGCCGCACAGCTCTACGAGACCGCGGCCGCGCTTGAGTCGGATCAGCAGGCGCGGCGCGAACTCCTGCAGGCGCTGGGTGACTGCCAGGCCGCGAGCGGGCTGCCTTCGCTGGCGGCGGACGCGTACCAGAAGGCCGCCGCGTTGAGCGGGCCCGAGACGGCGCTGCGGCTGCACCACCTGGCGGCCGAGCAGTTGCTGCGCGGAGGCCATATTGTGCGCGGGTTAGAGATCTTGCGTGAGGTGCTGGACCAGGCCGGGTTGCGTCTGGCGCGCGGACCGCGGCGCGCCCTTCTGGCGGTGACCTGGCGCCTGCTGTGGCTGCGCGTGCGCGGAGTCGAGTTCGAGGAACGGCCGGCCGCCAATATTCCGGACGGGCAGGCTCGCCTGCTCGACGTGCTGTGGTCGGTGAATACCGGCCTGGGCGTGGTGGACACGCTGCGCGCCGATGATTTCCTGCTGCGCTTTCTCCTGCTGGCGCTCAAGGCTGGGGACATCCGGCGCGTGGCGCAGGGACTGGGCGTGCTGGCCGGGCAGCTTGCGGCGCTGGGGACCGCGCGCCTGGGTTGGGCCATTCGCCTGGTGTCGCAGGCCGAGGTGCTGGCGCGCCGGTCCGCGGACGTGGCCACCATCGGGCTGGCGCGCATGTGCAAGGCCATGGTGCGCTACTTTGCCGGCGAGTTCGACGCGGTGGCGAACGAGCTTGTCGCGGTCGAGCAGTACCTGCTTACCCACTGTCTGAACGTGGGCTGGGAGCTGGCCACCACGCGTTCGTTCGCGTGCTTCTCGTTGCGGCTGTCGGGCCGGCTGCGCGAGCTGGGCGAACGTTTCGATCGTTACACCGCGGATGCCGATCGCACCGGTGATCGCTACCTGGCGACCAACCTGCGCACCTATCAGTCCTTCGTCTGGCTGATGCGCGACGATCCCGAGCGCGCCG
>PMZX01000340.1 GCA_003170035.1 Myxococcales bacterium | reverse complement strand
CCCGGCAGCCCGGCCGAAGCCAATACCAGGACCAGGAAGCAGGCGCCAAACACCGGCGTCTGTTTCCACAGCCCGCCAAAGTCGCCCAGTTGGCGCGTGTGGCGGCGGTCGTAGAGAATCCCCACCGCGAAGAACAGTCCACCAGTCGAGATCCCGTGGGCCAGCATCTGGAAGATGCCGCCCTCGATCCCCTTTTCGGAAAGAACCAAGATCCCGAGCACCACAAAGCCGAGATGTGAGACCGAGGAATAGGCGACCAGCTTCTTGATGTCATCCTGCACGTAGGCCATCAGCGCGCCAAAGATGATCCCCGCCACCGCCAGCCAGGCGATGATCGGGGCTGTCTGCTCGGCAGCCAGCGGGAAGAACGGCAGGGCGAAGCGCAGAAAGCCGTACGCACCGAATTTGAGCAGCACTGCAGCCAGAATCACCGAGCCGCCGGTGGGCGCCTCCACGTGAGCGTCGGGCAGCCAGGTGTGCAGCGGGAAGAGCGGCACCTTGATCATGAAGGCCAGGGTGAAGGCGAGGAAACACAGCAGTTCCGCCCCGCGCGGCAGTGTGATGGTGATCCAGGTCGCGTAGTCGAAGGTCCACTGCCCGGTGACCGCGTGCACTTGCACGTACAGGTACAGAATGGCTGCCAGCATGAGCAGCGATCCCGTGAGGGTGAAGATGACGAACTTGATGGCCGCGTACAGCCGCCGCTCGCCGCCCCAGACGCCGATGATGAAATACATCGGGATCAGCATCAGCTCCCAGAAGACGTAGAAGGCGAACAGGTCGATGGCCAGGAAGGTTCCCAGCATGCCGGTCTCCAGCACCAGCATGGCCACGGTGAATTCCCGGCTGCGGGTCTTGTGCAGGCCCATGGCCTGGGGCGACAGCAGGGTCAAGAAGACCATCAGCGTGGTGAGCAGCACCAGCCACAACGAGATGCCGTCCACGCCCAGATGGAAATGGATTCCCAGGGAGGGAACCCAGGGCTGATCGACCTGCATCTGAAAGGCGCCGCTTGATTTGTCGAAGGCACGCAAGACCAGCAGTGATTGTGCAAGACTGACCAGCGCTGCGACGATCCCGATGGGTCGGCTGGTGCGTTCACCCCGCGGTACCACCATCACCACGATGGCGCCGAGCAGGGGCAGAAGCACAGTCAACGTGAGATCAGTCATGGCCTACCGGATGTCGATGGTCCTCTCGATGGTTCGAGCCGTGTTCCACTGCGGATCCGTGATGCGAACCCGCAGCCGATAGTGCCCGGAACGGGCGTAGGACCAGGTCGCGCTGGGAGTCGGACCGGCGCGATCGTCTCGCCCGTCGCCGTCGAAGTCGAAGCCATAGTGGAGCTTGCCCGGGGTGGCTTCGCGATCGCCAAGCTCAACCACGGCGCCGCGGCCGTCGATGCGTATCTTCACTTCTGAGGGAGCGGCGGGACGGGCCATCACGTAGACCAGCGCGGCCAATCCAATGGCGAAGACGGCCAGGTAGCGCTGCACATCACCCGCCTGCAACAGACGCAGGAACCGCCCGATCAGGTCGACCAGGACGGTCCAGCCACCGACCAGCAGCCTGTCGATGAGGATGCGATCCACGACCACGAAGAGCAACTGCGCCAGCCCCCTCAGGGGCCGCACCACCAGTCCCCCGTAAATCTCGTCGACGAAGAACTTGCCGCGCACGGCGGCCACCAGTCGGGGCAAGGCCGCGACGAACCGGCGCGCCGGCTCGCGCGCGCCACCGCCGAAGAACAGCCACGCCAGTCCAATGCCCGCAAGAGCGATCGCGGTCGATGCCACCATCACCCGCCATTCGAGACCGCTCGACACTTCCAGGCTGGGGCCCACCGCAGGCGCCAGCCAATGGCCGATCAGATCGCCGTGCGATCCGGCCACCGCTGGCGGCACGCCCACCATGCCGGCCAAGACAGCGCCCAAGCCCAGCACCACCAGCGGCCCCACCATCTCGACAGGCGACTCGTGCAGATGCTCGCGCGCGCGCGGGTCAGCTCGGCATTCGCCCGTGAAGACCAGATAGTAGAGCCGTGACATGTAGAACGCGGTTCCCAGCGCGGCGGCCAGCAAGCCCGCACCCACTGTGGGGCCGACCCAGGCCAGATGCGGACCGAAGACCTCGGTGGAAAAGGCTCCGGCAACGATGGCGTCCTTGGAAAAGAAACCGGAAAGAATCGGCACCCCGCAGATAGCCAACCAGCAAACCCGGAAAACCCAGGTCGTCCAGGGCAGCTTGCCGGCCAGGCCACCCATGCGGGTGATGTCGCCCGAGCCGGCCAGCGCGTGCATGACCGAGCCGGCACACAGGAAGAGTCCGGCCTTGAAGAAGGCATGGGTGAACAGATGAAAGATGCCGCCCGCGAAGTTGCCCGTGCCCACGCCCACGAACATGAACCCCAGCTGACTGATGGTGGAGTAGGCAAGAACCTTCTTGAAGTCATTCTGGCCAAACGCGAGGACCGCTGCGAAGAGCGCAGTCAGTGCCCCCACCCCCGCCACGATGGCCAGCGCTGCCGGGGCCAGAAGATACAGCGCGCCCATCCGCGCCACCATGTACACGCCGGCGGTGACCATGGTGGCCGCGTGAATCAGCGCGGAGACGGGCGTGGGGCCCGCCATGGCGTCGGGCAGCCAGACGTACAAAGGAATCTGCGCTGACTTGCCCGCCGCACCCAGGAAGAGAAACAGCGCCGCCCAGAAGGCCACTGGCTGTCCCCACCACAGCGTCGCTGTCAGCGTCGGGCTGCCCGCGCGGGCCGTGTCCACCAGGGCGGGAATGTCGAGGGTGCCGGCAGCGCGGAAGAGCAGGAACATACCGATGAGGAAACCCAGGTCGCCCACACGGTTGGTGATGAAGGCCTTCTTGCCCGCACTGGCGTTGGCGGTCTCGCCGTACCAGAAACCGATGAGCAGGTAGCTACACAGGCCCACGCCCTCCCANNCCGATGAACATCACCGGCAGACTGTCGCCCAGAACCAGGAGCAGCATGGCGCCGCAGAAGAGATTGAGGTACGCGAAGAAACGCGCGTAGTCCTGGTCGTGGGCCATGTAGCCGGTCGAATAGATGTGTATGACCGTNNGTCCACCTGCAGATCGCCGCTCGCGAACCAGGTTCCCACCACGTCGGTCAGCCCGCCCTCCTTCACCAGCGCGGGCAGGGCAAAGAAGAACGCATCGGCCGAGACCACCAGAGCGGCCCCCACCGCCATGCAGGCGATGTGGTGGACGACCCTGCGGCTGTGGTGCCGGCCGAAGAGGATCAGGTAGGCGGCGCCCAGCAAGGGCAGCAGAGGAATGATGCGTAGCTGGGAAAGCATCGCCGCCCTACCCCTTCAAGGCATTCACGTCGTCCAGGTTCGCTGTCCGGCGCGTACGAAACACGCTGACCAGGATAGCCAACCCCACCGCGGCCTCGGCGGCAGCCAAGGCCATCACGAAGAAAGCGAACACATGTCCCCGCTGGTCGCCCAGCGCCCGGGAGAAGGCCAGCAGCGCCAGCGTGCCAGCCGCCAGCTGCAGCTCCACGCTCATCAGCACGATGAGGGCGTTGCGCCGCAGGAGTACCCCGGAGGTTCCCACGAAGAACAGGGCCAGCGAAACCAGGATGTACGCGTAGGTCGGCATCAGGAAGCCCGGAATGAGTTGTCCTCGCCAAGATGACGGGTCAGCATCACCCCGCCCACAACAGCCACCAGGAGCAGCAGAGAAATCGCCTCGAAGGGGAACAGGAAATCCGAGAACAGCAAAGCCCCCACCGAGGACACGGTTCCGAAATCCTTCACCGGCGGGGTCGCCGAGGCAGCGAGCAAAGGCATGGCGCGCTCGCGAGCCACCAGCCAGGCCACCCGGTAGAACACGTAGCCAGCCGCCAAGACCCCGACCGCGCGGGTGACCAGCCCCTGCCGGGCGATGGGCGTGCTCTCCTCGCGGTTCACCATCATGACGACCAATACGAACAGGACCATGATGGCGCCGGCGTAGACCAAGACCTGCAAGACCGCCAGGAAGTGCGCCGAGAGAGTGGCGAAGAGGCCGGCGAGCGCCGCGAAGGTCAGCACCAGAGACATCACGGCGCTGACCGGGTTGCGCCGGGTGATGGTCAGCAGACCGCCCAGAAGAACACTCGCGCTCAGGATGGCGAACGCGATGGTCTCGGCCATGCTCGCCGTATGGGCCGCCAGGTTCATGATGCCGCGACCGCCTTGGCCGCCTTGTTCACCCGGGCCTCGAAGTCAGCGCGGAACTTGGTGAGAAAACCCAGCATGGGCCACGCGGCAGCGTCACCCAGAGCGCAGATGGAATTGCCGGCGATCCCGTTGGCCACGTTGGCCAGAAGATCGATGTCAGAAGGGCGGCCCTCGCCTTCGGCCAGCCGGGTGCACACGCGCGCCAACCAGCCCGTGCCCTCGCGGCAAGGCGTGCACTGCCCGCACGACTCGTGGGCATAGAAGCGCATGATGCGGGCACACAGCCCGACCACGTCGGTGTTCTCGTCGAACACCACCACGCCGCCCGAGCCAGCCATGGTCTTCAGCCGGCGACCGCTTCCCAGTTCAAAGGGCACGCCTGGTGTCACCTCCACGTCCTTGATGCGCGGATCGGTGGTGAGCGCGTCGAACTCGATGGGCACGTCGATCTCACTGGCATCAAGCGGCGGCATGGAGCTTCCGCCGGGAATCACCCCGCGTAGGGCACGTCCCTGCGGAATGCCGCCGCACACGTCGTAGATCAAATCGCGAAACGAGATACCCATCGGCAACTCATACACTCCGGCCCGCTTCACGTGCCCTGACACGCACAGCAGGCGGGTGCCGCCCGACTTTCCTATGCCCGCCTTGGCGAACCATTCACCACCGCGCGTGACGATGTCGGGAACGTTCATCAAGGTCTCCACGTTGTTGATCACGGTGGGCTGGCCGAAGAGACCTTTGATAGCCGGGAAGGGAGGCTTGTTGCGCGGCCAGCCTCGCTTGCCCTCGATGGACTCCAGCATGGCGGTTTCCTCGCCACAGATGTAGGCGCCGGCGCCCAGGTGCACGGTGATGTCCAGCTTGAAGGAACCGCTCGCGCTCTGCCTCTCCTGGCCCAGCCAACCCGCCGCATACGCCTCGTCGATGGCCGTCTGTACGATGGCGGCCTCGCGCCGCAGCTCGCCCCGTATATAGATGAAAGCGTGGGTGCACCCGAGCGCGAAAGAAGAGATGGCCACGCTCTCGACCAGCAGGTGCGGGTCGCTGCCCAGCAACACCCGGTCCTTGAAGGTGCCCGGCTCGGATTCGTCGCCGTTGCAGACCAAGTACACGCGCTGGGCGTCCTTGGGCAGAAAACCCCACTTGACCCCGGCGGGAAATCCTGCGCCACCACGTCCGCGCAGATTGGCCTTCTTGACCTCCTCCACCACCTTCTCCCGCCCCATGCCCAGGGCTCTTTGGAAGGCCTGCCACCCGCCGTGGGCCAGATATACGTCGAGCTTCCGGATGTCAGGGACGCCGAAATTCTTGGTCACGATTCTGAGCCCCGGCGTCTCGCGGTATCCGCTGCCCGCCGATCCGCAGTCCGGCAAGGTGGACGCGCCTTGCGCAGGCGCCAGCGGCAACGACGGACCGTGCGGGACGGCTTCGCTCGCTTGCCGCCGCAGGTCCTCGACGATGCGGTCCACCTTTTCAGGCGTGAGGTTGACGTAGTGGTGCAGGCCGCACGTCATGGTAGGGGCGTACGCGCAACCACCGAGCCCATCTTCTTCACTCAGGCTGAACAGACCATCGGGCGTGCTCTGTCCAGGCGCGATGCCCAGGCGCCTTTCCAGGTGGTGCAAGACGTCGTGGCCGCCTCGCAGGGTGCAGCCGAGATTGGTGCACACACGCAGCGGGTAGCGAGCCGGCGGCTCGCGCAGAAACAAGGTGTAGAACGTAGCCACACCAAAGACATGCGAAGGCGGCAGATCCAGAGTTCGCGAGACCAGTTCCAGCGCCTCCTCGGACAAGAAGCCGAATTCGTCCTGGGCCACGTACAGCACGCCCAACAAGGTGGCTTGCCGCGTCGGATAGCGGGTGAGCAGTCGCTCGATCTGCTGATGCGCCTTTTCGGAAAACTCGAGTGGCATCGGGTCGCCTGGCTCCCCTGTCTGGGTCCGCGCAAATCTCCGTCGTCAAACGCTCTCCGTCAAGGCACGGTTGCTTGTCTTGCGATGGCGTCGAGGCGCTGCTACGCAGCGCATCGCGCGCAAATCGCTGTTGCTTTCTCCGCGGCCGATGCACTCTTGAGAGCGTCGGCTGACATGGTGGTCCGTCGCTTCAGCCTCGGGTTCTTTCCGCCGATGGATTTACAGGGGCATGGGAAACCGGTTTCTTCTCGTTGACGCCGATTCCGTCGGCCAGGCAGCCCTCCAGCACGTCGCCGCGTCGCTGGAGGGCGAGAACGTTGTGGTTGCCACTGCGGAGGCGGCCCGCGCCCGGCTGCGCGCAGAGGCTTTCGATATCTGTATCGTGGACATGAATCTCCCCGACGGCGGAGCGCAGGTGCTAGGCACGGCGCAGGCCTGCCAGCCGTGGACTCCGGTCGTGGCCATGGCCGGCCAGGGTACGGTCGCTGAAGTGGTCGCAGCCTTTCGCGCAGGCGCCAGCGAGTTTCTCCCTCGGCCCTGCCACCATGACCTGGCTGTGGCGATCGTTGGGCGCGTGCTGCAAGAGCGAGCAAGCAGCACCCTGGGCAAGAAGACCAGCGGGGCGTGCCTGCTCGGAGAGCACCCGGCCATGCGGGTGGTCCTCGAGCGCATCGGTCAGGCTGCCGATTCCGGCGCGAGCGTGCTCGTCCGCGGCGATGAAGGCACCGGCAAGGAAGTCATCGCCCGTCTCATCCACGCCTGCGGCGCGCGCCGGGCGGGCCCTTTTGTTACGGTCCGGCCAGGAAGCAGCCCCCGCATAGCTGCGGAGCCAGAGCCGTTCGGCTCCACCGACGCCGAGCCTGTGGGCAACATCCTGGCATCGCTCGACGGCACGCTTTTCCTCGACGACATCGCTGCGTTGTCGAGCGAGGCACAGCTCGTCTTGTTGCGCGGGATGAAGGAATGGGGAAGCCTGTCGCTGTCTTCCGGACGGAACCTGCGAATCGTGGCCGCCACGACCCAGAACATGGAGCAGGTGGCACGCGACGGCCAATTCCTGGCGGAACTCTACTATCGGCTGAACGTCATCCCGATAGAGATTCCACCTCTGCGCGAACGGCCCGAGGACATCCCGATCTTGGTGGACCATTTCCGGCGCGCAGCCAACGCGCGCCGAGGCCGCAACGTGCCGCCGTTTTCGCCCGAGGTCCTGGTCCGGATGGGTGCCTGTCCTTGGCCGGAGAACGTACGCCAGCTGGGCATCGCAGTGGACCGTCTGGTGGCGGCGGCAAAGGACCGAGCGGTGACCATCAATGACCTGCCCGCGAGTCTGCGCACCGACGTCAGCAAGCTGGGACCTTCCCTGGTCGATCTGCCCCCGAACGGCCTTGACCTGCGCCTGCTCCTCGCCCAACTCGAGAGCCGCCTGATCGAGCAGGCGCTGCAAAGAACCGGCGGCAACAAGAATCGTGCAGCCGAGCTGCTGGGAATGAATCGCACCACCCTCGTGGAGAAACTACGCCGAAGAAGTGTGGCATAGCCCATATCAGAACGAGATCCCACCTTGGTGAACCCACAGGTAGGGAAGTCAGGGCGCCGGAAGGTCGGTCAGCCTTGATGTGGCCAATGCGCCGCACGCGAGGACCCGACACGGCAGACCGCATACTGTCACCCGGTTGACGGTTCCGGGCTCATCCGAACGTCATTGCCCTGACGATCAGGTGACTCACCGTCCCCTGCACACCCGTGATCCTCGGTGGTTAGGTTTTCCTCGTCGGTGGCACGGTCGCTGCATTGGTCGGCCAACATGCCTAGGGTCAGCCGCAAGAAAGCCAAGAGACGAACAGCACGCAAGCCATCAGCCAAGGTTCTGGCAGCGCGACGCCGGGAATACGCGGCGAAGTTCTTTCCCTACATCGAGAAAGTGGCACGACGTCTCGCGCGCCGTCTTCCCGCCCACGTTGAAATGGACGATCTGATTTCATCCGGTGTGATTGGGCTCATGGAAGCGGCGGAACGGTTCGATCCCAAGCGGGTCGATCGCTTCGAGGCCTTTGCCGAATTCCGCATTCGCGGCGCCATGCTCGATGATCTGCGCTCACGCGATACCCTCTCGCGCGACATGCGGCGGCTGTCCAACGAGTTGCGGGAAGCGACCCGCAAGCTGGAATCGCAGCTTGGCCGCGCGCCGGACAACACGGAAGTGGCCGAAACGCTGGGACTGAGCGTGCAGGAGCTGTATACACGCCAACAGAAACTCTCCGGCTCCTCGGTGGTAGGGATCGACGATGCCGGCCCTGACTTTCTGGATCGCACCCGCGACGAAAGCCAGCCCGACCCGTTCGAGATGACCGCCCACCGCGAGACACTGGCACGCCTGGTGGCAGGCATCGATGATCTGCCGGAGAAGATGCAGCAAGTCCTCTCGCTCTATTACTGCGAGAACCTGAACCTGAAGGAGATCGGACACGTACTCGGAGTCACCGAGTCGCGCGTCTGTCAGATCCATGGCGAGGCCACCCGCCGCCTGCGCGAGTCGCTGGCTGACCTGGATGGTTCGGTAGCCGCCTAGCTATCCGTAACCAAAACGAATTAGAAGCATCTCCAGACCGGGCTCAAGATTCCGTGAGCGGGGCCGATGTGTGTGAGTATGGCACGCACAAGCGGGGGTCAGCTGCACACTGGTTCGAGCAAGGACTTTGCCCGGGCGATTGGGGCACGGGGCGCTGACATCAGCCGGCAGGCAAGAGTTGAAGAGCTGCGGCAGATGGTGGCAGCCGGGCGATACCAGATCCAGCCGGAAAAGCTGGCGCTGAAGATCCTGGTTCTGGCCCTGAAACGAAGATAGCGGCTGCCTCTCCAGGCGCCATTCAGTCTTCCGCCTCGGCGACCTCGACGCGGTTGCGGCCGTTGGCCTTGGCCCGGTACATGGCCGCGTCAGCGAAGCGCAGGAGCAGATTCTCTCGCCGGCGTTGGTTGCCCCCGGGGGCCAAGTGCTCGCGGTAGGACGCCACGCCGATTGAAGCGCGAACGCCGGGCAGGGGCTGCGCCGTCTGCTCGCCGTCCGCTTCAGCATCGAAGATGGTCGCCTCGGCAATGACCCGCCGCAAGTCCTCGGCGGTCTGCACGGCGCGGTGGATGTCGCTGCCAGGGAGGATGGCCACGAACTCATCTCCACCATAGCGAGCCAACACAGCCGCGGGAGGCGCGTTCTCGGACAGAAGACGCGCCACCTCGCGCAGAGTCCAGCTCCCGGCCAGGTGTCCGTAGCGATCATTCACTTCCTTGAAGTAGTCGAGGTCGATGAACAGCAACGACAGATCCGTGGCGTTGTGGTCAGCGTGCGCGATCTCGTCCTCCAAGCGAATGTGGAAATACCGGCTGTTGAACAGGCCGGTCAGGTGATCCAGGCGGGCCAGGGCGCGCGCGTGGATGGCGTCCAGCGCGTTCTGGATCGACGAGGACATGTAAGCCGCGAAGATGCGCAGAAGCTCATTGTCGCGCGCGCTGTAGGGACCGCCCGAGCGCCGGTTGATGAGTTGCAAGACACCGCAAATCGATTCGCCCACGATCACCGGCATCCCAATCACCGAGGCGATGGGCCGGCCCGGACCACGCACCGGCATCGCGATCGACAAGGGGTCATCAGACGACAGGTCGTCGCTACGAAACGGTGTTCCCGAGCGGTAAACCTGTCCGACGAAACCGCGATCGCTCGGGACACGTTTGCCCAACAACTGTGCCGTACCCGGGCCAAAGGTGGCGATGAACGTCAGCCGCGGGGTTCGGATCCCGGCCAGCTTGGCACGCGGATCGTCGAGCAGGATGCCGCCCGATTCGGAGGGCACGAAGTCGTTGGCGCGTTCGAGGATCTCGCGCAAAGCGGCGTCAAGGCGCACGTCCCAGCGCTCGGTGTCCTGATCCCGTCGAGCGCGGAAAAAGAAGCGGCCGATCTCCTCCGGTGAGAGGGTCAGAATGGGACCAGGCGAAGTCGGCGGATTGGGAATCGATGGCTCTTCATCGACTTCCTCCTCGGGCGCAGCGGCCCGGGTGGGATCGTCAGCCTCGGCAATGTTCTCGACGTTGCCGTTGGTCTCCTTGTCGCCAACCGTCACGCGGAACCTCGTTTTGCATCCTAGCTTACAGGATCTTGTCTCGACGTGCTACCTGCGTTCAAGTGGTCCGAGGGGTCACTGTCCGTAAGCGGCTATCTGAATCACGCCACGCCCGCGGCTTCTGGATCGAGCGTTCCGCGATACACCGCCCGCAGGCGCGCCCGGCGTTCCAGATCGCGGATGATGACTGCCGCGACGTCGATGCGGTAGATCTCGCGCAGCGAGTGGATGCCCCCAGGAGCGAAAACGTTCAGCTCCAGGATCTTGTCGCCCGCAATGTCCACGCTGACGAAATACAGGCCGTCGGCCAGCAACTTGGGACGCAAAAGGTCGCACAGACGCTGCTCGGCTGGCCCGAATCGACAGCGACGGCTGCGCAGCGCCGAAGGCTCGCCCACGGGCGGGACCGAGACCGATCCGCGCGGGTGCAGGTGTGGCGAAGGCAGGCGCCGATAGAGCGCGACCTGCGATCCCACGCGGATGGGTTCGCCCCCGAGCAGCAGCAGGCGCTTCTCACCTGCGCCGGCTTCGGGCAGGTACTCCTGCGCAACCGCGTAGCCGTCTCGAGTAATCGCGCTGATGATGGGGTTGAGATTCTTCGCCTGGCGCCGGCGCAGGAAAAANNCGCGCGCGCACCTCGGGCGGCAGGTCGGCCAGATACAGCCGGCCCCACGCGCGCCGGACCCCCTCGGGATCGTTGACCACCAACACGCCGCTCAGGCGCAGGCGCCAGCAGAAGTCGATGACCGGCGAGGGCGGCTCACCAGCGGGTTCGCGCAGGGGGTTGTAACGAAGAAAGACCACATCGAAGGAACTGAGCGCGTCCTCCTCGCGCACGGCATCGGCCGAGAGCAAGGCGGCGTGATAGTCAGCCGGCCGGCGGTAGTCGCCTGCGCGCACGCGCGCGGTGGTCGCGAGCACGGTGTTGTCGTCGAGAAACGACAGGTCGCGGGACGAAACGAAGCGGACTTCATGCCCTCGACGGTGCGCGGCCCATGCCAGGTGAATGCCAGCGAAACTGGGCAGCTGGGTCCTAGCGTCGGGAACCAAGAAGGCGATGCGCATGGGACGACTGGCTAGGGAGTCCGGCCACGACCACGACCACCGCCACCGGCGAGAACGTTCGCGGATGTCGTGGAAATGCGACGGACGTTCACGGGTCGACTTTCTGGGCCTCGCGGTGGCGTGACAGGATGTCGGCCAGGCGATCGAGAGGCAACGCAGGCGCGAAGTGGCCGGAAGGACCGGTCATGTCTTCNNAAGCCGATCACGATCTCGCCCGAAGCGTGGGCCGCAAAAGACCCGACCCGGCCGATCCCCAAGGCAGCGCGCTTGCACAAGCGGTTGATTTGCGACGACAGCAGCGGCGCATCGGTGGCCACAACCACGATGATCGAGCCGGCATTGTGCGTACGCTTCTCGGCCCGAGAGAACTCGGGTTCGAGAATCTGTCCCACCGGAGCCCCCGCAATGCACAGCGAGCGCATGACGCCGAAGTTGCTCTGCACCAGCACGCCGAGGCTGAAGGTGAGTGGGTCGGCGTTCCCGTGTGTCCCGTAAATGGTCACCCGGCGCGAGCTGGTCCCGATGCCAGCCTTGAAGTCACAGGTCACCATGCCCGTGCCTGCGCCCACGCAGCCTTCTGCCGCCGGCCCGGTTTCGGCTTGCTCGATGGCGCGATAGACATGCTCGGAGCGCACGTGCCGACCCACGACGTCGTTCAGCCACGAGTCGTCGCACTCGGCCACGATGGGAATGATGACGTCGTATTCCGTNNACCGGGGTTTCGAGCAGGCCCCACTCCACCACCTGGGTCAGGCCCGAAACCTCGCCGGCGCCATTGAGCACGAAAGCGCCAGCCAGGACCCGCTCGGCGAAGATGGGGTCAGGCGGCAGGATGGCGGTCACGCCGGTGCGCACCGGCCCCTTGCCCACCACCAACGGTCCCTCGCCCTGGATGAGCGTGGTGTGGCCCACGCGCACGCCGGGCACGTCGGTGATCGCGTTCAGCGATCCGGTGGGCAGATGACCGATGGCGAAGCCGAGATCGCGGAGACGCTTTCTCATTGGCTACCCATGAGCCGGTCCCGCGCTACGGTGTTTCGGGCACAGCCGCTGGGGTTTTTTCGCTGGTTGCCCTCTCCCCCTTGCCGTTGCCGTCTCCCTTGCCGTTGCCTTCACCGTTGCCGTTGGCCCCCGGCACGACCCGGGCTGCCTCGGCCTCGCGCGCCTCGGCGCGACGCTTTTCGCGCAGCCGCTTGAGCCCACCCGAAAGAATCTCGCCTATCAGCGATCGGTAGTCGATGTTGGCGGCCTTGGCGATGAGACACAAATCGGAGTATTCGGGGGTCAGGCCAGGCAGCGGGTTCACTTCAAGCACGTAGAAGTTGCCCCCCTCGTCCATGCGCAGATCCACACGAGCCACGTCCCGGCAATCAAGCGCTTCGAATGTGTCGCGCGCGACCCTCTCAATGGCCTTGACCTCACCCGCCGAGAGATGAGCCGGACACTGGTAGTAGACGTGCTTTTCCCATTCCTGCTTGATCTGGTAGTCGTAGACGGGTCGCGGGTTGTTCTTGTCGAGGAAGAGAATCTCCATGGCCGGCAACACGCGCGGTCGCTTGTCGCCGAGAAGTCCCACGGTGAATTCGCGACCGGCCACGTAATGTTCAACCAGCGCGGGCTGACGATACTTCTCCAGCAGATCCCGCACCACCGCCCGCAGCGATGCCTCATCGTCGACCACCGAGGCATGGGCGCTCACGCCCTTGGAGGAGCCTTCCTGGTTGGGCTTGACGATGAGCGGGAAGACCAGCTTGGGCGACAGGCGTTCGCGTCCGGTTTCCATCAACTGGAACTCGGGGGTGAGGATGCCGTGCTGGCGCAACACCTTCTTGGACAGGGCCTTGTCGAGCGCGATGGACAACGTGGCTGCGTCCGATCCGGTGTAGGGGATTCCCATCAGTTCGCACAGCGCGGGCACCGCGGCCTCGCGGTTGCGGCCCTCGACCCCCTCGGCAATGTTGAAGACCAGATCCACCGGCGAGTCGGTGAGCTGGCGGGGCAACTCGGCGGTGGCCTCGAGCGGCACCACCACGTGGCCGTAACTCTCGAGCGCCTGGCTGATGGCCTCGATGGTCTGCGGGGCGTCGTACTCGGCCTCGGCGTCATCCCCGCCCTTGGAGTCGACGCGCTTCATGTTGTGGGTGAAGCCGATGCGCAGAGGCTCGGGAGCCCGCCGGCGGCGACCGACCTGCGGGACCGTTAGCCCCTGCCGTCGCGCCGCACTGGCCACCACTGCACCCAGCGCCGCCTGATAGTCGAGTCCCTCACGCGCCGCCGCGGCGAAGGTGCTGGACCCACGTTCCAGCGACGGCAGGGCATTGACTTCCAGTAAGTAGATGCGACCGTCGTCGCCCAGGCGAAAATCGATGCGGCCCAAGTCTCGCACGCCCAGGGTGCGGATGGCCAGCTTGCAGATGGCGCGCAGGCGGGCCACCACGTCACGTTGCAAGTCGGGGGGACAGCGCACGGCCACCCGGCTGGCCTCGGCAGACTTGAGCCGGTAGTCATAGATGTTGAAGCGGCTCCGGGCCGCCGGGTCGATGACGTAGTCGACCGGCAGCAACACGCCTTCGTCACCCACACCTTCCAGAAAGGGAACCGTGACGTCGGTGCCAGGGACAAATTCTTCGACGATCAGACCGGAGGAGTAGCGACGCAGAACCCGCGGCAACATGTCGGCCAGGGCGCGCGGATCGCGGGCCACCGCATCGTCACCGATGCCCTTCGAGGATCCCTCGTAGTTGGGCTTGACCAGAACCGGATAGGCCAAGCCCAACATGCCGATGTCGCGTCCGCGTTGCACATCGTCGGGCACCACCAGACGGGCCCTCGGCGTGTCGATGCCCTGAGCACCCAGGACGAGCTTGGTCATCCACTTGTCCAGTGTGACGGTCAGCACGTAGGCGTCTGAGCCGGTGTAGGGAAAACCCAGCTCCTCGAACAACGCCGGGTAGAAAGCCTCGCGCGTGCGGCCGCGCCGGCCCTCGGCGGTGTTGAAGATGAGGTCGGGCCCGTACGATTCCAAACGCGCCGCCAGGTGCGAGGCCGGGCCGGTGACCTCGATCTTCTCGACCTCGTGCCCACCGGCGCGCAGGCCGTCGGCAAGAGCGTCGACAGTTTCTACCGTGTCGAATTCGGCCTCGTCCTCGCTATCCGTAAGACGAAGGTTGTGAGTAAATGCGATCTTCACGTCGTCGTCGCCACCCGCTGTCGATCGGATGTCTTGGGACGAGAGTAGAACAAAGTCGACCGGCGTACGTCAACAGCAACCCTGCAATCCTGCGCTAGCCGCAGGCGGTCGTGGCCGTGGCCGACTGTGATCACGCCGGCCATGAGAACGACCACCACGACGTCCACGGCCACCACCGAACGCTCCGACTGGGCGCGCGACCCGATTGTGGAAAGTCGCCCCGGTGAAACGGTTCAGAACGTCCTGACCGCGCTGCAGTCCAGGTTGCTGGAGCAGTCTGAGTAGACGCAGATGTTGTGAGTGATAGGGGCCTGGCCGATGTTGCACGTATCGTCGATCACTTCCTTGATCTCGGCAACAGCGCAACCAGCCTTCTTCCCCTCTTCAGCACAGGCCGCCAAGTCGATCGTGGTGTTGTTGGGGCAGATGTTGCACTGACCCGACGTCTTGTCGCTGCACCCAAGCGAACCGAGCAGCATCCCAACGATGGCGAGACTGACTAGCCGCATGGCAACCTCCTCGTGGTGGACCGAGGATGGGAGTGGAGCCGCCGAACGAGCAAGCCGGATCTCCTCCATGCCCCTACCCCAGAAGAATCCCGCCGCGGCTGCGGAGCGCGCCCGCCACCTTCTCCGCCAACGCCTTGAGGTCTTCGCTCGGTCGCGCCAGATAGCCGTCCACGCCCAACTCGAACGCCTCCTTGATCGTTTCATATGAAGGATAGGCGGTGTAGAGCACGGAAGCGCAGTGAGGCAGCAGGCGCTGAGCCTGCTCGATGACGCGCAGGCCGGACATGCCGGGCAGGTTCCGGTCGGCCAGCACCACGTCGTAGCGCTGCTCCTGAATCAGGGCCAGCGCCTCGTCGCCATTGGCTGCCGCCGTCACGCTGAAGGTGCGGCCCAGGAACTCAGCAATCAGCTGGCGCCGCGGGCCGTCCACCTCCACCACCAGCACGCGGCCCTTCTCGCCCCGGCGGGCCTTGTCGACCGTTGAGCTGGCCTGGGCGCGTGCGAGCTGTTCATCGCGGCGTGAAAGCGCGCGGCGGATCCGGAAGCGCAATGCCTCCACGTCGCGGATCGGCTTCTCGATGTAGTCCTGCGCCCCGATGTCCAGGGCCTCCACCGCTGAATCATAGGACGAGTATCCGGTAATCATCACGACCGCGGGCTGGGGATCGAGTGTGCGCGCCACCCGCAGGACCTCCAGGCCCGACGCACCAGGGAGGTTCTTGTCGGTGAGCACCAGGTCGAAACGCCGCTTCTGCATCATTTCGATGGCTTCTTCGGCCGAGGCTGCCGTGGTCACCCGATAGCCGCCCCGGCGCAAGATCTCGCGCAGCACGGTCAGCACCACGACTTCATCGTCGACCACCAGGACTTCGTGGGCCGACGGGACCACGGCTCCGCGCTCGGCGACGGCAGTGTCGGCTATCAGCTTCGCGTCCACGTCCTGCGGTGCTGCTGGCGCGGAGCCTGCGCTCTCCGCCTGGTCCATGACTCCAAAACGTGCCAGCGTCTCGACCAACTGACGGCCCATCACCTCGGCGCGCCGACGGCTCGCCGTGCTGGCCACGATGCGACCGATCTCCCCCATCCGCGGCCGGCCAAGATAGGCGCGCACGCCGCCATAGACCGCCGCCCCCAGCCGTTCGGATGTCGGGGTTGCATCGACAACCACGACCGCGGCGCCCGCGGCACGGCTGCGGGCCTCGCGCAAGCGTGTGTCCATCCGATCGTCCGCTGCGACCGCGACCACCACCACGTCGGGCGAAGTCGAAACCGTCGCGGCGCCCACAAGCCTGGCCAGTTCCGCGTCACCTATGACCATGATCGACGGTTGGCGCTGGCGGTCTCGCAGGGCTGTCGCCAGCGCGCTGGCAAGCGCCGGCTCGTTCGCCTCCAGCGAGACGCGGTGAGTGTTGATGGCATTTCCCAGCAGCAGTTCGCGCGTGCGGCCCCGCCGGCACGAGGCCAGCCAGCGCAGATGGGCGCGAAGGAGCGCGTCGCTTTCCGGCAGGGGTCGCGTGAGCAGCGCCGCCACCTCGCGCGCGTAGAAGTCGGAGCAGCGATCTGGGTCGCCCTGAAGCAGTAACACCACGTCCGCGAAAGGCCGCAACTCGCGCGCCGCGGCGAAGGGATCCCGCTGTGCGTCCGCACCCTCTGCATCGAGCACTGCCAATTCGAAAGACTCTTCGGCCAGCCGGTCGAGGGCTTGTTCAGCAGAAGGCAGTTCCACCACGGCCCCCTCAGCGGAGAGGGCGGCCACCACGCGCTCCCGTTCCCCGGCGTCGGCAAGCCCGACCAAGAAACGTTCCTGGGTCAGTCGAGCGGCGCTGCGCAGCGAAGCGAACAATCCTGCTGAGCCTGGGCTCGGCATGGTCGGGCCAATTGTACTTCACGCGGGCACAGACTCGTCATGAAGATTGCAGTTCCAGGATGATGGCACCAATCTTGTAAGTTGCGAGTATGCTATTGGGCAGTTTAAGGAGAGTGTCATGAAACCCACCGGCCTAGATCGGATGTTGAGGCGAGTTTCGGTTGTCGCGACCGCGACGCTCGCCGTGCTTGGCGTTCACACTGCGGCCATCGCGCAACAGGGCCGGACGCCTGATGCGCCGCCCACTGCGGCGGCCGAAGCGGTTCCGCCAGCCAGTCCGGCACCTGCCGCCGAGGCCGCGCCAGCGCCGCCATCCTCCGCGGCCGAGGCCGTGCCCCCGCCACCTCCCGGCTACGGCCCACCGCCCGGCTACGGCCCGCCGCCTGGCTA
>PMZX01000010.1 GCA_003170035.1 Myxococcales bacterium | reverse complement strand
TGATTGCAGGACATCGCCCGGTTCGTGCCGAGACGTGCAGCCGTCGCGTTGCGTCGGCCCACAGCCAGTTCAGCCGGCAGGTTGGCAGCCGTGTAAGCGGAGCGGGCCGTGGCAGCAAGGGCACGAGGGAGATGGGAGCCCTCAAGGGCTGAGGCAATAGCACTGCAGGACCCCACCCATGCCATCATCGTAGAGGCAGGTGGTTGTGTACTCCGCACGCTCCACCGGCCGACAGTTGAATTTGCCCGCAGAATTCGTGCCACAAGCATCTTCACACGACATTGGCAGGTCGCATAGTCCCTTCGGTATGGTGTCGCACTCATGTCCTATTCCCGTCATGCAACTCGTCAAGTCTAGCAACAGGAATGCAACTGCCTTCTCATTGGGAGAAAATGTTTCATCGCATTCCGCGGGAAACAGCCGTTCGCTGGTATCACCCTTCGGCGCCGCATGAAAGCTGCCAAAGTGCACACGCCCGCACGGCAAAAAGATGGAATTCGAGGGGGTGGTATCCAAGCTTACGTACAGCATCGCCGCTGCCGGGGCTGGGTCGGAAAGAGCGGTCGTGTCGCCAAAAAGCCACCGCTGTGCGGGAACTGCGGGATAGCCCAAAGCGTCGAGCCAGTTACTCGGGTTGTCGAGGTTCCTTGAAGACTCTTCAAGCTCGATCCGCAGCGGTGATAGGCTACTCATTGCGCCTACGGTTGGCAGAGCGAGCCAAGCAGCGAATCGGTCTGAGTGCACGCTGCCTGCGTCGACCTGGGCCGTAACCGGTCCCCAGGTGGTATTGACGTCGGCGGACACGGTGGTGCTCATCCAAGGTAGCTGCACCGAGGGTGCCTGGTTTGGGTGCAGGGGCTCGATGGTTACGCTCACCGCAGTTTCTCCATCAATTAGAAATNNATACTACTGTGCCAGCCAATTTCTAGCTACGCAAATGCGTATTCCGGAGGATCTGGGCGCTGATTCCGGAGGATCTGGGCGCGTTATCGGAGCGCAGCGAAGGGGTCGATCCGGATCGGAGCGAAGCGACGGGTTGAGGTTGGCGGCAACGGCGTCGCATTCCCGGAGGAGATCGGGGGTGAGGCGCTCGTCGGCGTCGAGGTGGAACACCCACTCGTTCTTGAATGCGACGGTTTCGAGGGCGAAGTTTCGCTGGTCGGCGAAATCGGTGAAGGCGCGCTCGAACGCCCGAGCGCCCGCGTCTCTGGCGATGGCGACAGTTCGATCGGTGGAGCCGGAGTCGAGAACAACGATGTCGTTGCAACCGGTGACGCTGGCAAGACAAGCTGGCAGGTTGCGCTCTTCGTCAAGCGTAAGGATGAGGACGGAAAACATAGGGTGGGGAACGTGGCGGCTTGTGACGGTGGCGCCGAGCGCAAGCCGTAAAGATAGCAGGGCGAAAATCTAGCGTAGTGACGCGCATCAAGGAAAAGGGGCAAACCACTCTCGGCCGTGTACCCCCTTGCTGCGTGAGGAATTCCATCCCGATCTGCATGGAATCGCGTGGTTGCAGACCCACCGCGTCGATCCGTCACGGCCCTGACTGCTGCTCCCACCCGGTGATCGCGACCGCCTGGCGGACCAAGTGGCAGCGCAGGTCGTCCGATAGGCGGCATGATAGGCGCCTTGTCTTTGTCGAATCCTCTCGCGCTGCTAGTATCACCACTGCATGGGCTCCGTGGAGCAGATCGACGTCGACGGCCAAGTCGCAGCTATTCTGGTGCGAGCCAGTTTTCGCGAGCCGGGAATTCACTTTTTCACTCCCGACTCGTTCTCGCAACAGCTCGCGTACATGCGGCATCCCGCAGGCAAGATCATCGAGCCCCACATTCACAACAGCGTCCGCCGGGAAGTCTTGTTCACGAACGAGGTCCTCGTCATAAGACGGGGACGCGTCCGGGTCGACTTCTACGACAACGCCAGAGATCTCGTGGGCAGCAGAGTCCTTGAAACGGGAGATGTCATTCTGCTGGCCAGCGCTGGGCATGGCTTCGAGATCCTCGAGGAAGCCGAGATGATCGAAGTCAAGCAGGGGCCCTATGCGGCGAACCTCGACAAGTCTCGTTTCACGCCCAGCCGCAACCCCAAGTAGCCGCAGAGGCAACCATGCCGAAGTCGATCCCAGTTAATCAGCCCCTTCTGGACGGCAACGAGCGTGCATACCTCACGCGATGCATCGATGATGGGTGGGTCGGATCCGACGGTCCTTTCGTTGCCGAGTTTGAGCGGCGCTTCGCGGCCCGGGTGGGGCGAAAACACGGTGTCGCCGTTTCAAGCGGCTCCGCAGGGTTGGAGGCGTCCGTAGCCGCCCTCCGGATCGGACCGGGTGACGAGGTGATTCTGCCCACCCTGACCATCATCTCGTGCGCGGCGCCCGTGGTGCGGGCTGGCGGGGTGCCGGTGGTCGTCGACGCCGATCCGAGCACTTGGAACGTCGATGTCTCCCGCATCGAGGAGCGAGTCACCCCGCGGACCCGCGCCATCATGGTGGTGCACACCTACGGCCTACCGGTCGACATGGCGCCGGTTCTCGACCTCGCGCGCCGCCGCGGGCTGCGCATCATCGAGGATGCAGCGGAGATGCATGGCCAGACCTACCGCGGCCGGCCCTGCGGCAGCTTTGGTGACCTGAGTGTTTTCTCGTTCTATCCGAACAAGCACGTCACTACCGGCGAAGGCGGGATGATCCTCGCGGACGACGACGCGCTGGCGGAACGCTGCCGCGCCCTCCGCAACCTGTGCTTTCTTCCAGGGCGGAGGTTTGTCCACGAAGAGCTAGGGTGGAACTTCCGCATCACCAACCTGCAGGCTGCCGTCGGACTTGCCCAACTCGAGCGTTTGACGGAGTTCGTCGCGAAAAAGCGTCGCATTGGCGGGCTCTACACGGAGCTTTTGCGCGGCGTCCCCGGACTGCAGCTGCCCCTGCCTCGCACCGAATACGCTGACAACATTTACTGGGTGTACGGCCTCGTTCTGGACGAACGGATCGGTTTCGATGCCGAGGAGGCGATGCGCCGGCTCGCGGCGCGCGGCATCGGCACTCGGCCGTTCTTCTACCCGATGCACCAGCAGCCTGTCTTCACGCGGATGGGGCTGTTCAAGGGTGAAAGCTATCCCGTGGCCGAGCGTCTCGCCCAGCAAGGCTTCTACGTTCCAAGCGGCCTCGCGCTGTCAGAGGACGACATACGCCACGTAGCGCTTCATCTGATCCAGGCACTTCGTACAACGAGCCCCTGAGTCCAACCATCCCATCTCGACTCCGCTTCTTGGACGACGGCAAGGTCTATTTCCAACAGCGGAGTCGCGCTGCAAACTGGTCGAGGCGTCTCAAGAGTTCCTTTTCGGCGGACTCACGCTTCGTTGCGAAGTACTCCAGTCGAGCCACTCCTGAATCGACAAGCCGCGCACGCACCCCAGGATCGTTACATCTCTTCATTGCCGTCGCCAATTCATTCGCGTTGTCTGGATCGATGAGCAACGCCGCATCGCCGGCCTGCCCAGCTAGATGCGCGGAGTAAACAAGGGGTTTCCGCAGCGACCACGCTTCGAGTGGCGGCAGGTTCGTCGGACCAAAGTAGGTCGGCATCACGACGGCGGTTGAACCTTCATACAATCCACGCAGATCTTCTGCTGGAACGAAACCCAAGAAGATGACTTGTTCCTGCAAGTCGTTTTGCGAAACGAAGGCTTCAAGATGAGCGCGACCGCCATTGTCCTTCCCAGAGAAAACGACCCGAGGCTTCCATCCATCTGCCTTGAGAAGAAGCAGTGCCTCCAGAATGCGAATGTGATTCTTGTGCGCCCAGAACTGCGCTGGGTAGAAGAAATAGCCTTCTTCCAATCGGTGCTTGCCCAGCACCGCGTCCTTGCTCGTGCTATGCGCCTGGTCAATGAACGGGGAGGGCGCAAACGGCATGGGCAAGAAACGATCAGGATCAATCCCGTAGCGCCTAGCCGCTGCGCCTGCTAGTTGCTCGGAGTCAGTCAGCACAGCAACCGCCGGGCCGAGGGTGTTTCGAAGATGACGTTCTCGAATGAAGAATGTGTTGAAATCGCGAACTTCAGGAAACTCTGGGGCATCACGATGGCACAGATCCCAGATAGTCGTGATGTAGTTCAACTTCTGTAGGCCTGCTGACGCATTTCCGGGCGCAACGAAGTAGACCAAGTCACACCCATGCTCCAAGAGCGCCTTCTCCAACGGACCTACCAATTTGATTCGTGCCTGCACGCTGTGCCACCACCCACTGGCACTGAGTCTTCGAACTAGGCGATCAGTGGTAGACCAGGGAAAAACATGTGCCTTTAGCCCGATTCTCACCAGATGGGGCAGGTTCGCGGAACGCGTGGTAAAAACCTCAAAGCCAAAACGTCCTTCACAGAGCCCGCGCATTTGCAGGATCGCGTTGAGTGCCTGGTTGAAGCCGCCCCCAGCGCCGCTGTCGTCCTCAAGGATGGCAATGATCTTCATCGGCTTGTCTCGAGTCACACGCGCATTTTCCACTAGCATCGCTTTCCCCGAGTCCACGAGAGCTTCCGTCCGCTTCAACGAATGCTGGGCCAGTGCGAGGCCGCCACTTCTCGCGCCCTCCACTTCCGGCTTCGTGTCGGGTACTTTCCCGAGTATTTTCTCGTCATCGCGTCTGGTACGCTGCAATGCAGGCTCGCGATCTTGCCAATTGTGCGATTGCTCCCGATGCGAGTCATCCCTTGTTCCCGTCAACGATGCTTCGTATCCACCTGGACATGGCCGGCGGCGTCCAGTCGCGCGCGAGGGCCCTTATCGACCTTAGTTGATCTGGTGAGAGTATCCTGCGCACCAACCGCTGCGGCCCCGACTGTCCTTGCCTCAAGAATCGCGCGAAGGCCTGCCACCCTTCTAGCGAGGGCTCCACCGCAATATTGGCCAGACTTATTGGCGTTGCACTTAGCACAGTGTCCATTATGGTCGTCGTGCCGCAGTGAGTGCCGCTGCCATCATGTCCAATGTTGCAAACCAGACTACGGCCCGGATAGAGCGTAAGCTTGTCAGCTAGAAGCGCTGAAGCATACCACCGAATCGCCCACGAATCATTCCGCCCATCTATTTGGTCTTCCAGCATCTCCGAAAAGGGGTAGGCGCCGTTAAAATCAAAGGTACGCATAAGCTTGCGCCGCCTCAACGAATCGAACAAGTACCGTCCGTCCGGGTTGAAATGTTTCCAGCCCCGGCGCCACGTTCCCCAGCCCCAGCAATCGGCGCCAGGCAAGAAGAAGGACTCAGGTAGAAGCTGATTAACCGGATACGCATAGCCGTGGATACTGACTACGCGATTGTCGTCGGCATACTTGTCCAGCGCTTCGTTCATGTAGGTGAGAAAGTGCGGGGAGGTAAGCATGTCGTCTTCGAGGACAATAATCCGTTGCTTCTCCGCCATAACCTCTGTTACACCCTGTATTATGGATTTCGCCAAGCCATAGTTCTCGGGACGGTGCTTGACCGTAACCGAGCGAAACCCAGTGATCGTCTTCAGATATGAGCGCACCTCGTCCACCGCTGCCTGCTTCGCTGGATTACGGGCGGCATCTGAATAGACGAGCAAATCTGATTCGCCGGCGAGTGGATTCATTGCCAGAGACCCTACTGTGCGTCGCGTGTGCCCCGGGCGACAGTAGCTGAATAACACAATCGGAGCTGTATCCATCACATCATCAGTCGTTCTGATTTGACTCCGGTTCCCAGGTCAAGGTGAACACCCTTCTTGCGTGGCAAAATAATCCTCCTGCCTTGGAGAATTACAATTGATGCCCGCCCTACGCCCATCCCATAAGACAGTCCCGGCAAGTGGTCGCCCTCAATTGCGTTTGCCGCCGCCCAGAGCTGCTGGAGACGACGGCGGCGGGTGTCAAATGCGAGAGGATCGACGGGGCCAATGCGTGAGGCCCCATTCGTCGCTCCCCCTGGCAGTAAAGGAGTCGCTGCTCGCAAATCGTTGAAGGCGCCGGTGGAGGAGCCCGACGGGAAGAAAGTAATAGGAGTAACGTTCACTTGCCGCTATCCTTTCGCGCGTCGACGATGATGGAGACTGTACGGCGCTCGTCGAAACGATATGATCTCTCGATCCTTCCGCCGGCTACATCCCAATCGCGAGTGTGGAATCGGCCCTGTTCGTCAAACCATTCGAGCAGCTCGACACTGAAGCCAGCGGCTTCCAAGAGCAATACAAGGCGCCGATGATTGAAAAGGCTAAGATGACCCTGTGCAGGCGGCCGAACATGCACTTGATACGTCGGATCCGGGTTAAGGCCATCCGGCACCGCCATCCGCAAGTACCCTCCTGGCCTAAGGTAGCGATAGCACAGACGCGCGGCCTTCAAGCCTTCCACCTCTGTCAGGTGCTCCCAGACATGTTCCGCCAGAAGTGCGTCGATCGACTGCGGAACGAAATACCGAGACCAATCGCGATCCTCAGTGATGTTAAGAGTTGTAATATCGGTGGATACCCACCCACGCTGAGAGGTGCCTCCTGCCCCAAGGATAATTCTCCGAGGTCTACGACGAGCCTGTTGGACGAGCAGGCACCGTCGAATTTGAATCCTGAAGAAGCGTGGCAGTACCCTACCGAGTCTCATCTATCGAGTCTCATCTATCAAGTTGTAGCCGACAGCGTGTAGCGCTGTCAAGCGCCTGAGACACTGACGACACTGCCGCTGATCAATTGCGTCAACATCGCGCCAATTGCCAAAAAGGCCGGAAACTGCCGTGGATGACGATCATTTCGAAGCAGCCTAAACAAGCAAGAGACGGTTCTCATTTGATCCTTCTACCCCTCAACGGATCCTACCACTCTTTACCCAAATAGTCGTCTCGCTGAAATTTGGAATCGAGGGAACGGGGCCGTGGAATTCGAAACAAGGCCAGCCAGCGCAGCGCAAGGTGTCATGGACACTGTAGTAATGTGGTCGCTCTGGATTGTCGAGGATGAGGTAACCGCCTGGTCGCAGTTTCGGATGTGCATGCGCAAAACACGCGGGGCGAGCCCGGCCGTCGATTAGAACGACGTCGAAGGAGTGATCAGGGAAGGATTCAATGCTGCGCACGTAGGTCTCGAATGAATAGCCATGGTATATCATATCGCCGGATGCGAAGCCATCGAGGGATGCCGGGCTGTCAATGTTGCCCACTGCAACCGTGGGTTCGCAGAGTCGAAGGTCGACATTCCTGCAGCCTTGCTTCATTACCACGTCTCTCACTCGTTCATACCACGCCCGGTCGTGCTCTACTGCGTACACCTGTCGTACCCGACGAGCCCAAAAGAGCGTAGAGCCACCGGTTCCATATTCAAACACCGTCATGTCCGGCCGCAGCGCGGTGTACAGAAAATCAATTGCGGAGAAACAGATCCAAGGGATCTCATCATCGAGTGGACTGCGACCAGATGCGAGCGACTCCCACCACGGCCAGAAATAGCGCGTGGATTCTCTTAGCGGGTGCCCTGCACGCAGGTGTCTTGCAGTATTCGAGACGAACGCACGACCTCGTCGGACGGCAATGCCAAACCTCATTTAGTCCTTTACTCCCGGGCCATGCAATCGATTACTTGCACGGCTCATACGTTGAACGAGCATCCCCCGGCGAGCGCTATGCGACAACATCTCGTCAATGTCCGACGCTGAGTTCGCGATGATTTTCCCGAAGTACTTCATTTGGCGCCAGGTTGAGAAGCCCACGAACAGGGAACAAGCACATCACCCTGTGCCCGATCCACAAGTTTCCCGGTTCTATAGTAGTCCCCATCTTCAACGTTAAGAATGAACGCGCTCTGCATCCAGTCTGCAATCTCCCCATTGACAGAGCAGAATAGGGTGCAATCGTAGACTCCGGATCTGAGATTGAATCTTAGCCAATCGCACTGAAAATACCCATGTTCAAAAATATCGAGCAGAGGTTGCCCCGAGTCGGCTGAGTTTAGATTCAGCAGAAGATAGCCAGAACTGCTCCTCACATTGAAGGCAACATTAACCGAAGCCTTCCGCATTTCGCCCCTTGCCTGGTAGTACAGTCGTATTGACAAATTCTCTCCACTCATCACCTGTCGAAGCTCATTGCCCAGACCATCACAGATGGCCACTCTGGTGAACTTGAGCCACTGACTGCCCTTTCGATCCTTGCGATTCGCCAGCTCGGTACCAACTACCGTGGCCTTCACATCCTGCATGTAATTGCGAATAGAGTCCCCAATTGCACCACAATAGCTCAATGCACCTGCGCTCAGCACCATTCCCTGTTGACACAATTGCTGCACGGCGGCCATGTTATGGCTTACAAATAGGACCGTGCGCCCTTCCTGGGATACTGCCCCCATCTTCCCCAGGCACTTCTTCTGAAACTGCGCATCTCCCACCGCCAGAACCTCGTCAACCACCAGGATTTCGGGCTCCAGATGCGCCGCTACGGCAAAGGCCAAGCGAACGTACATGCCGCTAGAGAAGCGTTTCACGGGTGTATCGAGAAATCTTTCCACCTCCGCGAAGGCCACTATCTCCTCGAACTTGCGCCTGATTTCGGAACGGGTCATGCCGAAAATCGCCCCGTTCAGATAGATGTTCTCTCTGCCGGTTAGCTCCGGGTGAAAACCCGTGCCTACCTCCAGTAGACTGGCCACCCGCCCTTTTATGGTTACCCGCCCGGCAGTCGGCTCGGTAATGCGGCCCAGGACTTTGAGCAGCGTGGACTTGCCCGCACCATTGCGCCCGATGATGCCCACCGCTTCGCCGCGGTGGATCTCAAAACTCACGTCTTTGAGCGCCCAGATCTCCTCTTGGGTAGCGCCGAGAACAATCGGCCTACCCCGCAGCAAGTCCTTGGTCTTGTGCCATAGCTCACGGGCGTTCTGCATCGCCACGTCGCGCAAGGCCAGGTAGCGGCCACGCTCAGCCTGGTGACCGATCGTGTAGCTCTTGCCCAGGTTCTCTGCTTTGATGACTATGTCTGACATGGATCGGCCTAGATCAGGTCCGCAAAGGTCCTTTCCATCCTCCGAAAATGGCCAATGCCGAGCCAGAGAAAGAAAGCAACAACCCCAAGACTGAGTGCAAAGCCGGACCAGTTGATGGGACTGTTCCCACCCAAGATACACCAACGAAACCCATCAATAACGCCGACCATCGGATTCAGACTGTAGAGCAATCGCCAGTGTTCAGGGATGACACCGCTGCTGAAACCCACGGGCGACACATACAGGCCGAACTGCGCAACAAACGGAATCACATACCGAAAATCGCGGTACTTGACGTTCAATGCCGTGATCCAGAGACCTGGGCCCAGACTGGCGAGCAGGGCTAGCAGCGTGAACAACGGCAGCAGCGCTATGTGCCAGCGGGGCGCGAAGCGATAGTAGACCATCATGGCGGCCAGGATGGCCAGACTGATTAGAAAATCCGCGAAAGCGCTAACAATTGTGGCAGTCGGAACGATCAACCTTGGGAAATACACCTTGCTAATTAGATTAGCGCTGCCGATCAGGCTGTTGGAAGCATCGGTCAGCGAAGTTGCAAATAGGGTCCATGGCAGCATCGCGGCGAATACCAGCAGGGGATAGGGCGCGTCTCCATCGCTGGGGAGCTTGGCTACCCGGCCGAAAACCACCGCCAACACCACCATCGTCAAGAGTGGTCGAAGAACTGCCCAAAGTATGCCAATAACAGTTTGCTTGTAGCGCACCGCAATGTCTCGCCAGGCCAGGATCAGAAAGAGCTCTCGGTAGCGCCACAGGTCGATCCAGTAGTTCTTGTCAGCACGACCAGGCTCGAGAACAAGTTCTACTTCCGCTCTTGACGTGGATGCATCGATCACCGGGGACGCAGGGCTTGTCATCATCTGGCATCCATTCTACGTCCGGATACTACCGTGACCTTCAGTAGTCAATTCCCAAAACAGCTTCGCATCTTGGCCAATCACCGTCAGCTCCTTCGGAATCCGGTTCTCTTGACATGAGCCACCCGCGTATTAGCCTCGCGTTTCGCATCAGCCGTTCCTGGTCGGCTCGTCTCGCCTGCGGGCGACAAAGACGGTGCTCCAACTGCCGACGTCTGGCAGACGCCCAGTCAGCCACTCCTCAGTCCTCAAGAGATCCAGACCAGCGTCGTTCAGCAACCGTCTGACCTCCGGCAGGAAGAGATAGCGCATGCTATGGATTTCGTCAAAGCTGCTCAGTTCCTGAGTCTTCTTGTCGCGCACGAACATGGTGTAGTTCACGTCCACAATGTTCTCTGAAAGAAGCAGCGTCGGCTCGGCGACCCTCGTCAATGCGATGTGGTCGTCCTCCAGCCGCTTCACCCTCACCTCAGGCCGCTGCATGAGGACTGCCGGACCATACCAACAGTCGAATATGAATCCGCCGCCTGGCCCGAGGTGTGCCGCCGCGGTTGCTGTTGCCGCGGCCAGGTCCTCATGCGTCGTCTGATAGCTCATGACGTGAAACAGCGACACGACGACATCGAAGGTGCGCCCGAGTCTGACCGATCTGATGTCTCCCTGCGAGAACCCCACCCGGGCACACCCCAGCTCCAAGGCTCTAGCCTGCGCCAACGCCACCATTTCTGGAGAACGGTCAACGCCGCTGACTTCGTATGCGCGCTCTGCCAGCATCACCGCGTGCCTCCCCGTGCCGCTGCCTAGTTCCAGAAGGCTCCGGGCGCCGGGAAAGTCTCTCTGGATCAAGTTGTGAACGTAGGCCGCCTCACCGGCGTAGTCCTTCTCCCGATACAGAAGGTCGTAGTACTTCGCATAGGCTTCAAACACGCTCATCGGCGTTTCTCGCTGGGCTGCACCGTCGAGGAGGATGTTCTCGTGGCATTGAGGTCTTCCTCGTGACCTCGGGACCACGCACCATGATTTGCGAAACCGCCTAGGGCTGTAGCGGTTTCGAACACCGCGGAGCGCTCGGGGCGGGACGAGTCCGTAGCCTCTCGCGAGGCCTTCTTGACCATAGCGTGATCTTTTCCCCCCTTCTGGGCACACAAGTCAAGCCTCACCGGCCATCGGCCATCGCATCGCTTGCACCCTGATGTGCCGCCCGCTAGGCTTTTGTGGTCTTGGCTCTTCCACACGAGAAGGAACTGTAACCGTTCAGGCCCCCGGTG
>PMZX01000230.1 GCA_003170035.1 Myxococcales bacterium | reverse complement strand
TCGGTCGTAGGTGGCACGACGAGCCCGGCCAGCTCGACGGCTGCAGGCGGTGGGGGAGTTGTCGCGACGGGCGGCACGAGCCTTGCCGGGGGCTCGCCGGCTACCGGCGGCACGATCGTCCCAGTGGGCGGCACGACGATGACCACCACCAGTGTGGTCAGCCCTGGTGGCACGGTTGCGCCCGGTGGCGGGAGTACGACCCCAGCGGCTGGCGGGACCACAGCAAGCGTCGTACCTGTGGGCGGGACGATCGTGGTCAATACCGGAGGGATTCCGGGCAATGCTGGTACTTCGGGCGCGGTGATTGGTGGAGCAGGGGGAGCAAGTACCGCAAAGATCGCGGGAAGCAGCGGAGGCTGCGGTTGCCGCATTGCCGGGCAACCGTCGCAGTCAGGCGTGCTGGCCAGCCTGGGTCTGCTTGGCCTGATGGTGTTGCGATCCCTGCGCCGACGCCGATCGCGCTAGCACCCGGTCGCCAGCGCCCAGTCGAGGGCATCGGTTGGCCGCGGCAGGGCTGACCGATACGCTCTCGACTGCACACCTCTTGCCGCGACAGCCTGACTCCTTGGCTACGAAGCCGGGCAGGGGAGGCGAGACTGGTGCACAATAGCCCCATCGTCATGCGGCCCGCCAAGCAGTCCATCTCTCGCGCCATGGGCAGCTACCTGCGGCGCATCGCCGTGCACCGGCGCCCGTTGGCCAAGATCCTGGTGCTCTTTCCCATCAAGCACTCCGCCTATCTCTTCTATCCCATCCTCATCAAGCTCATCATCGACCGCTTCATTCCGGCGCGCCGGCTTGACTTGATCTTCGGCACCCTGGTGGTGGTCACCCTGCTCGGGGTGCTCAATTACTTCTGCCATCGCGCCTACACCGTGTGCGAGACCACTATCACCAAGGGCGTCTCGCGCGACCTGCGCAATCAGATCGTGGAGAAACTCCAGATTCTGTCGTTGCAGTACCATGCCAGCCACGAGAGTGGGCGCTTCATCTCCAAGCTGCTGGTCGACGTGGAACGAACCGAGCGCTTTGCCGAGATGCTCTTCAACACGTTGCTGGCCTCCGTGCTCACCGTCGTGTTTTCGGTGGCGGTACTGGCGGCTGACAACTGGAAGATGCTGTTGTTCTACCTGTTGTGCATCCCGTTCTACTTGCTGGTCTACCGCTACTTCAACGTGCGATTCGGCCGTCTGCAGCGTGCGGCACGCGTGGCCAACGAGGACCTGAGCCATTCCTTCAGTCAGTTCATCCAGACCTCGTTTCTCAGCAAACTGCACGGCGAGGAGGAATTCGAACGCAAACGCATTGACGAACGCAGCGCCGACATTATCCAGCGACAGAAATCCATCCGCAAGGCCATCGCCTCGTTTGGCATCATCACGGTGACGTTCTCGCAGGTGTTCACCATGCTGATTGTTGCCGTGTGCGCGACCCTGGTCATGCGCGGCGAGATGCTCATCGGATCGCTGGTGCTGTTTCTCACTTACATCACCCAGCTTACCAACACGGTCATCAACATCATCAACCAGTTCCCCACCATCACCGAGTTCGCCGAATCAATCTACTCGATCAACGAGGTGCTCGACGCTTCGGAAGAGGAGCGCAACCAGGGGAAGGACAAGCCCGCCTCCATTGCCGGGCAGATCGAATTCCAGGCGGTGGATTTTTCGTACGGCAGTGGGCCACGGGTCTTCGCCGGGCTCTCTGTCCTGCTGGAGAAGGCCGCCACCATCGCGCTGGTCGGGCCGTCCGGTTCGGGCAAGACGACCTTTGTGAATCTGGCCCTGGGCCTCTTGCAGCCGCAGCGAGGCCGCATTCTCCTCGACGGCCGCGACCTTCGCGACCTGGACATGCGCCATGTTCGCAAACAGGTCGGCGTGGTCACCCAGGAACCGATCGTGTTTCGGGGAACCGTGTACGAGAACATCGCGCATGGCCGCGAGGACTACGACAAGCAGGCGGTGCAGGAGGCGGCCCAGCGAGCCGATGCGCACGATTTCATCGCGGCGCTGCCCGACGGGTACGACACCGTGATCGGGGAGCGCGGGGCCACGCTGTCAGGTGGGCAGAGGCAGCGCATCGCCATTGCCCGGACGATTTTTCGCCGGCCCGCGATCCTGGTGCTGGACGAGGCCACCTCGTCGCTGGACGCGGAGGCGGAGCGGGAGGTGCAGAAGGGAATCGATGCTCTGCTCGGGGGCCAGACCACCATCGTGATCGCGCACCGACTGAGCACCATCTTCAAGGCGGACCGCATCCTGGTGTTCGACAAGGGAACCATCGCGGAATCGGGAACCCACGACGAACTGATTGACCGGCGTGGCCTCTATGCCAGTCTGCTTCAGGTACAGATGGGGCTCGACGAGCGCAGCATCGGCGTTCTGAAAAAGGGGCGGGGCTAGAACACCACGGCGGTCGCCAGCACGCGGATCTCGTCAGCACTGAGCGCGCGGTTGTACAGGGCGATCTCGTCGATACGGCCGGGAAAGTACTCGGAAACCCCGGCAATGTTGCCGTTGGCGCCCAGGAGCAGGGGCGTGACGGGATCGAAGTTGAAAGCTCCCGGTAGCGGAAGCGAGTCGACCTCGACGCCGTCCACGTACAAGACTGCCAGCTTGCCGTCGTAGGTTCCCGCCAGGTGGGTCCAGGTCCTCTGAGCGACCGGCTTGGTGGCGACTGGGTGGACGGGTATCACCTTGGGTGACAGACCAACGATCAGTGAGGGGGTTCCGCCCTGAAACAGCGACAGGTGGTAGTACTGCAGGTCCGTCAGTCTGACCTGCCGTGATATTGCTGTTCCATACCCATCGGTCGCCGAAATGGCGCCGTCGAAGTAGATCCAGGCGGAAACCGTGGCCCCGGCCGCGATCCCCCAGATGCTGGCGGACGGCGGCACCGAGACGTACCCAATGCCATTGGTAGACAGAGCCCCGGCCCAGCGCCCGGCAACCCAGGCCTGCGCCGGATCCAGTCCCACCAGCGTTCCGTGGTTGCCGTTGCCGGAGGAATCGCGCGCCAGCGCGCTGCCGACGCCATCGTCCAAGTGCCACAGGCCCACCAGACCGGGCAACACGGCCACAGGAGTGCCGTCATTGGAGGTGTCGCCGAGATTGCCGTCGATTGAAGGGGGAGTCAGCCGCCCGTCCGAAGAGACGGCACTGGAGGAGTCGCCGGGATTGCCGTCGATCGGAGACGGAAAAGGGCCCCCGTCGGAATAGAGATCCACGAGTACCAGGGTTCGTGGCGAGCAGGCCGCCACTGCCCCCATCAGGACCAGAAGCCTAGAACGTGACTTGTAGCCCAACATTGGCCAGGACTCCGGGGCGGGAGAACGGTTTTGTTTCGGTGTCAGCGACGCGGATGACCAGGGGCGGGACGGTGGCAATGCCGTCCAGCTCGGCGCCGAGCCAGAACCTGCTGCCGAGGCGAACGGTCGCGGCGATTCCAGCCGCACCCAGCGCCGACCANNGTCCAGGCCAGTCCCAGCAACAGGAGCTGACGGTGCACGCTAGCCGTTCCATAGTCTCCGTTCAGTGTCAGAGCCGGGCCCAGACCGTCGATCGCGGCCCTTATCCCCAGTCCACGCGGCCACGTCACCATGGCCGTCAATGAGCCCATCCATTGCGGCGACGGAAGCCCGATGTCTTGCTGCGCGGCGATTCCAAGGCCAAGCATGACCTGCGGCCGCTGCGATGGCTCGGGCGGGCGGTTGCTGTCCGGGGGTGGCGCGGGGGCCTGGGGTGGAGCGGGCCACAGGCCGGCGAGGCTGACGCGAATCAGTTCAATCGCCTTGAGAGCCAGCAGCGCGGCGTCTTGGCTGACATCGTCACCCTGCATGGTCATCCGCAGAATGCTCGTCCGCTGTCCCACCCGATCCGAAACCCAGATGGCAATCGTGTGGCCGTTGGGATCGCCAAAGTGAGCGATGGCAAATGCAGCGACCGCATGGGACTCCGTGTCCACGGTTTCAACCTGCGTCGTGGGATCCTGCTGCGGGTCGAGGGTGACAAACTCGGTTTGGAATTCGGCCGCGGTCAGCTCCCCGGTGACCCGGGCCAAAGCGGTGCGGGTCAACTCGTCGACATCGGCGGGCCGCAGGACGATGACCAGCCCGCGCGGCGGCTCGGCCCCGGACAGCGATCTTGATCGAGGCACGCCGCTATCGGTACCGTCCCCGGCGATGGCCAGGAGGGATATCAAGACGGGTGCAACCGAGAGCATGGACGGCCCGGATTCTCAGGGTGCGAAGTCGATATTGGCGAAACCCAAGACGGCCACCACCACTACGATGCCGCCGTGTGGGTCTCGCCGCCGTTTCTGTGGCTTGGACGCCATACGGGTAAGTCTACTCGATCGCGCCCTCGACAGGATCGTCGTCAGTTGAGCTGCTCTGGGGCGCCTGCCGGCTCGCCGGCACTCTCCCATCGTGTTCTACTGATCGGACTCGACAAGGCGTCTGGCTTTGGCAACGTAGGGGCCGGACGGGAACTGGGCCAGGTAAGAAGCGGCGGCTTCGCGTGCGGCGCTCCGGTCGTGCAGAGAATCGAACAGCACCAATCGGCGACCCAAGGCTTGCTCGCCGTATCGGCCCGCAGGGTGTTCCGCAAGGTAGCGGCCGTACCATTCGAGTGCGCTCGCCCGCGCTTCGCGGCCGGCGCGGGATTCGTCAAGCATGCCGAGGAAAAAGGCGGCATCTCGCCCAGCCATGGTTTGCGGGAAACGCTGGCGCTGGGCGAGCAGCGTCCGCTGCGCCAGATCGTTCCTGCGACGGTAGCGGGCGGCGTCGGCAAGCGCGGCGAGGTCGCCACTGGTCGCGTTCGCGAGCACCTCGTCGATTCCTCGGCGCGCGGCCTCGTCCAGGATGCGTTGGAAGTCGCCACGGGCCAGTGATTGGGGCCAGGCCAGCGACGACTCGGGGGCTGATGCCCGCAACGCCGGGCGCAGCGCACGCGGCGACTCGCGCGGGGACATCGAGGACCGCTCAGAGGGAGGCGAAGGTGATGGCGCGAGGGTGGCAGCGGGTGTCGGCACGGTGGTGGCAAGGGGCCGAGCCGGAGAGGCAGTGGGTGCCATGGCGTCGAGGACGATTTGTCCGCTCTCGGCGCTGGCCAGGAGATGCTGGCCGGCAAAAACCGCAAGTCCCTGGCCGGCGTTGGGTCCCTTTACCAGGACACTGCCGTGGCGAATCCAGAGTTCCAAGGCGTTGGTCTCCGGCGTCCAGCTCACGTCGAACGCCGTGCCCGTCACCAGGATCTGGTATGGCCCGGCCGCGATGGACCAGCTCGCCTTGGGAAGATGCACGACGTGTGCGGACAGGCGGCCGTGTTCGAGCCGGACGCGCGCGCCCTGCGCGTCGATGGCCGTGACACTCGCGCGCGCCTCGGCCGCCACGGTCATGCGAGAACCGTCGGAGAACTCGATGCGTCCGGCAGAAGCGACATCCGGCGCGGGATGTGGCACGCCGGCTTCATCGACAACGCGGAAACCGAGGCTGGCCGGCGTCTCATTCCACTTCGAGGCCAGCAGGACGACGGAAGCCGCGGCCGCAGTCAGGACGAGACCCACAACGAGGGTGTGTCGCGGGCGTGGGCGTTCCGACAAGTTCACCTGCAGGCGGCTCCGCCCGGTCTGTTCGCGATCTGACAGGTCTTCGGTAAAAGTGGCACGCGCCAGCTCGCAGAGGCGGCGAAGCGCTTGGTCGGAGTCTTGGGGCTCTGGAGGCGTTTTCATGGGGACTCCTAGTCGATTCCCGAGAGGTAGGCGGCCAGGCCGGGATCTTTGGCGATGTGGTGGAGAACCCGCGCGTGGGCGTGCGCAAGCCGTCGCTTGGCGGTGGCCAAAGACAATCCCAAGGCCGCGGCCACCTCGGTCAACTGCAAGCCCTCGATGAAGCGCAGGACGAAAGCGATGCGTTCCTCGCTTCCCAGCCGGTCCAGAATCGCGTAGAGGCGAGAGACGGCCTGGCGCGCCTCTGGATTGGGATGTACCACCCGCAAATCGGGGTCGATGTCTCCCTTTGCGCCGAGGGTCATGCAGCGTCGCACCCACCGGCGACGCAGCTCGTGGCGCAAGGTGAGGGTCGTGATGGTGATCAGAAAGGCGGGCAGGGTCCTGGGCTCGCGCAACGTCGGCAGCCTTCTCCACAGGTTCAGGAAAACCTCCTGCGCCAGATCCTCGACGTCATTTTGCTGGCCAAGCGAGCGGCGCAGGATGCGGTAGACCAGACGCGCATGGCGATCCCACAGGACGCGGGGCGCACGGGGATCCCCATCCAGGATCGCGCGCACCAGGCCCGCGTCATCGATCTTCAAGAGATCCGCGGCTGGCAGCACCAAGATCTTGGCGCCTTCTCTTGCCTTGGTGTCCGTCTCGCTGTGCATGTCTTATTGAGAGAAAGGTGCCGGTTTTCGCGGGAAGCGGCTCAGGAAAGGGATAGCGTCCGGAACCCTCCTTTTCTACAGTAGCTGCGCGCCGTCGCAGGGGGCCAAGGAGAGTCGAGGCATCTTCTGCCACAGTGAGACAGTGGTTTTTGAGCCGCTCGTATCCCTCGGCGGAACATAATGTCCGTTAGAGATCTCAACCGGAGGATTTCATCATGAATAGCCATCCAAGACGCAACCCACACAAGCCGGTGTTGCGCTTGCCCGCCCTTGTGGCGGCCTTGCTTGGCGTCTCGTTGTTCTGTTCGTGCTCTTCGAGTACGACCGGAGGCTCCTCGACCGGCGGCACCACCTCTGGCGGCGGCACGTCGAGCGCCACGGTTTCTGCCGGGGGCAGTGTTGCGACAGGCGGTAATGTCGTCACAGGTGGGAGCTCCGTCTCGGGCGGGAGTCCGGCTCTCGCTGGGACCACGTCGACAGGAACCCTGATCGCGACCGGCGGCAGCACGCCAGCGCAAGGTGGGACCACGGTATCGGGCGGGAGTCCCAGCTCCGGTGGGGTGACCAATTCCAGCGGCGCGGCCCGCTCGGGCGGCGCGACCAGTTCGGGCGGTGTGACCAGTTCGGGCGGCGCGGCCAGTTCGGGCGGTGTGACCAGTTCGGGCGGTGTGACCAGTTCGGGCGGTGTGACCAGTTCGGGCGGTGCGACCA
>PMZX01000097.1 GCA_003170035.1 Myxococcales bacterium | reverse complement strand
GGCGCGCACGCTCAGCCGGTAGGTCACTCCGGGCTCAAGACGGTCGAGACTTGCGACCGGAAAGGCAACCAGCGCGGTGGCCAGATCGATGGCCTCGCTTGCGGTCGAGGCCTCGCGCGTCTCGACCCTGCCGCCGGCCTCGAACCGGCGCACGCGGAACTTCTCGTCCCAAAGGTCGTACACGATCTCGGTATGGCGCATGGTCTGCGACACCGGCTGCGGACTGTCCAGCCGGAAGATTGCCACGCGCACCAGCACGCGGCTGGTGAAGCCCGACAGCAGGTGTTGCGTGTCCTGTGCCTTGAAGAGGTCCTGCAGACCCAGACTTATGAGCAGGCGGCCGTCGTGCCGGTTGATGCCGGTCTTGCGCTCTTCGGGCTCCTGCGCGCGGGCCGGCATGGCTTGCGTGGCTGCAAGAGCCAGCGTGATGAGTGCTGCCAGACGTCCCGGGTACCACATCATAAGGGAAGCCGGCCGAGGGCGTTAGCCACCGAAAGGGTGAAGATGCCGATGTACGTGTCCAGGCGCAGGCCCAGATCCGCGGTGAGATCGGCCGGGATGCGCTGGCCCAGGCTGGCGCCTTCCCGGCGCAGATCGTCGGGATTGGTCAGGGCAAATATGCCCAAGGCGGCAAAGGCGTCGCCGCGGTAGAAGAGGCCGTGGCGACGCCACAGGGGCACTGCGTACTCCAGCAGCAGGCGGCCGGCCAGCTTGTCATAGCGGTGATCGGCCACGCCGGTGCCGAGGAAGTCGCGCGAGGGCTGGGTCGAGAAGTTGATACCGAACGCGCGCGGGGGCAGCAGCAGATTGAGGTCGCCGACGAAGAAGCGATCGAAATAGGGNNAGGGGGAAGTAGAGCGAGCCCTGCGCGGTTGCCTTGACGAACGTGTACTGTGAGGCGCAAGCGGGCGTCGCCGCCTCCAGCGACACCACCAGGTGCCGGCCTGCGCGGGGCAACACCGGATCGGAGCGAGAGTCGAGGTCGAGCGTCAGGGCGAGCGAGCCCAGCCGGCTTGAGCCCTCGCGCACAAGAAATGCGATTGGTTGACTCTGGCCCTGGCCCAGGTCGCGCATTTGCAGGGCGGGCCAGTCAGCGCGAACCGCCTCGAACCGCCCTTCGCCCAGAAGATAGGCCGTACGCGACAGAACCGTGCCCACGCCCACGATGCCGCCGGCGCGCCTGGCGTTCACCGCCACGAAATCAGCAGGGTCAGGCTGGTCGGAGGCGCCGTGCGCACGAAAGAACTCGCTGCCCCGGGAGAAGAGCGCACTGCCCGAGAACAGCAAGCCTTGGAGTTTGGGCGGGCCGGCCATGCGCAAGGAAAAGGCCAGGGCTGGCTCGGCGCCGTCGACCTTGGGGCGGGTCGAGCTGACGAAGCCAGCGCCCAGAGTCAGCCCGCGCCCAAGCAGATTGCGCTCGCTCACATCCAGCCCGCCCCACAAGGTTGTGGCCTCGCTGGTGCCGAGGTGGATGGCGTTGAGGATGATGGTACCGCGTTCCTCCACCTCGATGATCAGCACCGCGCTCCCGCGGCGCTCGCCCTTGATCATGGACAGGCGGGCGTCGAGAAAGTAGCCCAGCGCCAGCAGGCGCAGGCGCGCCCGCTCGACCCGCGCATCGTCGGCAGTCACCGTGTCACCGGGGGAAAGAGCGACCTCGCGCAAGATGAGATCTGTGCGGGTCTTGTGGTTGCCACGCACCTCGATGCGTTCGATGGTGTAGCGGAGAGTAAACCCGTCGGACGAGTTCGCGTCCGTCGGCTCGACGCCTTCCGCCGGGGGCTGCGCCCGCGCCAACGAGGGCAGCAGGACCAGCAGCGCCAGAAGCGAGGAGAAACGCATGAAGGGGACCGACCTTCCCCTAACGGTCGACCGTCACAGCGCCGGAGTCAACTGGTACCGGGTCAGTTCACGCTCACCCGGGGCGCGATGGTGACATCCGCGACCAGGGCATTGAGGCGACTCTTCACCTCCTCGGACGGGCTGAGCACGGACATTCGTTCGAGCACGAAGCGCAGGCGGCGCTGGTCGCCGCGCACCTCGTAGATGGCGCGCAGGTTGTTGAGCATGCGTACCAGGATCTGTCGCTGCGCGGCCGGTGCCAGGCAGCGCTCGTCGATGTCGCCCGGATCCCCTGTGGCGGATTCGTAGAGCGCGCGCAACTCGGGCTGCCTCACCATGCGCCCGTCAAACGGGTCCACCACCGCCAGGCTGCCGTCGCATCGCCGCACGCCTACCAGAAAATGGCCGGGGAACGAGATACCAAAAGTTTCCACGCCCGCGCGCCGGCACACCGCCATCAGCACGATGGCCAGAGAAAGGGGATTGCCGCTGCGGCGATCGATGACCTCGTTGAGAAAACTGTTGCGGGGATCGTAGTAGTCGGCCACGTTGCCCTGAAAGCCCAACTCGCCGTAGAGAAGCCGCAGAATCGGTAGCACGCGGTCAGCCGGAGCAGGCCCACAGCGCCGATCGACTTTCAGGCGGATGCGCGCCAGTTCACCCATGACGTCGAGCTTGGCGATGAACCCTGGGATATCCAGGCCCGGGTACTCTGGCTCGCAGAGCAGAAGGGCCGTGCTCTCGAGATCCAGCTCGTGATCAGGCTGGCGCAGCAGATGCACAAACAGCAGCAAATCCGTCGGGCCGCTCATTCGCAAATTCAAGATAGCAGACCCCATCCCCGCAGCATGCGCTTTCTCGCGCCACCCGGTCGATGTGTGCGGGCAACCCCTACCCTATGGGGTTACTAGGGATTGCCGTAGAGGCGGGCTCGGAGTTCGGCGATTGTGGCTTTGGCGGCCGCTAGTTCTGCTTCCAGGCTGGGAACACGCGCCGCTGCTAGCGTGGCCGCGTCATGTTGGGTCTCGAGGAAGACCAGACGCTCGTACACCTCTTCGGGGTCCGGGGCCTCGGCGCGCAATTCCGCCAGCCTTGTCGCCGCTTCCTCGGCGATCTTGCTCTGCGCTTCCAGCTCGGCCAGACNNCTTCAGGCGAGCCAGGTGCTCGCTCGCCTGTGCAGCCGCGGTCTCGGCGATCGCCAGCTTGGAATCGAGTTGGGCCGCGCGCGCCGAGGCGTCCTGTGCGGCTTGCAACTTGCTTTCCAGCTCGGACACGCGGGCAACGCTCGCCTGCAACTCACCTTCCAACTCCTCGGCGCGCGTGGCGGCCTGCTTGCGCGCTCGCTCGGTGTCGTCGCGCAGGCGCAGCGAATCCGCCAGGCGACGCTCCGCCTCGCCCATCCGGTTGCGCAAATCGACGACCTCGTTTTCTAGATCGGCGATGCGGCCCTTGGGCTGTTGCGCTTCGCCGTGCTCGAGCCGCAACATCACGCCCTCGAGCTCCGCCAGCCGAGAGCGGCGCTGGCGATCGGCTTCCTCTGCCTCGGTGAGTGCCTGGCGCAGCCGCGCCGACTCGTCGAGCGCATCAGCCAGGCGCTTCTCTGCGGTGGCCAGATCCTCCTCCAGCTCGGCCACCAGGCTTGATTGCTCGTTGAGGGCATCGCGCAGACGGCCCACCTCGTCGAAGTGGGCGGCCGCCGCGCGCTGGAACTCCTCGAGGGCCTGCTCGCGGGATTTCAGCGTCGCCACCAGCTCATCGCGGGCAGGGCTGGCGAGCGGCGCCGCTTGCCGAAGCTCGGCGATCTGGGCGCGCAGGCGGCCGAGATCGTCTTCGGCGGCTTCCGCGCGCCAGGTCGCTTCCTGGCGGGCCGCCTCCAGGGCCGCGATGCGATCGTCGCGTTCCGACAGCGCCGATTCACGTTCAGCCAGTTCGGCCTCGCGACGTTTGAGTTCATCGGTCAGGGCGGCTGCGGGCAAAGGCTCGCTCGGCCGCAGCCCGGCAGTCAGACGCTGGGCCAGGGAGGTCATCTCGTCCGCAGTCCTGCGGGTCAAGTTGACCACCGATTCGTCTGCTTCAAGCAACGCCCGCCGCAGCCTCTGCACCTCCTCGTCTAGTTCGGCGCGGGCCTCGGCGGTACGTCGCACGCGCCCACGCAACTCCTCGATTTCCTCGGTCTGTGCGCGCGATACGCGCACAAGACCCTCGGCCTGGCCCTGGGCTTCGGCCAGCCTGCGGCGCAACTCGGCCAGCGCCGCGTCGGGAGCCTTGGCTTCCTCCGACAGCTCAGACGCCGATGTCTCGGTTGCGGGGCCCTCGCTCGCGCGAGCCGGGATCTGGACCAGCGCGTAGCCCAGGCTCAAGGCCTCGTCGTGGCCGCACAGGGCGAGGTAGTGGCTTGGTACTTCGTTCTCGGCTTGGGCCAGGTCAGGCTCGACCCGAAGTTCAGCCGGGGCTTCGTCGAACTCCGCAATCCCCCAGGCCGCAAACGGCGTCTGCCCGAACATCCGCACCTTGGGGAAGTGCGGGCTCAGCCGATCAACGATGTCGTAGTAGGAAACGCCTGGCACGGGGACGTCAGCGCGGTCGCCGTTGGGCACCACGCAAACCAGGCGCCCGCCCGGCGCCACCAGCTTCAGCACCGCGGGCAGGGTCAAGGGCCCGCGGCCGAGCAGGATGTCAGCGGCCTCTGGGATCAGCACCACATCGAACGGACCGGCCTGCTCGAGCGAAGCGGCGGTCATGGTGAGGAAGCTCGCAGCGCCTTCTCGGTTCCGGGTGCGCGCCTCGGCCACGGCGCCCGAGTCGTCGGCCCCGACCACGTTGCGTGCGCCCAGCCGTGCCAGGTGAGCCGCACTCTCACCCGTGCCGCAACCCAGCTCCAACACGCGCCGGCCCACCAAAATGGGTCGCAGGTAGCTATAGACAGCCGAGTGGCGAATCCCTTGGTCGGGTGGGCTTTTTTCGGCCATGCGCGGCAGACTATACATGGCGGGGCCGCGTCCGCGCCAGTGACGGCCTCATGGCCAGACCAAGGTAACGCGAAAAGGCGGGGACAACGCGACACGCGCGCCCTACGCATTGCTGCTTGCTCTTGCTACTGCGGGCGATTATAAACGCCCGCTCCTACGGAAGGTTTCTCGTCATGCCGAAGAAGGGGATTCACCCGGCCTACAAGCCCGCCACCATCACGTGTGCCTGCGGTCACACGGTGGAGACGTATTCCACTCGCGGGTCGTTCATGGTGGACATCTGCTCGAACTGCCACCCGTTCTATACGGGTAAACAGAAGTTCCTCGACACCGGCGGCCGCATCGAACGCTTCAACAGGAAGTACGGCAAGAAGACGACCCCGCCGGCGCCGGCCACGTCGTAGGGCCATGCAGCGCGGGTCAGGCTTCGCCCTGGCCGTGGACCCACCATGCTGGACGAACTGCTCGCAGGAAAGCTGTCGGCCGTTGATAACCGTTTCGAGGAGCTGACCGCCAAGCTGTCCGATCCCGAGGTGCTTGCACAGACGCAGCTCATGCAAAAGCTCGCCAAGGAGCATTCTGACCTGCGCGAGCTGGTGGAGACGTTTCGCACCTACCGCGATGTCAGCCAGCGCATGACAGAGGCGCGCGAGTTGCAGAAAGATCCCGAGATGCGGGAGCTGGCCCGCGCGGAAGAGAGCGAGCTTGTCACCGAGCAGGGCCGACTCGAGGAACGACTGACTTTCCTGCTGCTTCCCAAGGATCCCAACGACGACAAGAACATCCTACTCGAGGTCAGGGCCGGCACCGGTGGCGAGGAGGCGGCGCTGTTCGCCGCCGATCTGTACCGCATGTACAGCCGCTTCGCCGAGCGCCGCCGCTGGAAGGTCGAGGTGGTGTCCCTGTCGAACGCCTCGGCCGGTGGGATCAAGGAAGTGGTGGCGAACATCGAGGGCAAGGGTGCCTACTCGCAGCTCAAGTACGAATCCGGCGTGCACCGCGTGCAGCGCGTGCCTGTCACCGAGGCGCAGGGCCGCATCCACACCTCGACCGCCACGGTGGCCGTGCTGCCCGAAGTGGAGGATGTCGACGTCGACATCGATCCCAAGGATCTCAAGGTCGAGGTCATGCGTTCGGGCGGGCCGGGTGGCCAGTCGGTCAACACCACCGACTCGGCGGTACGCATTCACCACCTTCCCAGCGGGCTTTTCGTGCACTGCCAGCAGGAGAAGAGCCAGCACAAGAATAAGGCCATGGCCATGAAGCTCCTGCGCTCGCGCCTGTACGAAATAGAGCGCGAGAAGCAGGAGACCGCCGAGCGCGACACCCGGCGCAGCCAGATTGGCAGCGGCGATCGCTCGGAAAAGATTCGCACCTACAACTTCCCGCAGGATCGGCTGACCGACCACCGCATCGGGCTCACGCGGCACAACCTGCCGGCCATCCTAGACGGCGACCTCACCGAGGTCATCGAGAGCCTGCGCGCCCATTTTCAGGCCGAAGCGCTGCACAAGCCGGGCTGACGCGGATCGGGTCGAGATTGGCACTCGCACGCCGTGAGCGCCAGGCGGCCGTACAGAAGATAACCAATTGAAATAGCTACTTTTTTGGCTGACGTGTCGGCAGTCTCCGCGGTCGCTTGACAGCAGACATCGCGTGCTTAACCTTAGCACCGCCACGGCCGTGGCCGGTGGCGGATTATTTCACGGAGCTCCAAATGCCAGTCTACGAATACGAATGTAGCGCCTGCAGCCATCGGTTCGAGGAATGGCAGAAGATCAACGACAAGCCGGTCAAGGTCTGCCCCAAGTGCAAGGCGCGCAAGGTGGAACGCCTGATCAGCCACACCTCTTTTCAGCTCAAGGGTAGTGGTTGGTACGGCGATTTGTATTCCAGCCAGCGGCCGGCCAGCAGCACTAAGGCGGGCGGGGGAGCGGAAGGCAAGGCCGCGGGCTCGGGCTCGCCATCAGCGGAGGGCGGGGCCACTAGCAAGGAAGCGGCGTCGTTCTCGGCGGCGGCTACCGACAAGTCAGGGGGTGGGGGCAAGGCCAAGGTCGCGGCAGCCTAGCTTCCCCATGCATGTGTCCGGCATCCCATTTGGCAAGTTCCACCCGGACCATCCGAGCGGGTGGTTTTCAGGAACAAGGAGGAGACAATGAAGGTTCGACCACTTTATGATCGTATTCTCGTCAAGCGCGTCGAGGAAGAAACGAAGACCGCGGGCGGTCTGTACATTCCCGATACCGCCAAGGAAAAACCACAGCAGGGTGTCATCGTGGCCGTGGGTCACGGCAAGCTTCAGGACGACGGTTCGCTGCGCAAGCTGGAAGTCAAGGCGGGCGACAAGATCCTGTTCGCCAAGTATTCAGGCAGCGACATCAAGATGGACGGGGTCGAGCATCTGATTTTGCGCGAGGACGACATCCTCGGCGTCATCGAGTAGGCAGGAAAGGAAATCATCATGGCAGCCAAAGAAATCCTATTCTCTCAGCCCGCACGTCAGGCCATCGCCCAGGGACTCAACATTCTGGCCAATACGGTGAAAGCGACGCTGGGCCCGCGCGGACGCAACGTCATCATCGAGAAGTCGTGGGGCTCGCCCCTCGTCACCAAGGACGGCGTGACCGTGGCCAAGGANNTCCAAGACCTCGGACGTGGCCGGGGATGGCACCACCACCGCGACCGTGCTGGCCCAGGCCATCTTCAACGAGGGCGCCCGCCTGGTGGCCGCCGGCTCGAACCCGATGGATATCAAGCGCGGCATCGATGCGGCCGTGCTCAAGGTGGTCGAGAATCTGAAGGAGCAGTCCAAGCCCACCAAAGGCAAGAGCGACATCGCCCAGGTTGGGACCATCAGCGCCAATGGTGACAGCATGATCGGCGACATCCTGGCCGAGGCCATGGAGAAAGTGGGCAAGGAGGGCGTGGTCACCGTCGAGGAGGCCAAGTCGATGGAGACTACGCTCGACGTTGTCGAGGGTATGCAGTTCGACCGCGGCTACCTCTCGCCCTACTTCGTCACCGACGCCGAGCGCATGGAAGTGGTGATGGAGGANNCATCCTCATCAACGAGAAGAAGATCTCGAACATGAAGGATCTTCTGCCTGTGCTCGAGCAGGTGGCCAAGAACGGCAAGCCCTTGCTCATCGTGGCGGAGGACGTTGACGGCGAGGCTCTCGCCACCCTTGTGGTGAACAAGCTGCGCGGCACCTTGCAGGTGTGCGCGGTCAAGGCACCGGGCTTCGGCGATCGCCGCAAGGAGATGTTGAAGGATCTGGCGGTGCTGACCGGCGGTCAGTGCATGACCGAGGATCTGGGTCTCAAGCTCGAGAACGTGACCCTGAAGGACCTGGGGCGCGCCAAGCGCCTCACCGTGGACAAGGACAACACGACCATCGTGGAAGGCGCGGGCAAGAAGGCCGACATCGAGGGGCGGGTGAAGCAGATTCGGACGCAGATCGAGGACACCAAGTCGGACTATGACCGCGAGAAGCTGCAGGAGCGCCTGGCCAAGCTGGTGGGCGGAGTCGCCGTGATCAAAGTCGGTGCCGCCACCGAGAGCGAGATGAAGGAGAAGAAGGCACGCGTGGAGGATGCCCTGCACGCGACGCGGGCGGCGGTCGAGGAGGGCGTTGTGCCTGGAGGCGGCGTGGCGCTGTTGCGCGCATTGTCGGCGCTCGACACTCTGAAGTTCGACGATGACCGGCGCTATGGCGTCAACATCGTCCGTCGTGCCATCGAGGAGCCGCTGCGCCAGATTGCCGAGAACGCAGGGGTGGACGGTTCGATCGTGGTGGAGAAGGTCAAGGGCGGCAAGGGCGCTTTCGGTTTCAACGCCGCCACCGAGGAATACGAAGACCTCGCAAAAGCCGGTGTCATCGACCCGACCAAGGTCGTGCGGGCAGCGTTGCAGAATGCAGCGTCCGTGGCGGCCCTGATGCTGACCACCGAAGTTCTGGTGGCCGAGAAGCCCAAGAAGAAGGACGAGCCGGCCCACGGCGGCGGCGGCGGGATGGGCGGCATGGGTGGTATGGGCGGCGACGACTACTAATCAGGTGAGGTGCGGGGCGACCGCAGGTCGCCCCTACTCAAACGCCGTGTGGCCGTGCGGGGCGACCGCAGGTCACCGGCCGTTAGAGGGGCATGCAAGACCAAACCGGCAACCCCCATTTACCCAATTAACGGG
>PMZX01000289.1 GCA_003170035.1 Myxococcales bacterium | reverse complement strand
GGCGGGGGCGGTGGCGGCGGGGGAGGGGGCGCGAACGAGGGTGCCATGTAGGGCGGCGGCGGCGGCATGTATGGGGGCATGACCGCAGGGAGATCCCGCGCAGCATCGGGCAGGGGCGCAACAATGTAGGGCGGAACGATGATGGGTAGGTCAGCCTGGCGCGCGTCGGGACGAACGTCGGGCGCGCCCACATCCGCACGTGCATCGGGGGCACCTGCCTCGGCGTCTCGAGCATCCGCATCCAGGCCCGCCTCTGGCCGATCCGTATCGACGCGCGCATCCGAGAACCCCGCATCGGTGCGCACATCCGGCGACGGCGCATCGACGCGCGCATCCGGGGAAGCTGCATCCGGCGGTATGAAAACCATGTACGGAGGCATGATGACCGGCAGGTCAGCCTGGCGCGCATCAGGAGCAGGCCCGGTATCCTCCGGCAGGCGCAGGTCCGGCGGACTGACGGTGTCCGGGCTGGTGGCGGCGCTCTCCCTGCCAAGCCCCGCGTCCGCAACGATTGCGTCGGGGCTCGCCGACTGGACTATGTCAGCCGCTGCGTCCCGCGAGACGCGAATCCCAGTATGGTCACACCCGCTGAGCGCCAGGCCCAACCCGACTGATGCCGGCACGACCAACTCACGCGCTGTTCGCTTGAGAAAGCCCTCGATGAGCTGCCGAACCTCGCGTTCCTTCATGGCCTGGCAACAGTGTACGCCTATCCGCACGTGCAGCAAAGCCCTCTTGCAAGCTTCGGCGACAGTCCTGCGCGTCCTTTACAGTGGCCGCGCAAGTTCGGCGCGCAATATCCGACGCAATCCGGGCGGCACCTATTTGGCAACCGCTGACATCCAACCGTCAGGCAGACCTGAAGGTGGGTGTGGGTGGCAATGGGGAAAGGGGCCTGCTGGATAAGGAGGCTACGATGGGCAAGGGTGGTGAAAAGTCCGAGCGCAAGAGCCTCGGCAAGGCAGAGGAACTCCGGGAGTTCCCCGGAGGCAAGGTCGAACTGGTGAGCCTTGGCGGGGCCACGGTAGGGCGGGCCACGTTCCAGCCAGGTTGGCGATGGTCGACCAGTGTGAAGCCGATCGCCAAGACGGCAAGCTGTGAGGCGCCGCATTTTCAGTACCATGTGTCGGGAACGTTGATGGTCCGGATGGACGACGGCACCGAGTTCGAGTGCAAGGCAGGGGATGTGTCTCTGTTTACAGCGGGACACGACGCCTGGGTGGTAGGAACCGAACCGGTGGTGGTGGTGGACTTCCAGGGGCTGCGCGACTACGCCAAGGCCCGTTAGGGGACCGAACCCTATTCGACACGAAAGAGACGTGACTTCCCGACCTGTGTGATGAAGCGCAGGCTTTCCGTGGAACGGGGAGAGGAATAGATGCGGTAGAGAAACGGCGCCGCTCGTTTGCAGCCAGGGGTGAGGTGAACCAGTCGTATGCCGCGATCCCTGCAATCGCGGATGAACGCCTCCTCTGATCCGATGGAAACCCCGTGGGCCTCGTTCTTTGAGTGGTAGGGCGGCAAGTCGAGCCATCCGCCGCTGTACGATGGGCGAAACGGCAGAAGGTCGTGGAAATAGAGATAGAGGTCCGTCGAGTAGACCTGCTGGGCATCGGTGATTCCCTCGCGAATAGATGCCTGTTCAATGGCACGGTAGTAGCGAGAGGTTTTGCTCCAGGAAAGCACGCTCGCGCCATCCTTGGTCGCGCACCCGACGAGAAGGAGCGCCACCACGGCGTACGCGACGGGTCGCGGCCACGATGCGGGAGCCACGCCGGCGCGGGTTCGGTCGAGCCAGAGCGCATGGACAGAGACCGCGAGAAAGGAAAGGGAGATCGGCAGAGCGAGGAGCACCGCCCGGCCGCTGTCGGCCGCGGCCATGAGGCCACCGTACAAGAGACAGAAGCACAGCCAGAGCGTGGCCGCTCGCCTCAAAGGACGGTCCTTGGAAAGGAAACAAAGGATCAGGGGCGCGGCCAGAGCAGGGAAGATTTTCGCAAACGTGACGACGTAGGACGACAGGAAGGCCGACGGATCGGCGAGGATGACCGACAGTGGTGTGCCCACAGCAGGCACCGCGGCCGTGTGGTACCAGTTCACGTGATGCACGTGCAGGTAGATGTTGAACGCCTGATAGGTTTCAAACGGCCCATGCCCCGACAACACATTCACAGCGATCTGGCAGCCGTAGACGACTGCGCACCCTGCCAGCGCCAGCATGATCCCAGCAATTCGCTTCCGGTAGGCAAGGGCTGCCGTGACCAAAAGGAATATGTCTGCTGGCAGAGCGTGGTAGCGCCACAGAGCTGCCAGACCCAGGAATCCACCGGCAAGTGCATACCACCAGGCTCGTGGTGTGGGAGCGAGCAGGGCCACCAGCAGCGCGTAGCTGCCCACTGTGAAGAACACCATGGCGCCTGAATCAGCACCTGGCGTGTTCAGACAGTTGAAGACCTGTGGGAAGAGAAACACGAGACTGGCGGCTATCAGGGACGGCACAGTTCCAAGTCCGCGCAGCCGCGTGACCGCAAGCGCGGAGAAAGCCAGCAGCCAGGCCAGGACCACATCAATGCCCAGGGCGGAGGAAGGCGGGTATCCGAAGGGAGACAGCACGCGCAGGAGCACCGTGTACCCCACCGGAAAGAAACCGTCGTAGAAGGTAGTGAGGTCGCGCGGATCGAGCCGTTGCGAAAGGGTGTGGTTTCCCCAGAAATCGTTCAGCGGCGTGTGAAGATTCGTGAGGATTCCGACCAGCGCAACGACCACTGCGAATGGCAGCGCGGCCAAGGCATCCCGCGTGACGGCCTTCAATCGAGGAGTCTCTGGAGGTTGCCCCGCCATCAAGGGGATAGAGTACTACAGCAGCACTTCTCGTATATCCGCCAGCAGCTCGCGCAGGTGACTGGTGAAGCGCACCGCTTGCGCGCCGTCGTTGGCGCGATGGTCGTAGGACAGCGAGAAGGGCAGGATCAGGCGGGGAACGAACTGTCCGTCGCGGTACACCGGACGCAGCGAGGCGCGTGAGAAGCCGAGGATGGCGACCTCGGGCGCATTGACGATGGGTGAGAAGGCGGTGCCACCGATGCCGCCCAGGCTGGAGATGGTGAAGCTGGCGCCTTGCACGTCCGCAGGTGTCAGCTTCCGATCGCGCGCCCGCTGGCTCAGCGTGGTCAGCTCGCCGGCCAGCTCCCAGATGCCTTTGCGGTCCACGTCGCGCACCACCGGCACCACCAGTCCCTCGGGCGTGTCCACCGCTATGCCAAGATGATAGTAGTGCTTGAGCACCAGGTTCTCACCGGTGGCGTCCAGCGAGGCATTGAAGCTGGGATGCTCCTTGAGCGCTGCCGCGGTCGCCTTCATGAAGAAGGCGAGCAGGGTCAGGCGCACGCCCCGCTGCTTGGCTTGCTCGGCTTCAGCCTTGCGAAACGCCTCCAGGTCGGTGATGTCGGCCTCGTCGTGCTGGGTGACATGCGGAACCAGTCGCCACGAACGCTGCACGTTGGCCGCGGTGGCACGGCGAATACGGCCCAGGGGCCGCTGCTCGATGGGGCCGAACTTGGAGAAATCCACCACCGGCAGCTCGGGCAGTTCGGGCTTGTCCGCGCCGGCCGAGGGCGTTCGCGCCATGGCGGCCTTGATGTAATTGCGCAGATCCTCTTCCACGATACGGCCGTTGCGGCCTGTGCCTCGAATCTCGGAAAGCTCTACACCCAGCTCGCGCGCCAGACGCCGGACCGCCGGTGCCGCGTGATGCTGGGTCTTCTCCTCGTCGACCACCAGCGGGATGCTCGCGGTGGGTGAGGGCCGCGCGCTGCCGCGGGCGCTGTCGGTCAAGGACAGGTTCTCGATGATCACTCCCGACGCCAGGGGCACCTGTCCGCGCGCCAAGCGCGCGGGCGCGGCCGCGATACGATCGCCTGACGGCACCGGCGTCTCGGGCTGCCAGGGGCCTGCCGGGAACGGTTTGCCCGTCGCAGGCGCCGACTCGGCATCGCCGGTGGGAATCAGGGTCGTCTCGTCGTCGACCATCAGGGTTGCCAGCCGCGCGCCGACCGACACCTTGTCACCCACCTTGACCAACACTCGCTCGACCCGGCCGGCGTGGGGCGAGGGCACGTCCATTGAAGCCTTGTCACTTTCCAGGACCGCGACCGGATCGTCACGTTTGATTGAAGTCCCTGGGGAAACCAGCACCTCGACGATGGGAACGTCGTGAAAATCACCGATATCAGGAACCAGCAGGTCAACGGTCTTGCTCACGATGTTCCTCCTTGCCTTGGCATCACACGCGGGTCGGGTCCGGCTTGCCGGGATCGATGTCGAGCTTGCCCATGGCTGCGCTGACCTGTGCCACGGGCAGGACGCCTTCGTCGGCCAGGGCCTTGAGCGCTGCCAACGCGATGAAACGGCGGTCGACCTCGAAGAAGTGGCGCAGTTGGACGCGCCGGTCGCTGCGACCGAAGCCGTCCGTGCCCAGCACGACGTAGCGCCGAGACACAAAGGGCCGGATCTGGTCGGCATACAGGCGCACGTAGTCGGTCGCCGCCAGCACAGGGCCCTTGCGATTGGCCAGGCAGGCTTCGACGAAGCTCGGCCTGCGCGGCTCTGCCGGATGCAAAAGCGACCAGCGTTCGGCAGCCAGGCCTTCGCGCCGCAATTCGGTGAAGCTGGGGGCGCTCCACAGGTCGGCAGCCACGCCGAAGTCGCCCTCCAGCAGGTCGGCCGCGGCCAGCACCTCGCGCAAGATGGCGCCTGAGCCGAGAAGTTGCACCCGGGGTTTCTCCGCGCCCATGCGACTTTCGCGCAGCAGGTACAGGCCTTTCAAGATTCCGGGCGCCACGCCCTCGGGCATGGCCGGGTGGGTGTAGTTCTCGTTCATCATGGTGATGTAATAGAAGACGTCCTCCTGCTGGGTGACCATCCGGCGCAGCCCGTCCTGGACTATGACCGCCATCTCGTAGGCGAAGGTCGGATCGTAGGCCACGCAGGTCGGAATGGCGGAGGCCAGCAAGTGGCTGTGGCCGTCCTGGTGCTGCAGCCCCTCGCCCGCCAGGGTGGTGCGGCCGGATGTGCCGCCCATGAGAAAGCCGCGCATGCGCATGTCCGCGCCGGCCCAGGCGAAGTCGCCCGTGCGCTGCAAGCCGAACATCGAGTAGAAGCAATAGAACGGGATCAGGTTGATGCCGTGGTTGGCGTAGGCCGTGCCGGCCGCGATGAACGACGACATGGCCCCTGCCTCATTGATGCCTTCTTCGAGGATCTGGCCGTCCTTGGCCTCGCGGTACGACATGAGCTGCTCGGCATCGACCGGCTCGTAGAGCTGTCCCACCGACGAGTAGATCCCGAGTTGGCGGAACAGCCCTTCCATGCCGAAGGTGCGGGCTTCGTCGGGCACGATGGGCACCACGTGGCGGCCGATGATCGGATCGTGGGTCAGGCGGGCCAGCATGCGCACGAAGGCCATCGTGGTGGAGTACTCGCGTTCACCGCCACCCTTCAGCAGGAAGTCGAAGGCTTCCAGCGCTGGTACTTGCAGCGGCGGGGCGGTGGGCCGGCGCGCGGGCAGGAAACCGCCTAGGGCCTGGCGCCGCTGTCGCAGGTAACGAATCTCGGGGCTGTCTTCGGGCGGCCGGTAGAACGGCGCCTTGCCGATCTCTTCGTCGCTGATGGGAATGTCGAAGCGATCGCGAAAGGCGCGCAAGGCCTCCTCGCCCAT
>PMZX01000058.1:6213-6452 GCA_003170035.1 Myxococcales bacterium | reverse complement strand
ATGATGTTGACCAACTCGGTGTTGGCGGGAATCACGATCTTGGTGTTGGCCGAGAGCGCGGTCTCCACCATGATGAGCTTCCTCAGCAATTGCGCGTTGCCGACGAAGTAGCGGTCGGCGGCGTTGTTCACGAGTTGAATCGCCTGGGCTTCGCCTTCGGCTTCGAGGATCTTCGCCTGCTTGATGCCTTCGGCCTTCTTGATCTCAGCCCTGCGCGCGCCGTCTGCCATGGTTTCCGT
>PMZX01000058.1:0-6113 GCA_003170035.1 Myxococcales bacterium | reverse complement strand
GGTCAGCGTGCCGATGATGTTGCGCAGGGTGGTCCTGGCCAGATTGACGATCTGATACTGGTAGTTGAAGACGTTGTACTGGGAGGCCTTCACGCTGTCCTCGTCGCTCTTGACCTTCAGGTAGACTTGCGCGTCCACGCGGGCGTTGAGCTTGTCGCTCGTGATGATCTCCTGCGGCTCCGCGTTCACCATGACCTCGGTCACGTTGACCAGGTACATCCGGTCAATCACCGGGATGATCCAGTTGAACCCCGGCATTGCCAAATGTCTGTATTTGCCCAGGCGCTCGACCAATCCCCTGCTGGTGGGTCGCACCACCCTGACTCCGGCAAAGAAGATCAATACAGTCAGAGCGACTCCGATATAGATGACGTTTGGATTCATGACGTCCTCCTCATCCACCGCGGCGGTGGATTGCTGCTGATTCTTGAAAACAGCTCTTTTGCTTGTTCACGGAGATCCCGGCCGTTCCACGCCCAGGTCGACAAGCAGGATCTCGGCGTCTTCCCTCGCCGTGAGCGAAACCGCACGCTCGCCCGTGAAACCAGCACCATCACCCGCGGTCAGGACGACGTCGCCCAGGATCACCTCTCCGTGCACGAGGTGGAGCCACGCCCTTCGCCCTTGCGAGAGTTCGTGGACCACGTGCTGCCCGGGGTCGAGCAAGGCCGAGTACATCAGGGCGTCCTGGTGGATGCGCAGCGATCCTTTGCGCGCGTCGGGCGAGGCGACGACGCAGAGCCCGCCCCGGCGCTGCGCCGCGCTGAAGCGTTTCTGCTCGTGACTGGAATCGATCCCCGCCTCCCAGGGCCGCAGTCCGATCTGGAAGACATGCGCCCAGTCGGTTCGCGACGCATTGGTCTCGCTGTGGCGAAGGCCGTTTCCGGCGGTCATGCGCTGGAACTCACCCGCCCGGATGACCCCCGAGCGACCTGTCGAATCCTCGTACCCGAGCGCGCCTTCGCGAACGTAGGTGACGATCTCGGTATCGCGATGCGGGTGGCGCGGGACGCCTGCGCCCGGTGGGAGACGGTCTTCGTTGAGGCTCTCGAGGGTTCCGAAGCCGTCGGTAGGCTGGTCCCCAAGATCCTGTGGGTAGAATGTGAGCCAGACCTCCTGCTTGCGATGTCGGTCCAGGTGGCGCTCTTTGGCCCTGCGGAGCGCGATCATGGTCCCGCTCCTCGCCCCGCCTTGACGATGGCAGCGACGCCTGGGTGGCTGGGCCAGCCGACGAAGTCCTTCATGAGACACACCTCGGTTCCTGTAATCTGCATGATTCGGGCCGTCGCTCTTTTCCCTCCTATTTCCAGGACCGTTGGCAAGCCACCCAGCGGACGACCCCATCAAAACGATGCTGGTGTGCATCGGATCGAGGGCAGCGGCTGGCGGACTCAGGATCTCGGGGCGGCGCGTATCACAGCGGCCAGTTCGGGCAGGACGCTCTCCACACTGCGGATGACGAACTGGACAGCGATGGCGGCCAGGACCAGCCCCATCAGCCGCGCGGTGATGTTGAGCCCGAAGGGTCCCAGATACTTCTGGATCCGGGCAGCGTTGCGCAGCATCACGAAGACGATAGCCATGGCCACCACGATGGCCAGGAACAGGATCGCCATGTTGGGGACGGGTTCACCTATCAGGGAGCGATCTTGTCGCTCAACCACTGGCGCGTGTTATCGAAAGAGTCCTTCAAATCGGCGTAGGCCTGTTTGAATCCCGTCTTCACGTTGTCCCAGTCTGACGCGGTGGCGGTCTCGGCCCGATCGAGTTGCTTCTTCGCCTGGGCCCACTTCTCGCGCACCGCCTCGAGCTTCACTTTCGCGTCGGCCTTTGCCGCGCCGCTAGCCCCGTCGACCTTGGCGCCGAGCCGATCCAACTCCTCCTGGGTGCTGACGAGTTCTTTCTTCATCTTGGCGACGAATTCCGCCTTTTCCGCGTAGGCGTAGTCCCGCATCTCTTGCGCCGCCTTTTTGGTTTCCACTTTCGCCTTATCCAGATGCGCCGCCGCGGTTTCCCCCGGTTTCGGCGCGACCGCCGACTTTCCATCCTTTGCTGTGCACCCCACCGCGAGAGCGGCGGCGCTCAGCAAGGTGGTCACCAGTATCGTGTGTCTCATGATTCTGACCTTCGTTGAATTTCGCGGCTTGACGGAAGCCCCGAAGGCGCGGCAGATCCCGCCCACCCCCGGGACCGTCTCATCCATCCGGGATCTTCCCAAGTTGAGCTTGTCGAGCCCCGCCCTATGGGTTGGATGTGTGCGATTCGTGTTCGATGATGATCTCGACGCGGCGGTTGTTCGCGCGGCCCTCGGCGCTGCCGTTATCGGCGATTGGGCGTGCCTTGCCAAGCCCATGGGCCTGGATGAGGTCGCCTTGGTAGCCTCGTTCCACGAGGTAGTTGCGAACCGCGTCGGCCCGACGCTGCGACAGGTCTAGGTTGAAATTCACGGAACCCTGGGAGTCGGTGTGCCCCTCGACAGTGAGTTTTCGCTCGCGGGTTGTCAGCAGCACGTCGGACACTTGGTCGAGTCGCGTCCGCGCCTCGGGCAGCAAGGTCGCCTGGTTGGATGCGAAAAGCACACTTCCCGAGAGGGTGATGACCATTCCGCGGGCCTCATCCTTGACCGCGGCCAGCTTGGCCAGCGCCGCCATGGCGTCAGCCGCTCGCTTCTCGGCAGCCGCCCGCGCCTCTTGCTCAGTGGAAAGCTTCTCAGCCGTCGCCTCGCCACTGCGCTCCGAGGCCTCCAGCGCCGAGCGCGTCCGGCTCAAGTCCTGCTTCGTCTTCGCAACAACCTTGCCCTGCGTGGCTTGGTAATCATTCTTCGACTGCGCTTGGCTCTTCTGCTGGTTGGCGATGGAGGCAGTCGCTTCAGCTAACTGTGCCTTGCGCTCGGCGATATAGGCGAGGTCTCGCGTTCGATACGAGTCGGGATCCCTTTGGAAGGATTGCTCCGCCTCGGCAAGCGCATAGTTTGCTACATGCAACTCCGCCGGCGCAGCCGTGGCCGCAGGTCCAGTGCTTGCGCGTCGGTATGCTTCGCGGGCGTTGACGAGTTCAACCGGGACGGTGGTCGCGCAGCTGGTAAAGACTCCGGCGCAGGCGACCGCGATCAAAAGACTATTGATTTTCATCCGAGTTTCCTTTCACCTGACGGTTTGTATCGTTCCACGACCTACTTGTTTTCTTGCCGGAGTTGGCGCACACGGTCCACTGCTGCCCGAGCCTCCGCCGTCTCGGCGTCCTCGCGGGAGAGCGCAACAGCCAGCTCGGCGTCGGCTTCGGCCCGCGACAGCATCGACACCGCCCTCTCCTTCTCGCCGCTCGCGGCCAGTCCCTTGGCTTGGTCCAGTTCCTCCTTGGCCAGCTGCAAATGAAGCGAGGCTTGCGGAACTTTGGCCGCCCCGACCTCCTCGGCGGCGCGAATCCCCGAGCTAGACGCCTCCGTGCGCAGCGGGGCTGCGCAGCCTGCAGCGATTGCGGCGGTCGCGGCGGCCATGGCGAACACCATGATTGCGGTCTTGGATATGTGCCTCATCGAATCCTCCTTCTGGTACGTGCATACGCGTTTCATTGGATTCTCCCTCTGTAGCGTCTCGACCCTTCTTTCAGTCGCTTGACCGGCGGCCTCGGCCTTTGATGATCCGAACCAGGAGCAGCACAACCGCCACGACAATCAGAATGTGGACGTAGCCTCCCAGCGTGTAGGAAGTGACCAATCCAAGTGCCCACAAGAGGACGAAGATGATAGCGATAGCCCACAACATGCCTCCACCCCCTTCCGGCTAGTTCTTCAGTTTCTTGAAGGCTGCCTCGAGCTCATTCCATGCGCTCTCGACACCGGTCTTGAGCACGCCCCACTTCTCGCCGCTCGCGGCCTTGAGCTCGGCGAGCTTCGACTGCGCGGCCTGATACTTTGCCTTCAGATCGTCGATGCGCTTGCGCCGCTCGATCTTCATCTCCGCCCCTGCCTTTTCGGCTTTTGCCACGAGCTGGTCGAGCTTCGCGCCCCATCGCTTGAGCTGTGCTTCCCGCTTCCCTACGTGCCCTTCCGTGTCTTCCATGACGCTTTCCCTTCAGTCCCCTATGTCAATTGGGACAGCCTGTCGCCCTCGTGTATCTTGCTGGCTGTAACAGTGAAATCGATGTCTTCCGCGCACGTCGCAATATGTGCGCTACGGCCTGCGTAGCCAGACGTGACACCTCTCGCGGATCAGCGCTGTAGTGCGCGGCCCTGTCAAATACGGCCACGACCAACTCCCCGAGCTGCGCAGTTCTTTGAACCTGGGTCCTCATGGCTCCTCCCTCTATTGTCTTGGTGCCTCCCGCCGAAGGGTGGCGCCTTACATGTGCGCACACCGTTAAAGCAGCTTTCGAGCCAACCACGAGATGCAATCAGACCAGGTAGTTACGTCCCGGGACGGTCCCGACGAACGGACGACTCAATCGAACTGACGTACCGTCTCCTTCAATTCGACGGAGGGCACCGCCGATGGCTCACGCCAGCAGAACCCGATCCAGGCGCAGAAGCTTGAAGATCGCCAACGGCTGGTCACACAAGCCGTGGACGGTCACCACGCCGCCGTATTCCCTGGACTTCTTGTACAGGAATACCAACCCGCCCACGCCCGAACTGTCGATGAGCCGCAGACCCGACGCATCGACGACGACGTTAGGATGCCGTTCAGCGAGCAGGGCGTCGACGGAGGGTCGCAGATCCGGAGCGCTGAGCACATCCAGCTCGCCCACGATGTGAAGAGTAGCCACGCCATCTGCTCTGCTTGTTGAGAAGTCCATCTGCTTTTACTCCTACGACCCGCCTCGAACGCAATGGGCTCTGCCGGCCGGAAGGTGGGATGCCAGCACCCTTATCTCGAATGCCCTGTTGCCCTTACAATGGGCAACCGTTACCGGGCACGGAAACAACGTTAGAGTCGAATACGAACGCGCCAGCACCACCTACCCACGCCCCCGCCATCGATCTGCCGCATGCCGTTGCGCCGGTCATCATTGTGATATCGAAAGCAGCCAGTATGTTGCCCTGGAATTCAGAGTACGATCCAATCGTCGCTGAACTGGCGACCTGCCACCAGACGTTCGACGCCTTGGCGCCGTTGGTCAGGATAATGCGGGTGTGTGCTCCGGGGCTGGGGGCGCCGTCTGCCGTAGTCAGTGAACTCGCCGACTGGAAGACGAAGACAGCATTCGGGTCGCCCTGGCCGTCGAGCGTGATATCCCCTGTTATCAAGATCGACGTGATGGATATATAGACGCCAGGAGTGAACCAGTTGTCCCCAAGCACGAACGGGTTCCCGGCCACGTCTCCCAAGGTAGTCGGAGCTGCGATGGGGGTGCCTCCTCCCAATGTGCCCACGGCTGGGGGACCGGCCAAAGGAGTAATGCTGAGAAACGCCGCATTCAAGGCGGCCCTGATAGCGGTTGAAGTGGTTGTGTCTGGATACAAGTTCGTGATTACCGTCCCGCTGATTGTCGGCGACCTGCCCCCGCAAAGGCCAAAACCTCCCGCATTGTCAACGGTCACGGCGTTGCACGTCTGATTTGGGTCCAACACCACATTTCCATTGATACGGGTGATTGGCGCGGTGATGGTGTTGGTAACCCCCGCTGTGGCCGCAATCGCAAACGGGGTGGCCGCTCCAAGATCTATCACGATAGCCGGTAGCGCGTCGCCGTTTGCGATGTCATCTCCAGCGTCGATGTTCGCGGCGTCGGCATCTCTGGCGTCGATGTTCGCGGCGTCGATGGCCGGGGCGTCGATACTCGCGACGTCGATGTGCGGGGCGTCGATATTCGCGACGTCGATGTTCAGGGCGTCGGTGGTTCTCGCATCGGTGGCTCTCGCATCGGAGTTCCCAGCGTCGGTGATTCTCGCATCGGGGTTCCCGGCGTCGGTGGTGCCGGCGTCGGTGGTCCCGGCGTCGATGGTCCCGGCGTCGATGGTCCCCACGTCAGGGTTCCGGGCGTCAGGGCTCGCGGCGTCGATGGTTCCCACGTCAGGGTTCCGGGCGTCAGGGCTCGCGGCGTCGATGGTTCCCACGTCGGGGTTTCCCACGTCGGGGATCCCGGCGTCGGTGACTCGCGCATCGGCGGCTGGC
>PMZX01000468.1 GCA_003170035.1 Myxococcales bacterium | reverse complement strand
CTGCCCGTGGAACGCGCCCCTGACAAGGCCCCCGCTGCACCGGCACCTGTTCCGGCGGCCGCAGTCGCCACGCCCGTGGCGCGAGATGTGCGAGCGGCCACTGCCGCGTCGCGGGCTCCAATCCCATCGCCCGCGGCCAAGCCCTCGGTCGCGCAGATCGCCGCGAAACCGACGTCCGCTCCGGCGCCAAAGCCCGCTGCCGCGTCCTCGCCGCAAGGCTCTGCGGGAGGTCCGCCTCCGTCTTCTTCGCCCGCTGCCCTTGCGGCCGGGGCGCCTGCGGCACCGGTTCAGCCCGCGAGGCTTCCGCTGGCCAAGCCTCCTTCCGACCAAACGGTATCCGCAGCTGCTGGCCAGCGTGTGGCGGCGCGCCGGCGCCCCGTCAAGCAGACCGAATCGGAAGCGCCTGATGCAATTCGTGGAGCTTCAACCGCGGCAGCCGACGTGGCCCCGTCGGCCGTCAGTCACATTTCGGGCGAGATAAAGCGCCCCGTGACGCCAGCGCGCGGGACCGACGAACGGCCCTATGGCGTAGAGCTTGCGGAGGACATGCAGGACCCAGCCGCGTTCGTGCACACCCCGCCGCCTGCGCAGCCTGCCATCCTGGCGTCGCTGGCGCAGACCACCCCGACGCCGATCTCGCCCGCCCCGCAGCCGAAGGACCAACCGCATGACGAGTTCGCGGCGCTCGCATCGGTTCCGACTGGGGATCTCGCGGTCGATATCGACCAACCGCGATCTCGGCCAGGCATGCGACGCGCACAGCGCGGGCCGGCCAGCTGGCCCTTGGTGATTCACGTGCTCATCGGTGTCGTGCTGGGTGCGGGCATCGTGGTGGCCTACTCGGCCTACTACGGCCTGCCATTGCCATAAAAAACCTTGGCGCTCCGCCGCCTGAGCGCTTTACTGGGCCCTTGACCGTGAGCCTGTTCTCCCAGATTGCCGATTCATACCGGCGCACGAAAAAGCCCAAGGACTTCCTGTGGAATCGCCTGGTGGCGCGGCCGCTGGCTGCGGTCTTGCTGGTTCCGGCGGCAAAGACTCGCATCACCCCCAACCAGGTCACCTTCGTCTCACTGGCGGTCTACGTGGTGGCCATGGCCTTGCTGGTCGGCCTACCTGGATACGCTGGCCTTCTCATCGCAGTCGCCGTGCTCCAGCTGTCCTATGTGCTCGACTGTGTAGACGGCCAGCTCGCTCGGTTGCGCGGGACCATGTCGCCAGTGGGCGCGTACCTGGATTTCCTGATGGACGAGTTCAAGGCCTTCATGCTGGTGGCGGGCACGGGCGCGCGGCTATGGCGTGCGGAGGCCCGCACGCAGTGGTTGGTCGAGGCACTGGCCGGGCTGGTGGTGGTGGCCTCNNGCGCCCCGGCCGCAGTCCGCTGGCGACTATGGAGATGGGTTGTATGGCGTCGCGCCGGCTCCCGCCCGGCCGCGTTCGCTTGTGGCCAAGATGGCGGCTGCGGTGGAGGCTTTGGGCCGCTTGATCATTCACTACCCGAGCTATCTGGTGTTTGTCGCTCTGGCCAATCGCTTGGATCTCTTCCTGCACGTGTACCTGGCCATCAACGCGGCCTATGGCGGCCGCACGATTCTTTCGGTTGTGCGCAAGCTGGGCAAGAGAGCGGCGTGAGCAGCGGCAAGGTCATCATCGTTGCGGCTGGCCGTGGCCGGCGCCTAGGCGCCGAGACGGAGGAAGTTCCCAAATGCATGGTGCGCGTGGCGGGCCAGCCCATCCTGCACTGGCAACTGCGTGCCTTTGCAGCGGCGGGCGTCACCGACATCGTGATGGTGCGCGGCTATCTGGGCGATCGCATTGATGGGGGGCCCGCGGCCCTTGCTTTCGTCGAAAACCCCGACTGGGCGCAAAACAACATCCTGGCGTCGCTGCTGTGTGCGGCCGATCATCTGCCGGGCGGCTTCTTCTTCTCCTACTGTGACATCGTGTACACGCCGGAGGTGGTGGCGCGCCTGGCCGCACGCGCGCGTGCAACCAACGCGGCGCCGGTGTCACTGATCATTGACCGGCGCTGGGCCGATGCCTATCAGGGCCGCACGCTGCACCCGGTTTCGGAGGCCGAGTTGACCCTGCTCGACCAACAAGGGCGGGTCGCGCGCGTGGGCAAGGGCGCGGTGGCGCGCGAGAAGGCCGTGGGTGAGTTCATCGGCCTGGCCCATTTTTCCGCCGCAGGCGCTGCGGCCTTGCGTGCGGTCTGGGATGGGGCTCTTTCGGCAGGCGGGTTGGAGGCACCCTTTGGCCTCGCCCCGACGCTACGTCAGGCCTACTTGACCGACGCGCTCAACCCGCTGGCCGACCAGGGCGTCTGGCTTGAACCGGTCTTCATCGACGGCCAGTGGCGCGAGATCGACACGCCCCAGGATCTGTCCGCAGCGCAGAGAATTGTCGCCGGCTGGGACGCCTGTCGCGCCGAGTAGGGAACCGTGCGGAGACGGGATCCGTGACGGTGCGGCCACCGATCGACGTCGCTGACTTGTGGCGTTGGCTGCGACTTTCTATTGTCGTCTCACGAGAGCCGCAGCGGATGCGCACGCGATAGCGGCGATATTGCTGCTCCAACCTCGCGCTGAGAGTAGACTCAAACCTTCGTAGGCCTCGGGCGTTTGGTCCCGGGACATTGTTTGTAGCGACGACCTAGGCTGCCGCCAATAGGAGTTGTCATGCATTCGAGCTCTTGCGTGCGAACGGTAGCAAGTGTCAGGCGCGAGGCTTCGAGGATTCGCTTCGGTGGGCGCCAGGGCTGGCGCAGACCATTGATGTGGCTCCTGATGGGTGCATTCATAGGGTGCTTGTCGGCTTGCTCGCAGTCAGGTGTCGTTGCCTCCACCGGCTCTCCCGGCGGTGGCACCGTTGCGGGTGCTGGTGGCAACAATACCGGTGGTTCGACGCTGGTGCTGATAGCCACCATCGACGCTGGCCGCATCCAGCCGCCCGACGCGGCGGTGTCCAACGGCAAGACCTGTACTGCAGACGGTGGNNACCGGGGCAGCCTTGCGTTTCCACTGTCCGCTGCGGCAATGGGAGCCGCGAGGCGGGCGAAGCCTGTGACGACGCCAATACCGACAATGACGACGGCTGCTCTAGCAACTGCGGCGTCGAGCCCGGTTGGTACTGCCCCACAGCCGGGCAGCCCTGTCAACCGCTGGTGACCTGCGGGGACGGAAGATTGCA
>PMZX01000427.1 GCA_003170035.1 Myxococcales bacterium | reverse complement strand
GGTGGTGCAGGCGGCGCGACCGGCGGCGCAGGCACGAGCGGCAGCGCGGGCGCTGCCGGCTCCTCCGTGCCGCCGGGGACCTGCGAGGTGGGCAGCAGCAGCACGACCTGGGCTTCGAATTGTCCGACCTCGGCGCCAAGTTGCACCGCCGGAACCTGGACTGCCGGCGGTCCCGACCCCGACCACTCGACTTTCACGCTCGTCTCCGAGTCTGCCCACTTCGCCATCTACTCCGACGAGGCCATATCTTCCGCGACGGCGCAGTCGGCGCTGGACACCCTTGAAAACGTCATCTGGAAGGCCTACTTCGGTGCGCCCATCTTCTTCAAAGAACCACTGTGCAACCTGTCCTCGAAGACCAAGGCCAGCATTCACGTTCACTCTGACTATGGCTTGACCGGCGGCGCATGGACCGCCACTCGAATGGGCATGTGGATCGGACCAGGCGCCCTCGCGGATCACTGGGGCCTGGCGCACGAATTCATGCACGCGGTTCAGAGCGTGAGCGGCGGCCAGAGCTGCAATCAATCAAACACCTGCGGTTGGATCTACGAAAGCCACGCCAACTTCATGCCCCACCAACTGCCGGAGTACGCGAACAACGTCCACTGCTCCGAGATGCTGTTCAATGCCCCGCACCTGTACATGGGCTCCACCCGCGACCGCTACTGTAACTGGCAATTCATGGAGTATCTAAAGGACAAGTACTGCTACAGTCCGGTCAACGCCATTTGGACGGGCACGCCGGTTAATAACCCCTTTACTGCCATCATGAACGCCACGGGCTGGAACATCAGCCAACTGAACGACTTCATGGGCGAATGGGCCATGCACAACGTCACCTGGGACTACAAAGTCTCGGGCGCGGCTTTTCGCTCGTCGTACGCCGCCATCACTGACAAGTCACTCCCCGAGCGTCGCCTGCGGCTGACTCAACTGGAGCCTCTGGATTCCGATTGGGCCGGCAACCGGCGCTTTCAGTCGCCGTCTCTTTGGGCGCCACAGCGTTGGGGCTACAACGTGGTTCGTCTGCTGCCCGAGTCCGGCGCCACCAGCGTTGGTGTCACCTTCCGGGGCGTCACCCAAAGCGCAGCCAACTCGGATTGGCGCTGGGGCCTTGTGGCGGTCAATGGCGCCACGGCACGCTACAGCAGCATGCAGCGTGGCTCGGACGCGGCCGTCAGTCTCTGCATCAACTCGGGCGAAAGCGTCTACCTCGCAGTGATGGCAACCCCCAGCGTCTATCAGTCGGTGGTGTGGGACCAGGCCTATTCGACCATCTATCGCTTTCCTTACATGGTGCAACTGACCGGCGCTTGGCCGGAATCATTCCCGGCGGGCACGCAGGCCGCCTGTCCCGCGGGAACCAGCCGGGTGGCCAATGGCGGTGGATGTGGACCATCCAGCCTGCCGGCCACGGTTTACGTCGGGCCGTATGCCCAGGTCTTGGGCGGCACGGTCAGCGGCAATGCGCGCATCGACGATCACGCCATCGTGCTCACTGGCACGGTTTCAGACGGTACGGTCTCGGGCCTCAGTATCATCGGCAACTTTGGCGTCAGTGGAACCGCCAAGGCCCAGACGACCTTCTACCCACTGGGGTTCTTCGAGTCGGGCCAGGCCATCTCCGGATCCACGGCTCTGGTCGGCGACGTCGAGTACCGCGGCCAAGGCTACAACCGTTCGAGCGGCACCTGCTCCGGCTTTGTCGATTCCGCTACCTGCCTCGCGCCCGGCACCGAGGTCACAGCAGCGCCTCCCTTCACCTGGCGTCCGTAGTGACGGGTAGATTGGGGGGCGACCGCCGGTCGCACCTACGCCCGAGCCGAGATCCGCACCAACTTCACCGCCTCGCGGAAGCGCAGTTCCAGCTCCTTGACCTGCATGTGAACCTGGATGAGGCGTTTGGTCACCTCGTCGAGGCGAGTGGACGCCTTGCTGAGCCGAGCGGTCAAGGTCCGGCGGAGATCCTCGGCTGCTTTGTTCTTTTCAATGGCCTTCAGGTTCTCGCGCGTCTCCTCGGTGGAGGTCTGCAGATCGTTCTGTTCCGATTGCAGGCGTTCGGCCTCGTCGGCCAGTCGTTTCCAGTCGGTGCGGACGGTCCAGGCGGCCCGAAGCTGCGCGGCTGCCTCGCCCTTGCCGTCGGGAGCGGCCAGGTATTCCTTGACCGCGTCGTCGGCCAGATTGGCCAACCATTCCTCGGATTGGCGGCTACCTTGACGCTCGTCGATCACCAGTTCCTTGCTGGCGTGGCTGGCGATCTCGACCGGAACCAGCGCGCTGCCTGAGCCCACGTTGTCCTCGGTGCCCTTGGGCGGATGGATGAACTTCATTCCGTTCTGTCGTGGGTGCTTGAGCCACAGGGTGTGCGGCTCAGCCACGCCACTCTTCACTTTGTAGTGCGTGCGCGGTCCCACCTGCCGCTCGATGACCAGATTTCCCGCCTCGACTTGAAAGAGCCGCGCACCTTCTTGCACGTATTCTGAACTGCGCTCGACCGCCAGGCCGCGTTCCAAGCCAAAGGGCACAGTGGCGCTGGCGCCGTCGGGCAGCGGATCGATCACGCCCTGGCCAAGAAAACCACCCTCGCCGAAAAACGCGAGCGGTCCGCGCTCGAGCAGGCCGCCAGTCTTGTTGGTGAAACGCGCAACCCTGAAAGGATGCGAGGCTGAATCGGGCACGCCCGCATCAGGGGCGAACAGGTAGGTGGATTCTCCCGGCACTTCCTTGTCTGCCAAGAGCAGCATTGTGGCGTGGTTGTTAGGCACAGTGACCGGATTGGGCAATTCGTAGCGGGTGGCACCGCCCGACACCGCGACTGCGGCCAGCGCGGCCAGATTGCGCGCGCGCGAGGGACGCGAGGCCGCCTGGCCGAAATTTGCGCCCTGAGGAGCAGAAGCGCTGTCCTTATCTCGTACGGCACCCAGCATGCGCCGTGCTAGTACGCCGCCTTTGTGCGCTTCCCTCTTCTCCATAGATCTTGACGTCGGGGCCATCGCTGCTTTGGCAGGGGCCGGTGCACCCTCGGGCGCCTCGGCCGGCGGCGGCGAAGCCGGCTCTTCCGCCAGCGTGGTTTCCGCCTGCGGCAGCACGGCGATCGCGCCGCCGTCGTCAGT
>PMZX01000525.1 GCA_003170035.1 Myxococcales bacterium | reverse complement strand
CTTCGTGGACAGCAGCTTCGTGGACAGCCTCGCCTGCGTGAAGACGATTTTGCAAACGAAATGGAAGCGATCCGAGAGCGGGCTGATAGTTCCGGACGAGGAGTAGACCCATGCGACCAGGAAAGACCGCACGAGAAGAACGACGCGAACGAGCGAAGAAGCGAGCCGAGACGGCCGTCCCGCGAACGCCAGCCCAGCGACTTGCCGAGCTGGACCAGAAGCTAGGCAAGGGCAACGGCGCCGGCAGAGAACGCGCGAGACTTGCCGGAAAGGCGTGACCATGCCAACGAAGCGAAAACCCCTGCCACGTTTGCCCAGGACGTGTCCGCTGTGCAAGAAGCTCGTGCGCGTGTACCTATGCGGGTGTGGGAGACCTGTGGTGGTGTGCAAATGCACCATCGGGGTGCACGGCTACGGAATCACCGAACGCCGCGCCCGCAAGTCCTGGCTCGCGCGAATTGCGGCCAAACAGAAGGCCGCGAAGGGGAAACGATGAAACCGCGTTGGCGCTGGGCGCTCTGGTGTTTCGGCCTNNGCTGGGAGAAAAGGAGCCGTTCTGATGGCTCGCATTTACCTATCCGCCCGCTGGGAGCGCCAACAAGAACTCCGTGCCGTTCGGAACGCGCTTCTCGGCTACGGGTACGAAGTCCCGTGCCGGTGGCTGGATGAGACGGTTGACGTTGCGACGAACCAGGACCGAGCCATGGCGGCTCGACACTGCATCGAGGACATCACGGAGTGCGGGGAATTCGTGGCGTTCACCGAAAGCGCGCGCCGGACCGAGCGTGGCGGGCGTTTCGCGGAGTTAGGGATTGCGCTGGAGCAGGGATGCCGCGTGATTCTGTGTGGGCCACGCGAGGAGAATATCTTCCACCACCTCTCCACGCTGGAGCAGGTCGACTCGGTCGTGCAGTTGCTGGCACGGCTACGGAATAAAAGGGCTTGACAAGCCGAAACGAAGATAGACACAGGAGGATCGAAACATGAAGATCATGCAGAAGCAGGGACGGCAGGGCGATGTACTTTTGACCGTGGTGGACGCGAAGGCGGCGGGGGCGGAGGTTGAGCTAGCCGATGCTGAGGGTCTACCGATTTTCCACGCCGAGACAGACCTGGTCCTGTGGGTGGCCGCGCGCATCGAGCGCCAGGCGGCGGAACTTGAGCGACAAGCGGAAGGAATGCGACTATGAATCATGACTACTGCCAAGACCCCGCGTGCAAGGCGACCGAGCGACGGCCGAAAGGGCAGCCGCCTCCCGATGGCCTGAGCAAGCCCACGTCCGATGGCAGGTGTATCCACGCCGTCCTCTCCGGGTCTTACTGTCCTGAATGCGAAGAGGCCGCTCTCCATGGTCGGGGCGAGCCCGGACCCGACGGCATGAGCGAACAGGCCAGACGGGACGAGGAAGCGTGGTGGATATGTAGCGGGATCAGGACGAAGCTCAGTCGCGACGAATGTTTGCTCATACAGGGCCACGCCGAGTCCATCTACGGCGAGCGTGTGAAGCGGGCAGAGGAGCATAGCCGCAAGTTGTGCGATAGCGCGGTAGAGGGAATGCGAGAACAGGAACACGAAGCCCGCCGCACAGCAGAAAGGCTCGCGGAGGCGCTCGCAGTCGATCTAGACAAGGCCCGCCTTGAATTGGATGAGCTAAGAGAGTACCGCGATAGGCTACGGGATGAGGGCGACGCCGCCCGGGCCGAAGTGGAGCGGCTCGAACGCCAGCAAGCGGAGGTCAACGGGGCTGCCGGTTGGCAGGCCGTCACTGCCGCGAAGTCACACTACTGGAAAGAATCGGCACTGAAGGTGCTCAACGAACACGACGCCGTTTGTGCGGAGGCCCTGCGCGAGCATCCAGCGCCGCTCGGGGGCAGCAAGGCCGAACATGCGCTCAAGGCGATTCGAGAACAGCGGGCCGAGGTCAAGCGGCTCAAGNNCGCGTGTGGAGGAGCTGACTCCGTGGCCACGTTCTGTTTTGGAGGGTGATCTTCATACAGCCTTGGCCATGTGTGACCGGCTCAAGGCGCGGGACTCGGAGCTGGAGGCCACGCTTCGGTATTGTGTGAACGGGTCTGCGATATCGCCAGAGGAGGACATTTCCATCGCTAGTCAGCTTCTTGCCCGCATCGACGCCGAGCGCGCGGGCCAGGCGGGAGACAAGCCGGCTGTTAACCTACCAAGCTGGTGTCACGCCACCGATTGCACTTGCTCACTGTGTAGCTTAACCGGCGCGTCTGGCCCAACCGAACGCGCGAAGGAACTGGCAGCCGCCGAGGCCAAGGGACGAAGGGAGGCATTCTCGGAAGCGCTGCGCCAGTTCGAGGTGCTACGTTGCTACGACATTGTCACGCCGATGGCCACGTTCCTGCACTGGCTGGAAGAGGCTGCGGAGTGACCACTGCACGCATCGCCGATCCGGTGGTCGCGCTCGAGGATGACCACGCCACCAAGGCCGCATGTGAACGCCTGCTGAGCCCAGCGGAACGCGTGCGGTTCAGGGCGCTGTACCGAGACGCCAGGGCGAACGGCGGTGGCGTCAGGTGCGCGATTTGCATGGCGCTGAGGCGGCAGATCCACGAAACTACGGAGCGACTACAGGCCGCACTGGCGAGAGCGGGACGATGAAGCACCAAATCGAGCAGAGCCCTCTAGGCGCAACGGCCACCACGACACTCGTTGTCGAAGAGGCCCTACGGGCCACCACGTCCAATCATCACCCACTCCCCCTGGCCGTTGCTGTTCAATTCTACCCGGGAGATCAGGGCGCGGCGATGCGGCTAGTGCGTTTCATCGCGGATCTAGAGCCGGTGCCCCGTGATGATGTCATGCTGATTTTCGCCGCGCGGTTCGACGTGGACATGACGATGGCCAATGTCCAACTTTGGGAAGCCATCCACTACTGCAGTGGCAAATTTCCCGTTGCCCCGATTCAGAGTCAGCGCAGGCTGAGCGGGTATCCTGACGGCTGCTACGGTTTATGGGCGGGGACGTTGGACGCCTGCTATGCCCGCTACAGCAACACATGGTCATACAGCAGCGTATTCTGTGTCGAGCCTGACGGGATGCCTCTTCGGTGGGATTGGATAGACACGGTAAAGCGCGCGCACGCCAGGAGCCTCGCCGAGGGCAAGCGCGTAACGGGCCGACGAATGGAGGCAGGCCCCTGCTGTCCTGAGCATGTCAGCGGAACCCTGGTGATGGAGATGTCTTGTTGGGCTGACAGCAAAAGTCTGCACATGTGCCCGCCGGGGATGGTCTGGGACTGCTTCCATGCGAGCGCTCTACTGAGGGAGCTTGGCACGTCCTCTCCGGTGATCAACTTGTATGGGGCCGAGGACATCAGCCCGTCGGTGTTCGCAACGTTGGGTCGCTATCACGCTTGGCTGGCGAACGTGAAGGACGAAAGCGCCTGGTGGTGTGCGCGGATGCTGTTGAAGAAAGAGGTAGCGCAAGAGACAGCGCCAAACCATGCCCAGTACTACACGGTGGAGGAGCCCGAAGAGAAAGCGAGTGAGCCCGTCGTCACCGACCTAGTGCTGACGACATTCCCGCCTGACTACGACTGGCTTCCGTACCTATTCCGCAGCCTGGACCGTGTGACGGGCTATCGCAATCTGCTCGTGCTGCTGGAAGGGAGCTACCCGGTGCCGGCTGGTCTACCCAAGAACGCCAAAGTCATACTGAAGAAGGACTACGCACCCGGTGCAGAATCCGGCAAGGCGGCGGCCATCGAGCGGCTCGGCGTGCATCAGCGCAGCGACGCCCAGGCGTTCGTATTTGTGGACAGCGACTGTGTGTTCACGCGTCCCGTGGACATCCAGACGGACCCGACGATCAACATCACGCGGCCCGTGGTGCTCTGGCGGCCATGGGAAGAGGCGGGGGCGGCGCAGTGCTGGAAGCAAAAGACGGCCAACCTTTTGGACTACGAGCCCACGCGCGAGACAATGTGCCGGTACCCGTTCCAATTCCCGAGGTCGGTCATGGAAGCGTTCTGGGCGTTCGTCGGTGGCGCTGAACGGATGTGGGCGACTGACTTCACCGACTGGAACGCCATCGGGAATTTCGCTCTTGACAAGATGCCCGAGGCGGTGACCGCAGTGGCGTGGAGCAACCACGGGGCGGCGTCGATCAGGCAGTTCTGGTCTCACCACCGGGCGGACCACCCAGAAGTGCAGCGAGAACTTCGCGCGTTGGGGCTGCTATGAGCTACTATCTTAGCAATGTGGTTGCGACCCAGGGCGGGCCGCATGTGATTCCAACGGGAGTAGGAGAAACAACGGGGCGCCAGATGCGTTGGGTCTTGTGGCGACTGGGGCTTTGCTTCGAGTGCTGGCGCAGAAAGCGGGCGCCTAAGACCGGGACCGCCGGCATGTGTGGGCTATGCGATATCTGCTGGCACAGGTCTCTTGCGGAGGCATCGCGGCGGCTGAGCGCGCTGGTGCCGCTATGAGTGCGTGGGCGCTCGCGTTCGTCGTGCTCGTGATCCTTGTCATCGCGGGGGCGCTCTTCATGGCGCGCGAGAATAGGCGAGACATGCGCGACCAGCGATACAGTGACTATCTGGCGACCCGCGCGAACCTGTCGGCCGATATGCTGGTCGGCTATCGCGCAATGTATCCCGACGACGAAGCGAGGAAGAAGTGGATCGAATGGAAGCGCGAGGATGACGCTCGGTTCGTGGAGTGGAAACAGAAGGAGGGATATACCGATGAGTGACGGCACTACGTACGTGTGGGCGGTTCTGTGGGGTGGCTTCGAGGTCGAGATCGCGGGGGTGTGGGATGATGAGGCCGCAGCGCGGGCCGAGTGCCTACGACGTAACCGGCGGGACAAGGCCGAAGCCGCGGCGGTCCTGTGGGCGACGAATCCGATACGTGGGGCGTGCTGGACGGTTGAGCGCTGGCGAGTCTATGGGCCGACCGACGTGGTTGGCGACGGGAATGTTTTCGAAGGAGGCAATCCATGAGCACGTGGAAGATTGAAGCACGCACACCAAAAGGAAAGCCACTCGTACGGTGCCCGCAGGCGTTTGCGACGCGGGAACTGGCAGAGGCTGCAGCGGAAGATGAAGGGAGAGCCTGCATCACGCATTTTGCTAGGTGCCCAACGATTGCCATCGACGATGACGGCAACGCCGACGACCTGTACGACATGCTCAGACAAAATGGCGTGCAGTTCGTCCCGGTGGATATCGAGAAGAAACCATGAGCGAACCCGCAAAACACCCGGCTCCGTGGAAGTGGTGCGAAGGCGAAGACGAGCACGACGAGTTGCAGGATCTAAACGGGTTCGAGGAAAACGCGCTGGTCGATGCCACTGGGAAGATCATTCTGCGTGGCGTGGGGTACGACTTCGAGCCCGCCCGGTGACATGGGGCTGCAGTGGGATTTGAAACATTCGGGCGACAAGAAGCCATGAGACGCCGGACCTTCTGCGCCCACGTGTGGTGGCCGGATCGCATAGTTTTTCAACGCTGTCAATATGCAACGCGAACGCCACGCGCCGAAAGAGGAAATGTCCCGCGTTGGAGCCCAATACGTGGGCGATTTCAACTTGGCTCTTGACTTTGGCTCAGAAAGCGCCGACGCTTTTAGATGCCGCGCCGTCTCGCGCGCGCGATGAAATCATGACCCGCGACATTCAAAAGATCATCGACAAGGGGCTTGGGGTCATCGACGACATGCTCGACCATTTCAAGATGGCGTCTCCTGACGACTATGATACGCGGTTTGCTAAGGCCGTGACTACCTGCACGCTGGCGGCGGTCGAGATAGCCCGCGAAGAGCGCGACGCTGCGTCCTTCCTGGCAAAGCAGCAGCTTGACGAGGGCGCGCTCGCGAAGCTCCTACAGGACTACCTGGCCAAGATGCCTCCCGCGCAGTTTGCCGAGCTGGTGGCGCAGGTGGGGGACGCGAGAACGCCGCCGGAGAAGCGCACATGACCGATGATTTCAAGGCCGGCCGGTCAGAAGGACGTCGGGAAGCGTTCGCCAAGGTAGTGGCTCACGTGCGGGACTTCCGTTTGCGGCGCGAGGTGAGTGGGGATGAATGGCTGCCGACAGAAGCCGACGTGGAGCTGATCCGAATCGTCGAGCTATGCGGGGCAGAACGTGAGTAAGCTGCGCAAGCGGTCCAAGCGCGATCGCAAGAGACGGGCTAACAATCGTCGTCCGAGCATGGGCGAGCCATTCACCGAGGAGTGGTATTGGCGTGTCTTTAGTGCGGGATTGGAACCGCTGGCCCGGCACTTGCAGACGGTCAGGCAGCGCACATGAGCGACTTCCTGATCCGCCCCATCGGTCCCGATGACGTTGCGTTCGTGATCTCGTCCTGGCTTGACGGCTACTGGCCAGACTGTCCGTGCTCGCTTGTGATGCCGAAGTCGGCATGGTGGCCGCGGTGGCATCGGGTGATCGAGAACATCCTGGCCGACGAGCGGACCAAGACGGTCGTGGCCTGCAACCCCGATGACCAGACGCAGCTCTATGGGTTCGCGTGCGCGAGGCCTCCAGAGATTTTGCACTGGGTGTACGTCAAGCAGGCATTCCGCGGGAACGCGGTAGCATCGCAACTCTGGCCAGCAGCTGGTTTGTACCCATGCCCAATCGAATCAATCACCGCTAGCCATTGGAGCCACTCTGCTGCGGGTTGGAACGCGAGCTACGACCCGCGAATTCTCAAGGAGTACCAGCCATGATCCTGTGTGAAAGCGTCCGTCTCGGCGCCGCCATCGAACTCGACCCACGCGCTACCCCGGTGCGCACCATGCCCGGTCGCGTGCTGGTTGACGAGACCAGCGGTCTACTGCACGTCCACGACGGCAAGAACTATTTGATTGTCTGGCCTCCGCCGGGAACTGTCGCCGTGTTGCCCTCTCCCGGAGAAGAGAAAGCGGCGGAGTTCTCGGCTCGGGTGGCCGCAGAAAAGACAAGGCAGGCCAATGAACCCACGCGAAGCGCAACTAGCGATAGCCCTCCGCCGGCTCGCCCAGTCAAGCCGCGCCGCTGAGTTCAGCGCGGAGACCGCGTGCTCTCCCGGCAAGCAGCTAGCGGCGGTCAAGTCGCCAGCCAAGCGCAAGTGCAAGAAGTGTGGTCGGCGCGCCGGGAAGACGACAAGCGACGCCGTGGAACTGCTGTTAGAGGGTCTCCGCGAGCCAATCGTCCCTGAGCTATACGTCAGCCTGACCCGCGGCAACGCGAAGGAAATCCTTCTACCCATCCTAACGCGAATCAACGAAGAGTACAAACTCGGATATCGCCGGGTCGGGGACGCTGATTTTGTTTCTCCCATCGGAGTGGCCATCCAGCTTCGAGGCGCGAACGACGTCAAGGACATCGAGAAGATCCGCGGCCACGTGTTCAAGCGGGCGCACATCGACGAGCCGGGCTCAATGCCAGATCGGATCATTCGCCCCCTGGTAGTGGACATCATTCAGCCCACGTTGATGGACTACCAAGGACCGCTGGTGCTGAGCGGAACGCCTCCGCCCCTGCGCCATGGGTATTTCTACGACTGCTACGCCGGCAAACTCAAGGACAACTGGGAACAGTACCACTGGACCGTGCGGGATAATGAGCGCTTTCCCGCCAAGGTGCGCGGCTTAGACATCGAAGCAATCCTTGCCGAGATTAGACGCGAAAACGCATGGGGCCCTGACGACCCGACGTACCTACGGGAATACGAAGGGCTCGACATAGAAGATCGCAAGAGTCTCCTTTTCGAATACCAAGCCGGCCGAAACGATTACGACGAACTACCGAGCGGAGATTGGACCTACGTGCTGGCGTGGGACCTGGGAGCCGGGTCAGAAAACCAGGAGCAAGACAAAGAAGGCGACCCGATGGCCCTGGGGGTCCTGGGTTGGCGTCGCGGTGACCGTGTCGTCTACTTGGTTGAGGAATGGGGAGAGACCGGGGGCGACGTCACCAGTGCTGCAGGGGCTGCTCATCGCATGGTGGATCGCTATCACCCGCAGAGCATGGTCATCGACGAGGGCGGGCTAGGGAAGCTCATCGCCAACGAGGTACGCCGCCGCCATCTGCTGCCCGTCAAGGCAGCAGAGAAAACACAGAAGGGCGCTTTCATCAAACTCTTCAACACGGCCCTGCGCCGCGGGGAATTCCTCTGCCGCTCCGACTCGGTCTTTGCCGAAGAGACAGGGCTCGTACGTAAGGATTTCGCCGCTCTTGCGCAAGGCCAGCTGAGAGAATTGCCGACGAGCAAAGGCGGATTTCACGGCAATGCTACCGACGTGGCGCTGTACGGTTGGCGGGAGTGTCGTGCATTCATGGAGCAGGAGCAAGAAGAACACCCGCCGGGCTACCGTGAGCCGAGCGATCACCTCAAGGCGGTGATGGCCGAGCAACGGCGCACGAAGGGGCGCGACCCGCTAGGGGTTGCGCTTGGGTTCGAGGATTAGGGCTGCTTGCCGTCCGCATCCCGCTTCGCGATGGCCTGGGCGATGCGGAGCGCGAGATAGGGATGCACAGGAAGACCCCCAGCCGCCGCCTTGATGCTCTGGCGAGCACACTCGAAAATTCGCGCTGCCCCTGACTTGTTCTTGGCCGCGATGATGGCCTTGAGGCGGTTTTGGTGGGTCTCGGATAGCGGTTGGTAGTTGAGCATCGGTGACCAGCTAACGCCAATCTAGGCCACAATGTCAAGGAGTTGGTGCAAACGGTGCGCGTTTTGCCTTACTTTGGGCGTATGCGCGTGGGCCAGCTTCGCAGCCTCCTGACGACTCTACGGGCTGCAGGCGTGACCGAATACGCGGCCCCATACGGCAAGGGTACGCTGACGCTCAAGCTAGCCGGCGGCTTCGCTGAGTCGCTTCCTGCAGCGAAGAGCAAGGGCAAGACCGAGGCAGCTCCTACCGAGGACGAGCGCTTGCTGAAGCATCTCACGACGCCGGACGCGCAGGCCGCGCTGAAGGCACTTGAGGTCCCCGCGGAACAAATGGCAGAGGTATTGCGTGGCCTCGCGTAAGCTGAAGGTTCCCGGCCGCAAGACGATGCGGCTGCCGTACCGAATGGACGGCTCCGGCGGCAAGCCGGATGCCATGAAGGACCATGGGCGTTGGTGGGCGTGCAAGACGCCCGAGGATTCCCGCGCGATGGCGTGGAATTGCTATGACCTGCTGTACGCGACGCACACGACCCGCAACGCCAGGGACGCGCTGCACGTTGGCCTGTACGATGGCGAGCCGCCGTTGTGGCTAGGCTCGCTGGTGCCGGGCTCGCCGCTGCTCTACCAGGCGTCGAGCACCATGGACGGCTACACCAAGGCGCGCGCCAACCTGATTCGCCGCTGCGTCGATACCGGCGTTTCGATGATCGCAAAGAACATCATTGAGATTCGATGCGTGACCGACGGTGGGTCTTGGGGGCTACAGAAGAAGGCGCGCCAGCGGACGAAGTTCATCAACGGGTTGCTGCGCGAAATGGATTTCCACACCGCTCAGCAGCGCGGCGTGGTGGACGGCATGTTGACCCGCATGGGCGGTATGATCAAGCCGTGGATCGACTGGGAAAATCAGACGATTCGCTGTGACCGCATCCACCCATCGAACTTTGTCTGGAACGAAGGCGAAGGCCAGCGGCCGCGCACGGTGTACGAGAACACACCATGGTCACGCAGCGAATTGATCGGGCGCTGCCCGAAGATGAAGAAGGAAATCCTGGACGCTCCACAGAGTGTGCGCCCCGTGAATCAAGCCTACCGTCGTCTGCAGGAGAACGAAACGCTCGCCGATATGGTGGACGTGTTGGAAGCCACGCACCTCGGGACGGGCGACAAGAACCCCGGCCGCAAGATGGTGCTGCTCAAGAACTGCATTCTCGACGACGATGCCCAGTGGACGCTTCAAAATTTCGGGTACGCGCGCTTTCGCTGGGACGACGCCGACAAGGGCTGGCAGTGCAAGCCAGCGAGTGACACGCTCATCGGATACCACTATCAGATCGGGCGGCTCATGCGGAAGATTGACCGCGGGCAGTCGCTCGCGTGCGTGCCGCGCGTGTGGATCGAGCAGGGCTCCGAGGTGTCCGAGGACGAGTTAACGAACGAGATGGGAGGCGTTGGGCACTACCGAGGGACGGCGCCGCAGATTGCGACCGCGTCGGCATTCCCGCCCGAGGTGTACCACTATCTCGACTGGCTTTTCGAGCAGGGGATGGCGGACATTGGCTTCAACCAGATGCAGTCGCAGGGGCTCAAACCGCCCGGCATCGACGCCGCCGTAGCGATGCGTGAGTACAACGATACCGGGACTGCACGCCAGATTCCGAAGGCACAACGTCTTGAGCGCCAGGCCGAGGACATGGGCGAGCTGATCATGTACCTGGGCAGCAAGCTCGCCGAGAAGGATTCGAGTTTTTCCATCAACGCCCTTGGCGCGGGTTCCTACGACCACGTGAAGTGGTCCGAAGTCGAGGGCGATTCGCGAGATATTCGCGTGCATTCCAACCCTGTGAGCGCGCTTCCCTCGACGACGTCGGGGAAGATTCAGACCGTGACCGACCTCATCAAGGGCGGTTTGCTGCCCCCCGAAGAGGTACAGGGTGGGCTCGCGCTGAAGCTGCTCAACTTCCCCGACTTGGAGAAGGTCATCACGATGGAAACGGCGAATCGTGAGCTGGCCGAGATGCAAGTTGACCTCGCGCTATACGAGGGGAAGTACCTCGCGCCCGAGCCGTACCAGTCGCCCGGTGGCCTGAAGCTGCTCAAGACGCTTGCGTGTCGTCAGTATTTCGTGGCGTTGGGCCTTGACGGCGTACCCGAGCGACACATGGACCTACTGCGCCGGCTGATGAACGAAGCCGACGCGCTCGACCAGCGGCTATCGGCGCCCGCCGCCGCACCGGCGATTGAGCAGCCCATCGCCACGCCGCCGCCCCCGGCTAGGCCGTTGCTCGAACAGTCTCCCATCGCGCCTCCCATCGTCCCAAACCGCGGCGTGCCCGGGGGTGAGCCGATGCCAGTGCAGGCACCCGGAGGGCCGCAGTGATGAAGGGCCGCGCGCGTCCGTTACCGTTGCCGTTTACGGGGCGCCGGGAACGCGTGCTCCCAGTGGAGTTCGTCGAACTGCGCCCGCCCTTGACCGCCGATGAGCGCGAGAATATCCGAGCCGCGCTCATCATGGAAACCATGGAATTCGAGAGCGACAAGCAAGAGGAGTTCGCCGATGACTGACGAAGAACGCGAGAACGTGCGGGCCGCGCCGCAAGCGCCGCAGTCGATGTTTGGGATGGGGCGGAGCTACTAATGCCGAGGCGCGGCCGTCCCAGCACTGACGTTTCCACTCGCCCGCCGTCTCCGGCCTATCGCGCGGGCCATGAGGCAACGTTCGGCCCGCAACCCCCGCACCTGGGCAAGCGATTCGCGCATACACGCTTGGTCGTGAGGACAGACCCCGCGACAGGGCAAACGACAATCCAAAGGAGCACAGATGCCTGACCCGACCCCAGAAGCCGCCCAAGCGACGACCGCGGCACCCGTGACCGATACTGCAGCGCCGGTGAACCAGACGCCTGACGCCGCAGCCACGACCGACACGACAGCGCCCGCCCTGCCCAAGGCTCCACGCACGCCAAGCCGGGGCGAACGAGTGCCAGCATTCCCGCGCCCACGCGGTCCAGCGGCGGCCCTAGAGCGCGCCCGAGTCGCCTTGGAAGCGCAGGAAGCGGCGGCCAAGGTCTCGGAACCAGCGAAGCCCGCCGAAGAGGTGGAACCGGCCAAGCCTGCGGATGCGCCGGCCGCGGCTGAGCCTGCAAAAGCCGCCGAAGAGAAGCCGGCCGAGCCCACGAAGGAGCCAGAGAAGCCCGCGGAGAAGCCGCCTGAGCGCATTTCGAAGGGCCTCGCCATACTCGCGGATCGCGAAGCTAAGCTGCGCGTGCGCGAGCAGGCCATCAAGGCACAGATGGCGGAGCTACAGACCAAGCAAGCGCAGGCCACCGCCGACCCCGACATGGTCCTGGTGAAGTCCGTCAAGGAAGCGCTCGCCAAGGGCGGGCGTGGTGCCGCGCTCAAGGTGCTTGGCATCGACTTACGGACAGCCATCGAGGAAATGTCCCGCGAATACACAGAGCCCACGCCAGAAGACATCGCCCGTAGGGTGGCGCAGGAAGAACTCGAACGGCACGCCAAGACGCTCGACGAACAGCAGAAGGCCACCGCGGCCAAGGCGGCCGAAGCCGAACAGGTACGCGTCCAGGTGGCTCGCGAGGAGTACACGCAGAAGGTCGGTCACGAGTTCGTCACGTCTGCCGATGAATTTCCCTACTTGGCGGCGAATGAAGTCCTGGACACCGACGTCATGCTTTACGCCGCCCAGGTTGAGACCAAGACCGGCAAGGCGCCGAGCCCCATCGAGGCCCTGCGCGCATACGAAAAGAAGTTGTCAGACGCAGCCACGAAGGCCGCAGCAGTACTGGCCGCGAAGAAGCGAGCCGCAGAACCTGCCCCTACACCTACACCGAAGGCACCACTGGCGGCCCCTACCCCGGTGGTCACCCCGAAGCCCAAGACCGACGAACCGGCGAAGCCACGAAGCCGGCCGGAATCCCAGCCCATCCCCGAGGCCATGAAGTCGAGACGATTTGTTCCGGCTCATGAGCGAGCGAAGATGGCAATGGAAGCCCTCAAAATACACTAGACCACTGACCTACGCCCCACGTGGCACCTAAGCAACTGCACAGGACGGCTGAAGCTAGCGCCGGAGTGAAATCCCCCATGAAAACCACACTCTGGAGAAACGCAAATGACATTCGATCCAACCGCCGCAGCCGCAATCCTGAAACAAACATATCCCGATGGCATCGTGCCCATCGACTACGCGCGAGCCAAGACGCTCGCGCTTCTCAAGAAGAGTAAGGGAACCGTAGTGTCCGGGCCGTTTGGCGCCGGATTCGTGCAGCCCTTAAAGTACGGCAACCCGCAGGCCGGGTCTGCCACCTACGCCACTGGCTACGCACAGGCGAGCACCGAATCCAGTCGGTATCAACAGTGGTTCCTGACTCCGGGCGAGCTGTTCCAGTTCGCGCGAGTCAACGGCAAGCTGACCCGCATCAGCGAGGGGACTGGATCCTTCGTGAACGCGATGGTGAGCGAAATCGAGAACGCCCGAAACGCTCTCACCAGGATGGTGGAAATCTTCCTGGGCGGGAACGGCTGGGGCTGCCTCGGTCAAATCGACCAGACCGCAGCCAGCGTTTCGACCACCACGCTCACCCTGGCTCAGCCATGGATGGCGCGCATGTTCGAGATCGGGATGTCGCTGGTTGCCGCTTCGAGCGATCATGCATCCGCCCTTCGGTCGGCCACTTCGATCAAGATCACAAAGGTCGATGCGAGCGCAGGGACCCTCACAATGGCAAGCGCTGGCAACAGCCAGAGCTGGGCGGTGGGCGACTACCTGTTCCGCGACGGCGACCGCGACAACGCGTACACGACCAAGTTGGTCCCCTGCGGCTTCAACGCCTTCCTGCCGCAGACGGCTCCGACTTCTGGTCAGACGCTCTTCACGGTGGACCAAAGCCTCAGCGTGCGCACTGGCGGCAATCGCCGCGACGCGAGCGCGGGCGGCGGGAACATCGAAGAGGTGCTGCTCGACCTGTCCGCCGATATCGACGCTCAGGGCGGCGTGACCACCCACTGTGTGCTCGGCACCAAGGCCCACGCCAAGCTGGTCAAGTCGATGCTCAACAAGACGTACTTCGACGTCGAGGACATCGACGGGGCACCGCTGGGCTTCCGCGGCGTACTGTTGGCGGGCGCATCGGGCGACATGCTCTGCTACTCCGACGGGGCCTTCCCCGAGGGCGTGGCGTGGCAGTTCAGCATCGACGACGTCGGCATCATCCACACCGGCAAGGATCTCATCATGTTGGAAGAGAAGGATGGCCTGCAGTTCCGCGAGGTCGCCGGCTCTGACGACTGGATGGCCCGCCTGATCTCTTCGTACCAGTTCTACGACGATGCCCCCGGCCACGGCGGCGTAGCGTACAACCTGTAGGCCCGGCATTCACCCGGGAAAGGACAACCGAAAATGAGCGTCATCTTCAACCGAATCTTCGCCCCCTGGAAGGGATGCAACCGCAGCGGCCTGGTCCACATGACAGGAACCGTGACGGTGGGTAGCTCTGGGGCGGTCTCGTCGTCAGACACGCCAGGGTTCACCGTGACCAAGCAATCGGCGGCTGGGCGCTATCGCGTTCAGCTCGTCGCAAGCGATGGCACCACGGCGGCCTTTGGCGCGCAGGCGACGACAACCGCCGGGGTTGCGCAAGCGCCCTGGGCGATTCAGGACCCACACGCAAACGTTGTCAGCACCGTTGCCGACAGCGCCATGACCACGGACAGCGCGCTCTTCAGTGCTATCCGCAACTTCACCCCGCTCTCGGGATACTTCGACGTCCAGTTTTTCAAGATTGGCGCCGCAGGAACCGAGACCCACACGGACGCCAACATCGAAAGCGGCGGGGTGTTTTTCCTCGCGTTCGACCTGAAGCTCAGCAGCGCCAGCCCGTAGGGTGATGCCATGTTGAGCGCAGACGAACGATCCGAGATGGAGGACACTGTCAAGAAGTTCTTCGAGGCAGGCAAGAAGGGGGAGTATGGGGACGCGACGGACGCTTACGAGGACATGTGCGCCCTCATGGACGGAACAGAGTCCGATAGCGCCGACGAGAAAGACGAAGGCGAAACGGAGTCTGGGAAGACAACCGGGAAGCCCTTGGCGGCTTTGATCATCAGCAAGAAGTAACGGAGGGGCCGGGAGGCCAACAACCTCCCGGCCTTCACCGCATGTTTGAAAGCGTAACCCCCCAGGCCATCATCGACGACGTCAACGCTCTGACGGACAATGACGGCTATGCGTTGGTGACGAGCGCGCAACTCATCGGGTGGCTGAATTGTGAGCTGACGTCGCTGTGGCTCACCATGATCCGCTGCAACCGAGACGCATTCACCAAGACGGCGGAGGGACGGATTGTCACCGCTCCATCGATATCGATGACAGCAGCGGCCCCGACTGGGCTCGCTATCACGGACTTTCTCAGCATCCGCGGCGTGGATCTGAAGCTCGGCGAGGGCATGTACAAGAAGCTGCGTCCCTTCAATTTCGTCACGCGCGACCGCACCATCATGCTGAGCTATCGGGCCATCGGCGAAGACCTTTGGATACTGCCGCAGCAGCAATCGACACTTTACCCGATTCGGGTCTGGTACATGTACAAGGCCCCGACGGCGTCGGCGTCGGCCCTCAACACGGCAATGAGTATCCCGGCGAACGCCGACGACTACGTCAAGCAGGGCATGTGCAGCAAGTTCCGCACCCGGCGCGATGAGGACCCGGCTCCCCATCTGCAGCAACAGGCCCTGGCCCTTGAGCAGATCAAGGCGTGGCTGATGTCTTCGCGTGGCGACCAGGGGACTATCGCCGACGTATCGGACGACTACTGGGTGGATCAGTGGTGACATGGGACAGAAGCGGAACTATTATCTTCCGACGGTCGCCAGGACGAAGGACGAGACCGTCAATCGAAACCTCGATTCGATCTTCGATACGTTCCGCCGTCTGTCTCAGATAATCGGAGACATTCTCGACGGCAACCAATCGCAAGACATAGATCGAAAAGTAGCGTCTGGGGCAACCGACGCGACTCCCGATGTGCTAATCAACAAGGTTGCGTCCGACGGGACTATCGCGATCACCGAGGACACCACCGCGAAGAAAGTCAAGTTCATTGCGCGCGCTGGATCGACTTCGCGAACTGGGTTGCTACAACTCAGCACGTCCATCCCAACGCTCGATGGCGGCACCGGAAGCGCCGGGGCAGAAGGAAAGGCCGCAGACGGCGCTCACCAGCACCCGAACAGCCCGACGGTGGCGCTGACGAAGCGCTACTACTTCAGCAACGTCGTTTCCGACTTGACCGATGGCTCGCCGTCGCAACATACGCTCTTTTCTCTGACGAATAGTGGCGCTGGGTACGCGCTTTCTCCTCCCGGCGGCGGGCTTGGGGCGTTACTGGTCGATGGTCCCGTGGGGTCTCCTGGCCTAACAACGTGGCCCGCTGGCGTCGTGATGGCGACCATCTGGGCGCGTGTACGCAATCCTCAAATAGGTGAGCAATATCACCTGGACTGCGGAGCGGCTCCCCAGGATAGCTCACTGGGGCGAGCTACCGCGACGAGCGGGGAATACGCCTATCAGACTTCACCTTGGCCCGGCATTCAGACTCCATTACTGACGGCGAGTTACCAGCAATACGTTGTACCTATGGCGGTCATGGCGTCCCCACAGGTAGGGCAGACGGGTACAGCTTCAACAGACCGACTGCGCTGCCAACTAACGGGAGCCATTGAAGGCACGACACCAGCGGCTAGTGAAGTCTTTGAAGTGCTGTGCATGGGCGCAACGCCAAGCTACCTCGACACGATCTTCACGCCGTCGAGCGGCGCGACCGTCCACAATGACCTGACGGGCAGGGACGCGGCCAACTGTCACCCGATGGCCAGCATCACGGCTGGCTGGCTGCAGACGCCGACAAGCCAGCGGGCGGTGG
>PMZX01000432.1 GCA_003170035.1 Myxococcales bacterium | reverse complement strand
GCCGGACTGGTCCCGCCCTACCTGACCTGGCCCTTGGTCGACAAGGTGCTTGAGCCGTACCAGGACCACGTCAAGCAGGTGCGCGCGACGCCCGGGATGAGCGACCGCGAGCACACAGCGCGCATGCGCAGCCTCGAGCAGGAGGGCCAGGTGGGCCTGCATCGCGTGGGGTTCTACCTGCTCGCGTTTGCGGCCGCGTCCCTGCTCGCCTGGGCTTTCGGCTGGGCCCAGGGCTGGGTGCTGGCCCGGGTGAGCGAGCGCATCAGCGCTGACCTGCGCGACACGACCTATGCCCATTTGCAGAAACTCTCGCTTGAGTTCTTCGGTACCAAGCGCACAGGCGATCTGGTGGCCCGGATCAGCAGCGATACCGATCGCATCTGCAGTTTTCTCTCCGACACCCTGGTCGATTTCATTGCCGACGTGCTGATGATCATGGGCACCGCGGTGGTGCTGATCAGCATCGACCCCATCCTGGCAGCCGCCACGCTGTGCACCTTCCCCATCATCGCCTGGCTGACCGTTCACCTGCGCGATCGCCTGACCCACGGCTTTTTGCACGGGAGCCGCGCCTGGGCTGAGATGACCAGCATTCTCGCCGACACCGTTCCGGGCATTCGCGTGGTGAAGGCCTTCGCGCAAGAAAAGCGTGAAGTCGAGCGCTTTAAGGCCTCCAACCGGCGCATCATCGCAGCCAACGACCGGGTCAACAAGCTATGGACCTTCTTCTGGCCTGCGGTGGCCCTGCTCACCCAGATCGGCCTGCTGGTGGTCTGGGCGATCGGTGCCTGGGAGGTCTTCAGCGGCCGGATCACGGTTGGCGTGCTGGTGGCCTTCTTGGCCTACATCGGTCGCTTCTACGCGCGCCTCGAATCTATGAGCCGCATGCTCTCCAGCACACAGCGGGCGGCGGCCAGCAGCCAGCGCCTGTTTGAGATTCTGGACCGACCGCCCGGCGTGCCGGAGCCGGTTCATCCCACGGATCCAGGCAAGGTTCGCGGCGGCATCGAACTGCGCGACGTCAGTTTCCGCTTTGGCAGCCGCCAGGTCATCGACGGCGTCAGCGTCGAGGTGAAGCCCGGTGAAATGATTGGCCTGGTGGGCACAACCGGCGCGGGCAAGAGTACGCTGGTCAACCTGGTCTGCCGCTTCTACGACGTGAGCGAAGGCGCCGTGCTGGTGGACGGAACCGACATCCGTTCCTTCCCGATTTCCGAGTACCGCCGCCACATCGGCATCGTGCTGCAGGACCCGTTTCTGTTCTGGGGCACCATTGCCGAGAACATCGCGTACGGAAAACCCGAGGCCGCGCGCGCCGAGATCGTGGCCGCGGCGCGGGCGGCGCGCGCGCACGAATTCATCCTGCAACTTTCCGACGGCTACGATTCCATGGTGGGNNATCCTGGACGAAGCGACTTCATCAGTGGACACACAAACCGAGCGCGAAATCCAGGAAGCGCTCGACAACCTGGTGCGCGGCCGCACCACCATTGCCATAGCCCACCGATTGAGCACCTTGCACAAGGCGGATCGGCTGGTCGTGCTTGAGCACGGCCGTATCGTCGAGATGGGACAGCACGCGGATCTCCTTTCTGCGGGCGGTCGCTACGCACAGCTTTACCAGGCACAGATGCTCCTCGGGCAAGCGCGGGGTAGTTTCGAAGCGCCGCGGGAGCTGCCGCCGCCCCGACCCGACCGCAGCGGAGGTGTCGTGTGAACGACAAAGCATCAGTCGCTTCCCTGCGCCTGTACTACGATGCCTTTGGCCATTTGGTCTTGGTCACGCCGGATGGGCAGACCACCACCGACGTCGTACCCGTGCGCGCGTTCCCCTTCTCTACTCCTGACCAATGGATTTCCCTGTGCGATCAAAGCGGCCGCGAGATCCTCTGCCTGACCGACCTCGACGGGCTGGCCCCGGAAACCCGTACCCTGCTGCAGGCCGAACTCGCTCAGCGTGAATTCATTCCGCACATCCTACGCATCTTGCGCGTGGTCGAGGGCGGCGGCTCCGACCAGTGGTTCGTCACGACCGATCGTGGTGACGACAGCTTCGAGCTTCCCGGCGAAGACAATATTCGCCGCATGGGCGACGACGGCGCGCTGATTATCGATGCGCATGGAATTCGGTATCGCATTGTTTCGGTGCGGAAGCTGGACGCCCCCAGCCGGCGAATCTTGCGGCAGTATTTGTGAGAGGAGTAGCCGATGGAACTCCTGAGTGTGCAGGCTCTGCATGGGCCCAATGTTTGGGGCAAGCTATCCATGCTCGAGGCGGCTATCGATTTGCGCGCATGGCAACACTTAGGGCCCGCGGAAATCTCGGCATTCCAAGACCGGCTGCGGGCATGCCTGCCCAGCTTGGCAACCCGGCGCGCGGCGGTCAGGTGCGTCGCCCATCCGGGATCGCTCCAAAACACGCTGTCAGAAGCGCTGCGGGACGTCGCTCTCGAGTTGCAGACACTGGTGAGTGTGCCAGTTGGTCTCGGCGCGATCGGTGGGATTGAAGAGTCCGGCCGGTGTCACGTGGCTGTCCAGTTCGAGGAAGAGAAATTGGGACGCGCCTGCCTGCACTCTTCCTGCGAGATCTGCGTGGCCAGTCTGGGCGCGCAACCCTTCGATATGGCCGCCGAACTGCGTCGCCTGCGCGCGCTGGCCGAGGATGTCTGTCTGGGAAGGGCGACCGGTCCGCTGGTGGCCGCGGCGCGGGATCGAGGTATCCCCTTTCGCCGCTTGGATGAAGTGAGTCTTGTTCAATTGGGCTACGGTTCACAGCAGCGACGGATTCAGACTTCGGTGACCGATCGCACGAGCAAGCTGGCGGAATCGATTTCGCTGGACAAGGAGCTCACCCAGCGATTGCTGCGCGAGGTGGGATTGCCAGTCCCGGTCGGGCGCCCGGTTGCCAGTGCCGAGGATGCTTGGGCAGCAGCGTGTGAGCTGGGGACTCCCGTGGTTATCAAACCGCGGAACGCCGACTATGGCCATGGCATCGGGTTGAACCTGACCAAGCGCGAGCAAATCGTGGCCGCTTACGCTGCTGCGCGGGAGTATCGCGAGGAAGTTCTGGTCCAACGGTTTGCGAGAGGCGAGCAGTACCGCATCACTGTGGTGGACAATCGCATGATCGCGGCGGTGCGACGCGATCCCGTGCGCGTGACTGGCGACAGCAAGCACAAGCTATCCGAGTTGATCGAAGAGGCCAATCTCGATCCCCGCCGCGGAGACGATCTGCGGCTTCCCTTGACCCGCATCTGTCCGGATGATGACACGCCACAGATGTTGGCCGAGCAAGGGGTCGACTTCGACGCAGTCCCGCCGAGAGGGGTGGAAATCGTCCTGAGCCGCATCGGCCACTCCTGGGCAGGAGCTGGAGTCACCGACATTACCGACTTGGTCCATCCGCAGGTCGCAGCCCAGTGTATTCGCGCGGTACGCCTGATAGGGCTGGATGTTGCGGGCATCGACGTGATTGCCCAAGACATCAGCCGTCCGCTCGAAGACCAGGGTGGCGTGATCGTCGAAGTGAACGCCGAGCCCACAATCGCTTTTCATTTTCCGCCGCTGTGCGACCGCTATCGTCCGGTCTGCGAGGCCGTCATTGCTTCCATGTTCCCGGACGGGCGGACAGGCCGGATTCCCGTGGCGGTCATCGCCGGGCATGGCAACACGTCGTGTACCGGACGGTGGCTCGCCGAACTCCTAGCGGTGACAGGGCAAGGGATAGGCCGAGCGTCTTCTGAAGGGCTGTACGTTGACGGTGAACGGTGGAAGCCGGGAGATCAGGCCAACCGGGCTGGATCGCTGGCGGTGCTGCTGTGTCCACAGGTCGGCGCGGCTGTGCTTGAGCGCGAACTCGGGAGCATCCGGCAGGAAGGTTTGGGGCTTGATCAGATCGACGTGGCCATCCTGAGCGCGCTTGAACCCGACCATGGCGATCAGACGCCCAGAGATCCCGATTTCTTGCGCGCCGCCCGAGTCTTGGTGGAAGCTGCAGCCCCGAACGGCACAGTCGTGATAGACGCGTCCGACTCAGCCGCGGCGGCATTAGCCGGCACCTTTCCCGGCACTGTCATCATGGTGGAATCGCGTAGCGACTGCCCCATGGTTTCCGCTGGTCGTGGCGCTGCGTATTGTTCGATTCATCTACGCAACGGCCACATGGTCCTTTCATCCGGCGACGGGACAGAACAAGTTTTTCCCGTGGACGAGGCCCTGGTTTCGGCAGCAGATGGGCGCGGCCGGCAGAGCGCGTTGCTCGCTGCTGTGGCTGCGGCTTGGGCCATGAACAGGCCCCTTGATGCGATCCGGATATGGCTCAAATCGCGAAGCAGCGACGGGCTCCGCGTGAAAGTCTAGGGATGGGAGCGGACTACGTCTTCTACGCAAGGGCCGGAGTGGAAGGCGCTGTTTTCGGGCAACCCACGCCCGGTCTGGCCCTGATCGGAGGACCACCCGACGGACCGCCCCCTGAGGTCGATGCCGCCTTTGCTTGGATGATTGCCAAGTCGGGAGCGGGTCGTTGGGTGGTGATTGGTGCAGATGGCGAGGACGAGTATGCCCGCTACCTTTATCAGCACCTGCCTCCACCCCACCCGGTCTCAGTGGAGACACTGATCTTTCGAACCCGTGAGGCGGCCTCGGACCCAGCGGTCGTCAAGTCAATCCTCGGCGCCGATGCCCTTTTCATCCAGGGCGGCGACCAATGGGACTACATCAGATTGTGGAGGGACACGCCGGTACAACAGGCTCTTCAGCATATGGCCCGCAAAGGGGTACCAATGGGTGGCTCCAGTGCCGGATTGGCCGTGCTGGGGGAGTTTATCTTCTCCGCGAAGAGCGGCACGGTTTACTCCGCGGAGGCCCTGGCCGATCCGTATCACGAAAGGGTCACGCTCGACCGGGTTCTGCTGGACTCTCCCCATCTCGACCTGTCGCCCTATGCGTATCTGAGAAATGTCATCACTGACAGCCATTTCCAAGACCGCGATCGGATGGGGCGGCTGCTGGCCTTTCTGGCGCGCCTCTGCCAGGATGGTTGGACGGCTGCCGCCAGAGCAATCGCCATCGACGAGATGACAGCGGTACTGGTTGACGCTCACGGCTTGGCGACGGTGGTCGACAATCGCAGTGCGACCAATCCAGGAGCGGCGTTTTTTCTGAGTACGCTGGGCCCACCCGAGGTGTGCCAGCCCGGGCAGCCGTTGACCTATTCAAACGTATCCGTTCACCGTATTTGCGCGTCGGATGTGGGAGCGACGTTCGACCTATCCACCTGGCTGGGCCGCGGTGGCACGCGCTACTCGGTGTCTGCGAGACAGGGCACTCTCTGCTGGGCGTCCGCGCTCGAGCCCTAGGTCGCCCGTGCCTTGCGGCCATACTTCACTTCCGGCGGCGAGTCCCAGCTGTGATGGATCTCCGTCGCAGGCGACGACCACGCGCGCCCTCTACGGCGCCATAGGCGAAGACGCTGAGTCGTGCTTCTGCAATTGTCTTGGCTGCGCCTGTACCTGATTGCGGCGAAGATAGGGCGAAAACGTCACCGATTCGAGGATTCGAGCGTCGCCCTTGGCTGCCTGACCTTCCGTATCCGCCGGGCAAGACCGGGATCGACGTGCTGGAGCACGAGCGGATCCAGCGAATTCACGTCGCCGTTCACGGCGAGCGCAGCAGCGCCGCATCCACCGATGCACCGTGGAAGGGCAGCGCAGCCGCGACAGAACTCGGGCGCCCGCTTTCGATAGTTGGTCACTTCCGACGCACGCACCAGCGCAGCGAAAGACTGTCTCTGACCGTCGCCAATGCTGCCTGCGAACATCGGGCAAAGGCGCAGGTGTCCGTCTGAGCCCAAGACGAAGTTCTGAATCGGCGTGCCAATGGGACACAACCCGAACTTGATCGTGGGAAAATCGCGCCAGTTCGCCACACAAGGAGGAATCGGCCCGCCCACGCGCAACGCCATGTCGTGAAACCTTGGCTGGCTTGCCTGCCGAAGCGCTTCCAGTAGGTCGCTGCGCATGGGCATGAGGTCGAGGCTCTGCGCGGACAC
>PMZX01000492.1:12321-16632 GCA_003170035.1 Myxococcales bacterium | reverse complement strand
TATCAGGTCATCGAAGTCGTGCTTCAGCTGCGCGGACAGGCGGGCGCGAACCAAGTGCGCGACGCACGCCTCGGCATGGCGCAGAATATCGGGGGCAGCGGCGCCACCGTGGTGACGACCATCCTCGAGACTGTGGAGTAGCACGGCAGTGAGGCAACGGCTCTTGACAGCCACCACCGCGAGGAGCAAATAGGCCAACCATGGAGATTGCCAGACACTGGAGACTGCAGCGACACCGCTACGCGCTGGTGGGCGAGGTGTGCAACGGCTGCGGCGAAAAGATCTTCCCGGCACGCGACGTGTGCCCGCAGTGCAACGCCCCGGCCAAGACCCCCTACGCCTTCAGCGGCAAGGGTGAGGTCTATTCGTACTCGACCGTGCACCACCCGCCCGAGGGCTTCGAGCACTTCGCCCCGTATGTGGTCGCGTTGGTCCGCCTGGCCGAGGGGCCGCTGGTGGCTGCGCAGCTCACCGACGTGGAAGGGGAGACGATCGAGATCGGGATGCCGGTGGAGATGGTCACGCGCAAACTGCGCGACGATGGCAGCAAGGGCACCATCGTCTACGGGTACAAGTTCCGTCCTGCCATCGTCGGTCGCCAATCGCTGGGCGCGGCGGAAGGCTAGCTTGCGCTATTGCACAGCCGCGGCGAAGCGCGCGAGCGCCCAGATGGGGAAGTAGCGCCGGTAGTTCTCGTAGTTGATCAGTGCCGTCTTGTTGAACACGCCCGAGAGCGACTGCCGCGGCCAATCGCCATTGTCGAGTTGAGTGGTGACGAGGAAGCGGGCCGCGGCCTCGCAGCGTGGGTCGCGCGCCTCGCCCGCGGTGACCAGCGTCAGAAGCGCCCACGCCGTATTGACCGCGTGACTGGCGCTGGCGATGTAACGCCGCTCGCGGCAGCTCTCCCCGCTTTCACCCCACCCACCATCGGTGTTCTGGTGATGGTAGAGGAACCCACACGCGCGCCGAAGCGCCGCATCGGCGTTTTCTGCGCCCGCCGCACGCAGCCCACGCACGCCGAACCACGTGCCGTAAGTGAAGCACACACCCCACGATCCCTCCCAGCTCCCGTCCTCGCGCTGACACTTGCGCAGGAAGCGCTCGCCGCGGCGGATGGCCGCCTCGGCTTTTCGTCCCAAAAGATCATCGAGAGGACGGTCAGGACGCGCGGCAAAGCGCCGTCGGCAGAGCGCCAGACTGTGCAGACACGCCGCCGTACACTCAGGATACGAGTGATCGACCATGATGTCGTCGAACACATTCGCCGGGTTCAGAAGCTCCAGCCAACGCCCGCTGCGCTGCCTTTCGTAGGTGGCCCACCCGCCATCGCGATTTTGCCAGGTGAGGAGCAGCCTCACCGCATCGAAAATCCGTTCCTCGGGAAGCGGGGGAAGGCCGGTTTCCTCGAGCATCAGCGCCGCCGTCAGACCTTCCGCGGTGCAGTCGGTGATCGGCCAGCCGTGCGCGCGATTGGAGAAAGGCCACCCACCTCGACACGGGTGCCGGTAGTACCGCTTGTACTTTGGCAGATCTTCCAAAACCTGATTGTTGACGACAAACGCCTGGGCCCGTTGCAGTGCCCCGCGATGAGTCGCCCCCGCTGACGTCTCCAACATTGCCTGTGCAGCAAATGCCGTGTCCCACAACGCAGTCGAATTGTAGCCATTCATCTTGGTGCCGTCGTGGCCGTCCCACAGGTAGCCCTCGAGGGTGGCGAAGCTGCGCGCCGTTGCCTCGCTTTCCGGCGACTGGAAGAAGTGCACCAGCGTGTTGAAAACGGCATTGACCGGCCCGATGCGGATGAACTGGGTGGCGCGGTCCTCGAACTCGATGTGATCAAAGAGCCGCGCGAGCGAACGCTGCCGGAGCGCTTGCACGTGGACGCGCTCGTAGAGACCCGTGACGAAATTGACTGCCCTGAGCGCGGAGGACGTCGGCACGTAGATATCACCCGGGGCGATGGTGTTGCGGTGCTCGGCGAAGTGGATGCTCTGGTAGGGACGAGCATAGAGCTCGTGCCGGAGTGCGTGCGTGAGTTCGTCGGCCGGCATCCGTGCCTTCATGCCGTACAGGTGTGCCATCGCTAGATACACCTGCCGACTGTGACACCAGAGGCGGCTCGGATGGAACGGCGCACTTGCGGGCAAGAGCCATAATTCCGGCAGGAGCGGTTGCAGACCGTCGTATTCGTAAAGATTGAGAAGGGCGAGCGTGAACTTGCCCCAACTGGCGCACGCGAGCGCAGTGCCGTGCGCGTGGATGAACGCTCGCGCCCTCGCCACCCGGTCGTCGTCAGCTGGAAGCCCGAGGAGCCGAAACGCCACGTAGCACAGGACCGTGGTGAACAGACACCCCGAGCTTTCCGCGTGCAGACCGAAGCTGCCGTCGGGGTGTTGTGTCGCGCTCAGATAGGCGAGCATGCCGGCCTTCCTCTTGGGCTCGATGCTCTTCTTGCCGATGTAACAGGCCGCCACATACATCGGCAGGAGGAACATCGGTCCGCCATAGTCGCCGCGCCACGCGCCGTCAGCCTCTTGTCGCGAAACCAAAAAGTCGAGACCGCGTACGACGGCGCGCTCGCACGAGACGGGATCGAAGCCGACGCTGGTCGGCGTGGCGCTCACTCTGTTCGTCCTTTCACGCGGGCTTCCGCCCGTCGTGCCAGCGTTGTCGCACCATCTGCGAAACCGTGCGCGTGTACGGCTCCCAGAAGGCGCCCCCCTCGATATCGCCAAGCAGATCCTGGTACATCGGCCCCATCTTCGCGCGCCAATCGGGATCGACCGTGACCGCCCGCGCCGCCCATTCGTGGCAGTAGCGACAGCTCTCACAATCGGTCGACTGGCAGTTCTTTTCGGCAAAGCGCTCCATGAAGCCGTCGAGCGCGCGATTGTCGATGGTGACCGGATTCGCCCCTTCTCTCGGATACAACATGCTGGCCGCATGCCCAAAGTCGATGAGCTTGCGGAACCGCAGCAAATTGATCGTGCGCGGCTTGATGAAGTACTTGAGCATGCGCCGGAACGAATGGGCGTCCTTGCCCACGGCGCCGAGCTTGTCCTTCGGGTAGGCGTAGTTCTGCACGAGATCGAGCAGATTGCCGTCGTAGCGCCTGGCCGCGTAGGCCTTGACTCGCTCGAGCAAGATCTGCGTCGGAGTGTTGCGTTCGACGATCTTGAAGGTCTCGTACCCGAGCTTCTCGTAGTAGTGTAGGTCCTCGGGGCGAATCCAGTTGGCGCGAATGTAGTTCACCGGGTCGCGCAATCGAATCTGGTTACAGAGGATCGAACAGTAATCGAGTGGGAACCCCCGACTCTTCGCCTGCGACGCCGCCGACAGAGCCACGGCATGATTGCCGGCAATGGCGCAATCCTGGCGACACCAATTGTTGACGATGAGTTGCAGGTCGACACCTTGCGCTGCTTGCTTCATCGCCGCGAGGGTCTCGAACTCGCGATGGACCCCGACCTCGGAGACCACGATCACGTCGGCGCCGTGGTCCACCCAGAAGCGCACCTTGCGCGGCGTATCGGTGAAGCGATGCGAGCTAACGCGTACGCTCAGACGCGGATGGCGGCGCTTGATGAGGCGCAGGAAGTAGACGTTGGCGACAGTGATCGAATCGACGCCGATGCCGTCCACCCACTCCAACATCTCCTCCATCTTGCGCTGCCCGACGCGCGTGAACTCGGTATTGCCCATGGCCGATGCATTGAGCAGATAGTTGAACTGGATGCCGTTTTCGTGCGCCTTTTTCACAGTCCGCTCGAGCAGTCGGCGATTCACTTCGGGCAGGTAGAAGGCGGGGCGCCCACCACCGAAGTAGTCAGTGGTGAGCTTGCCGTAGACCTCGTACACCGGGTAACCGGATAGGCCCTGCAAGAGCGCGTCGTCGAAGTTGCAGGCGACGGAGAGCTTCATCGTGTCGCACCTTTCGTCTCGTGGCAAAAATGACGTAAGCTTTGCAAACTCCGAACCAGCCCTCGTGGTCGCATGCCCTTCAGGACTTTCCTGGGGGTTGAGCCGCGGCACAATCGCGTCACTTGGCCGCTCTCGCGTGCGGAAGCACTCGCGCGTGCGGAATCGCACGCATTTCCCACGTCAGAGACCCGTCGCGTGCGATTCCGGCTGGGCCAGAACTGCCCATTCGAGTATCATCCGCTTCGCCATGATGGTGGGGTCCACCAACCTCAAGCAGTTCTTGGAGGCCGTCCTGCGTGGCGCCGCGAAGATCGTCGGCTGTGGCTCCACCAACCTGATCCTCTTTAACGAGAAGACGCAGGAAATTCGCGTTCACCTGGGCATCACGGC
>PMZX01000492.1:0-12304 GCA_003170035.1 Myxococcales bacterium | reverse complement strand
ACAACCTCCCTCAGGGAGTTGGTGGGCGCGGCCCTGCCCCCCTTCATACTTGCGGCCGTTGCGCGCCTCATCGGCGAGCGACATTTTGCGTGTGTCCCCGCGCTCAGCAGCACGCGGAACTACGGCGTCCTTCTCTTCGAAAAAGAAGGGACCCAACCGTTCAACCGGCAACAGCGCGAAGTGCTCCTGCGCTACGCCCGGCGCATTGGCGAGATCCTGGAAAATGACCTCATGGGTCAGAGCCAAACCCTCTTCGACAAGCTCCCCAATGACCAACCCGATAGCCTTCTCTTCGATGCCCGCGGCGAGTTGCGCGGCCATGGCTCGCGCGGTGGTGCGGCCATCGAGCGGGTCTTGCGCGAAGGCAACCTCATGCGGACAATCGGGACGAACGTCCGCGCCTTTCTCGAGGGGGCGGAATCTCAACGTAGCCTGGATCTCGACGGTGAACTCCGCATCACGCTGTCGCGCCTCGATTTCGACGGCACGCAGGGTGTCCTGTGCGTGCTCTCGTCGCCCCGGCAGGCGGCGGAATCCTTGGAGAATCAGCTCGTGCGCCTGACGCTCGGCGACCCGGCGCCTGCACTCTTTGTCGATCCGGAGCGTCTGGTTACCTCGTGCAATCCCGCCATGGCGCAGCTTCTCGGCTACCGCGCGGAGGATCTCACCGGTCGCCCAATCGGCGCTTTCTTCTCAGCGCCTGACGAGGTCATTGACATTCTCAGCCATCAAACCCTGGATCCGCAGAAACGATACTCCGAGCGCGCTACGGTGCTCCGTCGCCGCGACGGATCGCTGGTCCCGGTGCGTGTCGAGGCACTCCTCCTCGCCGACGACTCTCACCAACTGGTTGGCTTCCTGCTCGTGCTGCGCGAGCCGGCCAAGCGGGATTCCGACCATCTTGAGCAACAGGAACGCCTCGCCACCATGGGCGAGATGGCGGCTCATCTCGCTCACGAGATTCGCAATCCGCTGGTCGCGATCGGCGCCACCCTCGAGAGTCTCATCCGGGAGCCGGAGACCGCGGCCAGCCAGCGCTCGATCCTGGCCGCGCTGGTGAAGGAAATTCTGCGCATGGACATGACTCTCAAAGACTACCTGGCGGCCCGACGCGAGATGGCCGTGACCCAGGTGCGCGTTGCGGAACTGATAGACGATGCGCGCCGCCTGCTCGCGGGCGCCCATCGCCTGGCCGGCAAGACCATTCGCTGTCGGGTGGATTCGGAGCTGACCATCGAGGCCGACTACGAGGCCATGAAGCAGGTCGTATTCAACCTCCTGCTCAACGCACTCGATGCCACCCCCGCTGCGGGNNCCAGGTTTGCCGGCAAGCGCGGCGGAGTGTTTGCGCCCGTTCTTCACCACCAAGAAGAACGGAACCGGTCTCGGGCTGGCCGTGTGCCAGAAGATAGCGCGCGCCCACGGCGGTTTCGTCGATCTCAGAAATCGCGACGGCGGCGGATGCCAGGCGACGGTGGTGCTGCCCACGCGCCGGTCCGCGATTGACGGTGCGGCATGAGTCAACCCTTCTGGGCATTGGTGGTCGACGACGAGGATCTCTATGCCCAGGCCATCGGGCGCGAGATGGGCCGTGAGGGCATCTCCTGCGATCTCGCGTATAGCTGCCGCGAAGCGCTCCGCTGCGTCGAGAACCGGCAGTATCGCGTAATTCTCCTCGATCATCGCCTGCCCGATGACGACGGCATCCGCATCATCCCGCAGCTCCTGAGCCAGCAACCCGACGCCGCGGTCGTCATGATGACGGCGTACCAGACCATCCCCAACGCCGTGCGGGCGATTCGTCACGGCGCCGAGGACTACATCGTCAAGGAGGCCAGCGTCGCCCCGATCCTCGAGCGAGTCCTCGAGCTGCGCCGCCGCGCCCAACTCCGCGAGGAGGCGCGCGGCCCGGCCGATGCGAAGTGTGAAGGACTCGTCGGTCGATCGAGCGCCATGCGCGTGGCTATCGACGAGCTCAAGAAAGTGGCCGTGGCCAAGGACACGACGCTGCTTCTCACGGGAGAAACCGGCGTCGGCAAGGAGGTGGCGTGCCGCTTCGTCCATTCCCTGTCGCGCCCCGCAGCCTCCCCGCTGGTCGTGGTCGACTGCCTCGCCTTGCCCGAAAATCTGGTGGAGAGTCTGCTCTTCGGACATGAGCGCGGCGCCTTCACCGGTGCGCAGGAGTTACGGACTGGGGCGTTCGAGGAAGCCCGCGACGGCACGGTTTTTCTAGACGAGATCGGCGACATGGAGATGGGTCAGGGGAAGCTACTGCGCGTTCTGGAGAGCCGCACCTTTCACCGACTGGGATCGAGTCGCGAGCTTCCGCTGCGGGCCCGGGTGGTCGCCGCCACCAACCAGGACCTATCGGCCCTGGTACAGGCAGGCCGCTTTCGCCAGGATCTCTTCCAACGGCTCTCGGTCTTCCCGATCCGCATCCCGCCCTTGCGCGAGCGGGGGGACGATATCCTGCTCTTGGCAGAGTACTTCCGCCTCCTCTACAGCGAGCGCCTGAACAAACCCACCGAGCCATTTGCCACCGAGATCAGTGAAGCACTCTTGGGCTACGCTTACCCGGGCAACGTGCGCGAACTCAAGAACATCATCGAACGCGCCGTGATCTTGACGGAATCGCCGCGCATCGAGCTCAGACACCTGCCCCAGCGCGTGCTCTCCCTTGGCCGCAAGCGACCTTTGCCATCCCACCAACCGCTCGAAGTCGTCCCGGGCGTCGATTCTCTCGCCGACGTCGAGGAGCGCATGATCCGTCAGGCGATGAACCGCGCCCGCAACGTCCGCACCCAGGCGGCCAAGCTTCTCGGCATCAGTCGCTTTCAACTCTTGCGCCGTATGCAAAAGATCGGCATGCAGCCGGAGTCGGAGAAGAGTCCAGACAAGAACTCATGAGAACGGCTTGAGCCAAGAGGNNTGGAAGAAGTTCAGCGGGCGCATCAGCTACTCGTCATGCAACGAAGACTCTCGCAGTGAGCTCAAGGCGCTGCGGCTGGGCGTCGGGAAACGTGTGTTCTGCATCACCGCCGGCGGAGGGCGCGTGCTCAACCTGCTTCACGATCGCCCGCAGGAGATCGTGGCGGTCGACGTCAACCCGACGCAGAACTATCTTCTCGATCTCAAGATCGCGTCCATGCGGGCGCTCAGCCACGAGCCCTACCTCGCGTTTCTGGGGGTACGACGCGCGCGCGATCGGCTCAAGGTCTACCAAGACCTGCGGCCAGCCCTCTCCGACGCCGCGCGAGCCTACTTCGATGCGCACCCGGCACTCGTGCGGCGTGGCGTGCTCTTCCAGGGGAGCCTCGAGCGCTTTCTCGTCCACGTCGCGCGGATCTCACACGCGGTGCGACCACTTTGGATCCGGCGGCTCTTCAAGTTCGACGATCTTGCAAGACAGCGCCACTTCCTCGAAGGGTGGGACACGCGGGCCTGGCGTTTTGTCGGCGAGACGCTGTGCCGCCGCTCCTTCCTCGAGCTGTTCTCGCGCGATCCGGGTTTCTGGCGTTTCGTGCCGCCCGAGGTGCCGCTTCACAAGCGCATCTTCGATCTCATGCACCGATACCTGTGCAACCACGTCGCGCGCGAGAGTCACCTTCTGCAGCTGGTCTTCTTTGCCCGCTACATCTACGAGCCCGCCATGCCCATCTATCTTCTGCCAGGCTCGTTCGAGCGCATCCGCGAGGCCCTCAAGACGACGCAAGTCACCATTGTCACGGCGCCGGCCGCCGCCGTCCTCGCTGATGCCGCCGACCGCAGCTTCGACGCCTACTCGATCGCCGACGTATCCTCGTACCTCAGCGAACCCGATTTCGGCACTCTCATGGACGAAATCATGCGGACCGCGCGCGCCGAGGCGCGACTCTGCTCGCGCGGCATCTTCGTGCATAGGCCGCTGCCGCCCGACCATGTTCGTCGCGTACGCCGCGATCATCACCTCGAACGACGGCTCTCCTTCGACGATGTCGCGATGGTGCACGAGTTCCTGGTGGGCACGCTGTAGAACCGTGCCCGGCTGCTAGGGCAGAGGCGCGCCGGCGGCGCAGACGATCCTGGCGCCAGGCGCCGTAATCCGGGCCTGCAAGACGCCGTTGCGGTCGGCGTCTTGGCAGAAACGATCGCCCGGCGACGCGGTATGGTTGCGGTCCATGTCGAACAGGACGCGAATCCAGACATCTCCGCACGGACTTTCCGGCAGCGGCACGCTTTGCACGTTTGAATCCTCTCTGGGGGCCAGCACCACGGAATACACGGTGTTGGTCGCGGGGGCCCACCCTGCCGTCACCAGGGTGGGCGGAAAACCGCCGGGCGGCGGGTGCAGCTCGATGCGGACGGGACACCCTGCGAAGCGGGCGATCGCCAAGCCGTTGCGCTCGAAATCGATAACGTAGCCTCGCTCGCGCAGCACCGCGATGTCCCCCGGAAGCCCGTGCAAGATCACGTCCTCGTACGCGGGACCGAAGGACAACAGGTAGCTGAGCGCTCTCACGCGCTCGATCGGTCTGGCGCGCGCCGCGGGTTCCCACAGCTGCCACTCGTAGCCGCGCACCGGTCTTGCCGGCATGGGACTGCCCGCGGGCGGCACACGCCAGGCCAGATCCACGAAGCCACCCTCGCCTGCGAAGAGGAACGCTGGGACGCCCCCCTGTTCCACGGAATACAGCGCGCCGAGCTGCCAGTTGGAACTCACGAACGGGATGTCGCGCGCCCACTCGTCGGCAACCTCGCCGGGCGGAGGTTCGAGGATCAAGGGCAGCCTTGGTCCGCGTCGTCGCACGGGCGCATCCACGCCCGCCAGCAGATCAGCATGGGCAGCGCGCAGGCGTACGTTGTGCCGCCAGCCCCACCCGAGCGAACCAGCCGCATAGGCGGCAAGCGCGGCGAGCGCGATCCCTTGCCAGGCCGGTTGCCGGATGCGCTCGAACGGGACCAGCAGTGCCAGAAGCATCACGGCCAGCGGCACGAAGCGCACGTTGAAGTACTCCCAGCCCCTGACGTGCAGCGGGGTTGATAGCGCCAGCAACAGCAGCAGCACGCCCATGATCCAGAGCGCGCGCTCTCGCGGATCCGCGCCGCGGCGACGCAGACGCCAGCCGCTCGCCAGGCCGACCGCCGCGAGCACCACCACAGGCCACGCCCGCCAGGACGGTCCGGACACGAAGGCCCGGCCGATGAGACTCGCACGCGCGGCCAGCGCAGGCATCACGCTATATCTGGTGCTCGGCGCGTTGCCAAGGGTCTGCAGTGCGACCACGAGGGTCATGAGCGCGGCGGGCGCGCCGACGGCTGCCGTGCGCGCGAGAGCGCGTGCGCGCCCGCCAGCGGGGGCAGAGAACAAGGCCAGGATGATCAAGGTCAATCCCACCGCGACAGTGGGCACGACGTGCGCGCCGGCCTGCGCGACAAGCAGCCCGGCCACGATCAGATGGTCGCGCTTTCGCGACTCCTGCCGGCTGAAGGTGAACGCCAGGACGCCCAGGCCGATGGCAACCGAGAGGTAGTACGAGAACAGCCCCATGTACAGCAGCCACTGCAACGCCGTGGCGAAACCCAGCAGCCCGAGCCAGCGCCGTCCCCTGTCCAGGGCTGCCGCCAGTGCCAGCACGCTCCAGGCCCAGCCGAGTGCAAACAGGCACAGCGTGATCCGGACCGCCGGCCGCCAGGGCAGAAATCGTTCCAGGGTCCCGAACACCGCCTCGAAACCGATGTCGGTGATCGCCCCGCCCGGCTCCAGATAGCGCCCATAGCCCAGGGCCGGATCATCGAGGCGGTGCAACGCGTGCGCTGCGAAGATGTGTTGCGGACCATCGTTGGTCGGCAGGTAGTCGACCCATCCGACCGCCAGCAGGAGCAGGACAGAAAGTCCTCCGGCCGCAAGCCAGAAGCTGCGATTCACCATCGGTCGGGGCACGATGCTCCGGAGCATCGCCCAGATCGCGGGCTCGGGAAAGCCTGCTGGCGCGCATGGGCGCTCCCCCGAGTGCGGCTCGGTGGGGACCGTCAAGCTGGGCATCGTCCTATGCGCTCAGCTGGGCCGGGGTGGGACGCAAAGCATCGGCTTGACCTGGACCGGCCCGCGATCGAGGATGGCCACCCGAGTTGAGCCCGCGTCCACGGGCGAACTGAGCAACGGTATCTCTAGCAAAGGAAGACCAATGAATCGATTCCGCACGGCATGGCTGGTTGTGTTCCTGCTCGCTTCCGGCTCCGTGCCCGCGTATGCGGCAAAGAAGAAGCCGGCTCACGCGGCGGCGAAGAAGCCGACGGCGCCGGCTGCCCCCGGAAAGCTGGAGGTCTTGCGGTGGTCGTCGGCCAGTTGGATCCCTGGGATGTTCTGCACCAAGGTCGACGAGCCGACGGATCCGCACGGATGGAATGACAACTTCCTCTGTTCAACCCGCGATCTTGGCCTGCGCTGGTCGAGCCTGGGACCCATCAGCGGGATGGTTTGCACCAAGTTTGAGGAGGGTTCCGATCCCGACGGATGGGGCGACAACTTTCTCTGCGCGCCGCGTGACTACGGTTTCCAGTGGTACTACGACGGCCCCCTGAAGGGGATGCAATGCCTGAAGATCAACGAGCCCGAAGACCCGCACACCTGGAATGACAACTTCCTGTGCTGGCCACCCGCGGGCCCCCTCAATGCCGTGGTCAGTCCTCCCAGGACCCGAACCGATGTCCTCAACCTCATGCGGGCGAAACACGACTATCAGTCCTACTTGGAGGTTGGCCAGGGCGGGAGAGATCAGAACTTCGACGCGATCGGGTGCCGAATCAAGATCGGCGTCGACCCGGATCGCAAGTGGAACGCCGCTTTTCAAATGACATCCGATGAATTCTTCGCGCAGAACAAACAGACTTTCGATCTCATCTTCATCAATGGCGTGCACGATGCTGGCCAGGTCGCCCGCGACATCGCCAATTCCCTCAAGGTCCTCAACCCGGGCGGAAGCATCGTCGTTCATGACTGCAATCCGACCACGGTCGAGCAACAGACGGTGCCCAAGCTGCCTAACCAGGCGGACTGGAAGGGCGATGGGTGGAAGGCATGGGTCCAGCTCAGGGCCACGCACGATGACCTGAAGATGTTTACCATCAACGTCGACGGTGGCTGTGGGATCATCACCCGTGGCAAGCAGAGCAAGCTGAAGCTGCCGGTTGAGTTGACCTACCAAGGCCTGGATACGAACCGAAAGGCGTGGTTGAACCTGATCGAGGTCGATGACTTCCTGAAGGACACGGGGAGCCAGTAGACGCGGCTCGCGGCGGTCCCGGCTCGCCTTCTTCGCGTCTCATCAGCCGGGGTCGCACAGGTGCCGGATCGGTTCAGGGCTCATCCCTGCTCAGACGGGGGGCAGACGAAGGTGGTGGCTCGCGACAGCGTCCGTACCGTATCGATCCGGTAGATGAGCCAGGTGCGATCGACCCTTTTCAACTTGAAGTTGAACTCCTGCACCTGGAACTCCGGTTCACCTGCGGTGGTGGCCTTGCCCGTCAGGTTGACCTCGGCCTTCTGCTTGCCGGCATCGAGGGTGACGTTGATGTCCAGGAACTCGACCTTGAGCCCGCTCAGGCGCTGCATGGCCCCCATCACGGCTGGCATCAGTTCGTCGCGCCCTTGCAACTCGTGCGCTTCAAAGCCGCGGACATCCAGGCTGATCGCCACGTCGGGGGTGAAATACTCCCCCACGCTTCGCGCTTTGAGGCCTCTGGGAATGGCTCCTTCGCCGGGTTCAAACGAAACGGTGCGAGCCAGATCGTGCAGGCGCGAGCGAATGGCATTTTCGGGGCTGGGAAAACACGCGCGCCAGCCCCAGATTCCCAGGCCGATCAAAAGCGCGGCGAGGATGAGGGGAACGGGCTTCTTCATAGCAGGACTTTCCCGACGATACGTTGTTTTGGCGTCTTGCCCTTCTCGTGGAACCTCTCCGGTATCGAGCGGTTGTCCCCGACAACGTAATACAGGCCGGGCCCAAGCGTCTCGGGCGGGATCTCCCAGTCGCAGCCGGGCTGCAGGTAGGGTTCCTCGACCTGTTCGCCGTTGATGAGCAGATGACCCTTGTGAAAGGCAACGGTGTCGCCGGGAAGACCGACGACCCGTTTCATATACATCACGCTCTGTCCGGCCAGGCGGATGCCCACGACATCGCCGCGTTTGGGTTCGGACCGAAGGTAGGCCAGGCGGTTCACGAAGTTGATCCCTCCGTCCTGGTAGGTCGGGAGCATGCTGATCCCCTTCACGTGTATGGGAAGCACCAGGTAGGAGCGCGCGAGAAGGATGGCAACGACGAGCACCACGATACGCGCGAGCGTGCGTTTGGGTCTCCGCCCGATCAGCACTGCGCGCAGCAAGGCAGGCAGACGGGACGACTTGGCATTGGTTTCCATACCGTGACCCGAATTCAGAACGCGGCTACTAACCAAAACATTCTGGAGGCTTGGCCTTACAACTGCAATACGAGCGAAATCGCCGAGAGAACTCGCCGCGCGCCAATCCACGAGGGCGTGATGGAGTACACTGTCCCGCGTGGTAGATGAAGCGCCACCAGGAGCCGGAAACGGCGACAAGAGCCGCCCCATTACGCTGCCTGGACGCGTTCCGGGGCGTGCAGGGTCGGATCGGGAAGGTTCCCGCACGCCGAGAGACGCCCGTCGATCTTCTCCTGCACCCGCCGGTCGAAATCGTTGGCAGACCGGGTGGGACCGCCATCCCCTGGTGGCCGTGGTTCGCCTGCGCCAGCGCCTAGTCTTCTGCCGCAGCTTGCTGGCCCTGGTGAAAGCGGGGGTGCCCATGACCACGGCCCTGGCCGACATGGCGCGGGTTCAATCCCGTGCCTTGCGCGCGGCCCTGCGTCGGGCGGGCGCCCGCCTGCAGACAGGGGCGACGCTGGCCGAGGCGCTCGACCAGATCGGCGCGCTCGTGGATCCGGCGACCCGGGCGCTGCTGGCGGGGGGCGCAGAGTCCGGCCGGCTGGAGCAGACGCTCGGCCGCCGGGTCAAGCAACTGGAGGAGGCGCAGCGTTTGGTGGGGCGGATGCTTGTCTACTCCATCTATCCGCTGTACCTGCTGGCCGCGCTCGTCTTCGTCGGCCCGTTGCTCTCCCTGCCAGCGGCGATGCAGACGGGCGCGTGCAACGGCAGCCTGGCGACCATCTACCTGCGGAACATGTTCGGCATGGTGGGCCTGGTCGCCGCCATCGTCACCGGCCTGCTGGCCCTGCCCCTGCTGGTGGCTGCCCTGGGCCTGGAGGTTGACGCTGATCGGGTCCTGCTGCGCATGCCGGTGTCCGGCAGGCTGTATCACGATCTGTACGGGATGCGACTGGCAGGCGGCCTATCCACCGCGCTTGCCGCCGGGGTGGAGGTCATCCGTGCCCTGCGCCTGGCGAGCGAGGGCATGTCGAGTCCCAGCCTGGCCGCGCGTATCGGACCGGCGAGCGATCGGCTGGCGAGCGGTGGCAGCCTGACCGACGCGCTGGCCGAATTCGGCGTGTTCGATCCGAGCGCGCTGGGTCAGGTGGTGGTGGCGGAACGCACCGGGGAACTGGACGACGCGCTGGATCGCATTGCGCAAGAACTGTCGGAATCGGTGCTCCGCCGGGCTCGGCTGGCGGCGTTCCTGGTGCTGGGCCTGCTGGTCGCCGTGTTGCTGGCGGCAGCCGTGGCCAAGATGCTGGGCGTGATCTTTGGCTCGATCAGCGGGGCGTATCAGCTTCCCGATCGGATCGATCGCCTGTAGGGTGCGGACCTGCCATGAAAAGAGTCTTTGTGTCCGGATGCTACGACATCCTGCACGCCGGTCACGTTCAGTTCTTCAACGAGGCAAGGGCGCTTGGCGATCACCTGACCGTGTGCTTCGCTTCGGACGAAGTCTTGTGGACGCACAAGAAGCGGCACTCGTCCATTCCCTACCAGCACAAGCTGGCCCTGCTGCAATCCCTTGTCATGGTCGACAGCGTGGTGATGGGAGAAAACCTTGAATTGGGGTTGGATTTTCAGGATCACTTTCTGCACCTCAGGCCGGATATCTTGGCGGTTACCGAGGACGATCAATACGGCGGACAAAAACGCGCCGTGTGTTCAAGAATCGGGGCCAGCTATGTCGTGCTGCCCAAGACACCCCCGAAGTTTCCGCCGGTCTCGACCACAGGAATCGTGCGATGGATCCGCGCCCCCAGGAAAGCACCTTTGCGGGTCGATTTTGCCGGCGGGTGGCTGGATGTGCCGCGCTTTTCCCGGCCCGGCGGGCTCATCGTGAACTGTGCCATCTCGCCACTGGTCTCGATCAGTTCCTGGGAATACGAAAAACGCTCGGGCCTGGGTGGAAGTGCCGCATGGGCGCTTCTGAATGGAAAGGACGGCGTCGACAGTGAGCTGAATCTGGGGGTGGGATGGCAAGATCCCGCCGTGATCAGCGAGACCGGACTGTGCGTGTGGAAGAGCGGGCTGCGGCCAGAGCTACATCTGAAGCGCACGGGCGACATGCTCCGTGGACTGATGGCCCTGCTGTATACCGAGCAAGAACATGACACGCCAGAGATCGCAGCGCGAAACCGCAACTACCAGTTGATTCACGACGCAAGCATGGTCGCGGGTGAGGCGGTGTTGCGCGAAGATGCGGACAGGCTGGCGGACGCCATACGCATGAGCCATGCCGCCCAAATGCAAGAAGGGATGAATCCCTTGCCGTTCCAGGAAGAATGTCTGACATGCAAGTACTGCGGCGGCGGATGGGGAGGCTATGCGGTGTATCTTTTTCAATCGGCCAGTGACCGGGATGCCTTCGTCAAACGTCACGCCCGGGCCAAGACAATCGAGCCGTTCGTAAGAGGGTACGGAGTTTCCTGACGCCTGGTTTGCGCCTGTGACACGGGCAGGGTAGCCCACCCGGCTCGCGCGCCCGGCGATCGCCTGCGGACCTAACGCCATACCGCGGCGCTCAGTGCTAGCGCGGTCTGCTTCTGCCACGCTGTGTCTATTAAATTACCCAATACCTGCAGCCAGTTGCGTCCAGAGGACCGGCTGTCACAAGAATATTTTTGATACCAATTAATAGTATTTAAGATTACGCTCTAGATGGCGATATACTGGAGCATGAGGTTGCGTCTCGCCCAGGCTTTCGCCGCTGCGCTGCTACTTGGCGCGGCCCTGCCGGCCTGGGCCTGGGAGGACTACGAGCAGGGCGACAATGTTCCGATGGTCACCGTACCGGCGGCGCCTCCGTCACCCAATCGCCTGCCCATCTTCGGCCTGATGGCTGACGTGGGCGTGCCGGATGGCCTCATCGGCTCGCTGGCGATTCGACCGTTTAGCTGGGTGCGCGTTTCAGGCGGAGGTGGAACCAACGGTATCAGCCGCGGCTGGCGCACCGGGATCACGCTTCTGCCCTTTGCCGCAGGTCCCTCGGCCAGCTTCGAATATGGCCGCTATCAGAACGGCGACGCCAACCCTCTGGCCAAGAAGGTCATCGGGGGCGGCTTCGACGGCAGCCCGCTGCTGGAACGGGTCGGCTACGAGTACATGAACGGGCACCTGGGTCTCGACTTCGGCTCTCGCAGGGTCGTGTTTTTCCTCCACGGAGGCGTCACCATGGTTCGCGGCAAAGTGCACAATGTCGATGCCGCGATCCGCGACGCCACCCCGCAGAACGCCGGCGCCACTGGCACGACCGAGGTGGTCGTGCGACAGGATCCGACGGTCAAGGCGATAGGATCCTCGGTGAAACTGGGGCTCATCGTCTACATCTGGTGAGGCACCGACGATGACCCTTCGACTTTTCCCCATCATCCCGGCCCTGGCCACGATGGCGGGAGCCTGCACGCTTTCCATTGAAGCCAACATGCCCGAGGTCGAGGTCACCCAGCACGGCGTGAAGATGCAGGGCGTGCCCAAGGCGAATCTGCTGGGCGATGTCTCGGTGACCACTTCCTTCACGTTCTCGTCATCCAACACCGCATGGGCCAAACGCATGAATTCCGAAGTCTTCCTCCACCAGGTCTCAGTCGCGGCCACTGGTGGCCTGCCCAACCTTGACTTCGTCAAGGTGGCGCACTTGACCATGGCCGATTCCACGAGCTCTGAAAAGACCACCGAGATCGCCAGCTATGACCGCGACGAGAACGCGCAGTCCAGTTCGGCCATCGAAGTCAGCACACCTGCACCCATCGATATCACAAGCGTCTGGTCCGCCGACAACACAGTCATCGAACTGCAGATGGCCGGGCGCGTGCCTGAACAGAACTGGACCGTGGATGTGACCCTCAAGATGGCGGGCAAGATCACGTACAAGTTCTAG
>PMZX01000283.1:296-4283 GCA_003170035.1 Myxococcales bacterium | reverse complement strand
CCGGTGGCCGTGGTCCCGCCTGTCGTTCCGCCGGTGGCCGTCGAGCCGCCCATTCTTCCGCCGCTGGCCGTGGTCCCGCCACCACCAGTAGTCGTGGTGCCACCAGCGACTCCCGCAGTAGCTGTCGTGCCGCCCGCCGGTCTCGAGCCACCGGTGGCCGTGGAGCCGCCGGTCGAGGTCGAGCCGCCGGTCGGGGTCGAGCCGCCGGTTGCGCTCACGCCGCCCGTGCTGCTCACACCGCCCGTGGGCGTCAGCCCACCGGTGCTGATGACGCCCCCGGTGCTAGGCAACCCACTAGTTTGGGTCACTGTACCGCCTGTTGGCGTCGCGGTGGTTCCACCGGACGGCGAGCCTGCAGTGGGGGCGGTTTGCCCAGTACCCGAGCTATCGCACGCAGGGAACACGATTCCCAAACTGATGGCGAACAGGAGTGACGCCCAAAGTCGACCTTTTCCACGTTGGCTTGTGTGCTCTCGTTGCATGGGTTTCTCCCTATGACTTGGACAGATGATCAGAGTCTCATGAACTCAGTAGCGATCGGGGGTTCGAATGGCTCATTCTTTTGTGCCCTTCGCGTCATCCGGGCGCCGACGGGGGTCCGATCCCGCGCGGAAGGTGAGGTCGACGGCCTGCTCGCACGCGAGCGCGCCCAGGTCGGGCACGCGATCGGCATCGGNNAAGCCACCGACTTCGGTCAGCTCCACAATCTGGCCCATGCTCCGCGGGTGGACAGCCCGCGGCTCAGGCGCGTCCCTCCCCATGACCTTTGATCGTAGGCAAGGTACGCGGTCTTCCTTCACCGTCGGGAAACCAGTGGGACGGATGACCGCTTGGCGAACTACAACGGGTGTATCGTCGCCGCTCATGAGGCCCTCTATTCTTGCGACGATTCTCGTGGTTGGCACCGTCGGGGTCGGCGCTGTCGGCCGAACCGATCCAGTCGGCGCAGCCCCCACGACTGCCATTCCCCCACTGCCGTACCGCGACCCGAAACTGCCCGTCGATCGCCGCGTGGCCGACTTGCTTGCGCGCATGACGCCCGCCGAAAAGGTGGCGCAGCTCCTCTCCGTCAACTGGGAACACAGCTACATCTACGACGCGAAGACGCGGCTCTTTTCGCCGGAGCAGGCGCGCAGGCTGATGCCGCACGGGATGGGCGAGATCACTCGACCCGGCGACAAGCACGACGCGCGCGAGGCGACCGAATTGGCGAACGCATTGCAGATGTTTCTAGTCGAGCAGACGCGCCTCGGAATCCCGGCCATCCTGCACGAGGAGGCTTTGCACGGTTTCGCCGCGCCCGGCGCGACCAGTTTTCCACAGGCCATTGCCCTTGCGGCCACCTTCGATCCCGCGCTGGTCGAGGACGTGTTCACCGTGGCCGCGCGCCAGACACGTGCGCGCGGCGTCCAGCAGGTGTTGGCCCCGGTGGTCGACGTGGCCCGCGATCCACGCTGGGGCCGCATCGAGGAAACCTACGGCGAGGATACCCACCTCGTCGCGCGCCTGGGCGTCGCGGCCGTGAACGGTTTTCAGGGGCGGCGCGCATCGCCCGACGCGCCCATCGACGGAGCCCACGTGATGGCCACGCTCAAGCACCTCACCGGACACGGCTACCCCGAGGGTGGGCGCAACACCGCGCCTGCCATCGCCTCGCCGCGCATGCTGCGCGAAGTATTCCTTCCGCCCTTCGAGGCCGCGCTCCGCCAGGCAAATGCGCTCTCGGTGATGGCCAGCTACAACGAGATCGACGGCATTCCGTCGCACGAGAATCGCTGGCTCTTGACCGATCTCTTGCGCGGCGAGTGGGGTTTCCGCGGCGTGGTGGTGTCCGACTACTTCGGCATCGTCGAACTCGCGCGCAAGCACCACGTGGCTCTCGATCCGGCCGCGGCCGGGAGGATCGCACTCGAAGCAGGCGTCGACATCGAACTGCCCGAGGGCGAGGGCTACGCAACGCTGGCCACGGACCTGGCCGCCGGGCGCATCCCCCAGGCGGCCCTCGACCAGGCGGTCGGCCGCGTGCTACGCGCGAAATTCCTGCTCGGGCTATTCGAGCAGCCGTACGTCGTCCCCACCACGCCCGAACCCGAGCGACCGACGGATCGCGCTCTCGCCCGCCGCGCTGCCGAGGAGGCCATCGTGTTGCTCAAGAACGAGGGCGGGCTCTTGCCGCTCAATCCGGCGCGTCTCAAATCGATCGCGGTCATCGGCCCCAACGCCTCGGTGTGCCGTTTGGGTGGCTACAGCGGCAAACCAGAGCGCGCAGTCAGCGTGCTCGATGGCATTCGCGCCCGCCTGGGCGAGCGCGTGAACGCTGTGACCGCGCCCGGCTGCGGCCTGACCACCGGCCATCACGGCTGGATGGACGACCTGGTGACGCTGTCCGATCCCGCCGAAGACGCGCGCCTGGTCGCCGAGGCTGGCAAGCTGGCCAAGACCGCCGACCTCACCGTTCTCGTCATCGGCCAGAACGANNGCCATCCCCGAGCTCGCGCAGAAAGCGCCCGCCATCCTCGATGGCTTCTACCTCGGCGAGGAGACCGGCACGGCCATCGCGAGCGTGCTCTTCGGCGACGTGAATCCGGCCGGACGTTTGCCTTGGACGGCGCCACGAACGAGCGGCGCGGTGCCGACCTACTACAACCACAAGCCGTCGGCCGAGCGCTTCTATCTATTCGAGGAGCCTGGCCCACTGTGGGCGTTCGGCTTCGGACAGAGTTACACCACATTCCGGTACGATCCGATCAAAGTGCACCCCGCGCGAATCTCGACCGACGGCCACGCCACGGTGAACGTCAGCGTGACCAACACCGGCAAGCGCGCCGGTGACGAAGTCGTGCAGCTCTACGTTCACGATGTCGTTGCCTCGGTGGCCCGCCCGGTCAAGCAGCTGCGCGGTTTCTCCCGCATCCGCCTCAAACCCGGCGAAACCAAGCGCCTGGATTTCCAGCTCGGCCCCGATGATCTCGCCCTTTACGATCGCGACATGAAACGCGTCGTCGAGCCAGGCAAGTTCGACATCATGATCGGCGCCAGCTCCGCTGACATCCGCCAGCGCGCGACGCTCGAAGTGGCGAAGAAGTAGCGTTGGTTCAGCGCAAATCCGTCGCCATACGGAAAGTAGGTCATTATGAAATCTACATCTTCTTCCGCATCATTTGCCTTAACAACCTAAAGGTTGTACAGTCTACGAATGCCCAAGCAACCCAAGTCAGCGCTCGAGTATGTAGCACTCTATCAGGCCAAGAATCGTGGTTTCGTTTTCGAGTTCCCCGAGGCTCCGGGATGCAACGGCGTCGCCAGAAACCAGGATGAACTCTACGCAAAGGCGAAGACAGCAATCGAGGGTTGGCTGAGAAAACAGGTTCTGGAAAGGAACACCCTCCCGGCGTGGCCTAAAATGCACCGCCGCCCGAATGCAGGCGAAGAACAGCTCCATGTCCACATCTCTCCCAGCTTGACCGTGGCTGTCCAGTTCCGACGGGCGAGACTCATGAGGGGCTGGAGCCAGTCTGAGTTGGCGGAGCGAGTGGGAGTCTCACAGCAGCAAATTGCCAAGATGGAAGATCCAGACGGAAATCCAACGTTCGACTCAGTTGCGAAGATCGCCCTCGCCCTTGCCGAGCCGCTAATGGTCGTGTTCGAGTGAAGATCGACCAACCCGATTCCCTTCGGGCGTGATCTCGTGGTTCGTCACCGCGATTCGCAGACCCCAGTGATGGTCTCGTATTCAAGGAATCCCGACCGCTGGTCCCATGAGCCTGGAGACTGACGCATAGTTATAATATTGCTTGCTTTTCATCATAAGCGGGATACGCTCATCCGTATGACACCTGAGGTTCGTGCCTACCTGGCCGAGATCGGACGACGCGGAGGGCGGCGCAGCCGGCGTGTTCTGCCGCCGGAGACCGCTCGGCGAATGGTTCGGCTGCGCGAAGCGAGGCGTGCCTTCAAGCGCTTCTACGCGAGATGCTTCTGGTCTTC
>PMZX01000283.1:0-155 GCA_003170035.1 Myxococcales bacterium | reverse complement strand
CGGGCTATGAGGTCGAGGTATTGATGCAGCAGCCTGGGTTGGCGCGCGCGATCGTGCGCAAAGGGGACGAGGCGACCAAGCTCGAATGGGCGCACGATTCTGCGTGGCGCTTCTTGCCCACGGTTCGCAACGAGCGTTCGGGCTTTCAGCTCTCG
>PMZX01000262.1 GCA_003170035.1 Myxococcales bacterium | reverse complement strand
GCGGCAGCCGCGGCGAAGCCCTTCGCGGATCTGCGTGCTGCCCACATCGCCGAACATCAGCGGTTGTTTCGCCGGGTGACGCTCGACCTGGGGACCAGCAAGGCGGCGCAATTGCCGACCGATGAACGATTGCTCGCCTTTGCCAAGGGCAGCGATCCGCAATTTGCCGCGCTCTACTTTCAATTCGGCCGCTATTTGTTGATTTCGAGCTCGCGCCCAGGCGGACAGCCCGCCAACTTGCAAGGTCTGTGGAATTATCACCTGGACCCACCCTGGGGCAGCAAGTACACCATCAACATCAACACTGAGATGAACTACTGGCCGGCCGAGACGACCAATCTCAGCGAGTGCAGCGAACCCTTGTTTCGGTTGATTGAAGAGCTGTCCGAGACCGGCAGCCACACCGCCAAGGTTCACTACGGGGCACACGGATGGGTCGCGCATCACAATACCGATCTGTGGCGCGCGTCGGCGCCCATCGATGGCGCGACCTGGGGCATGTGGCCGATGGGCGGGGCGTGGCTGTCGCTGCACCTCTGGCAGCACTACCTCTACAATCCCGACCGGGCGTTCTTGGCCAAGGCCTATCCGGTGATGCGCGGGGCCGCCCAGTTCTTTGTCGAGACAATGGTGCCCGATCCCAAGCACGGCTATCTGGTGAACAATCCATCGCTGTCGCCCGAGAACGAACACCCGTACGGGGCCAGCGTGACCGCAGGCCCGACCATGGACGGGCAGATCCTGCGCGACCTGTTTGCGGCGTGCATCCGGGCCGGCGAGATCCTGGGGATCGATCCCGAACTGCGCAGTCGACTGGCTACTACCCGCGCGCGCTTGCCGCCCAATCAGATCGGGGCGCAGGGGCAACTGCAGGAATGGCTGGAAGACTGGGATCAGGCCGCGCCCGAGATCCACCACCGGCACGTCTCGCATCTTTGGGGCCTTTTCCCCAGCACGCAGATCTCTCTGCGCGAAACGCCCGCCCTGGCNNTGGCGGTTGGCGCTGTGGGCGCGTCTGCACGACGGTGAGCACGCGTACAAGATTCTCACGGCATTGCTGCAGCCGGAGCACACTTATCGGAATCTCTTCGACAGCTGTCCGCCCTTCCAGATCGACGGCAATTTCGGCGGCACTGCAGGGATTGCCGAGTTGCTGTTGCAAAGTCACGAGGGCGAGATCGAATTGTTGCCTGCGTTGCCCGCGGCCTGGCCCACTGGCTCAGTGAAAGGCCTGCGCGCGCAGGGCGGGTTCGAAGTGGACATTCGCTGGAAAGAAAATCGCCTGGAAAGTGCCACTTTCCGCAGCAACGTGGGCGCAAAAACCGTGGTCCGCTACCGGGATGGCCAGCAAACAATCAACCTGGCCGCAGGCAAGACCAAGACGCTCTCGATGAAGTCCTTTTCGGCGCGGATTCCTCGCGGGCCGAAGGGGATTTCACAATGAAGCGATCGATCGCACTCTGCGCGACCGGCGTTGCCGCCGTAGTGATGGTGGCGAATTCGCCGGCAGCCTTCGCCACTGTCCGGGTCGCAGCACTGATCGGGGATCACATGATGGTGCAGAGAGGTCGGCCGGTACGCCTGTGGGGAACGGCTGCACCGGGCGAATCGGTCCGGGCTGTGCTCGCCGGTGGCAAGGCGGCGACGCAGGCGGATGCCGGCGGACGCTGGGCGCTCACGCTTCCCTCGATCGCCGCGGGCGGTCCTTTCGTACTGACCATCGAGGGTTCTAATGCGCTCACCTTCTCCGACGTGTGGTCCGGCGAGGTCTGGGTGGCGTCGGGTCAGTCCAACATGGAGTTCATATTGTCGCGGTCAAAGGGCGCCGAGCAGGCGGTGCAGGGCGGTTGTCCAGGGCTGCGCTTGTTCACGGTGGCGAAGGCGACAGCGGGATCACCCAAGGTCGATGTGAGTGGAAAGTGGCAGGTCTGCGATGAGGACACCGCCAAAGACTTCTCTGCCGTGGCCTTCTATTTTGGGCAGGAACTTCATCGCGCCCTCGGCGTTCCCGTTGGTCTCATCCATGCTTCGTGGGGTGGCACGCCCGCCGAGGCCTGGACGTCGCGCGAGGCCTTGCTGGCGAACGCATCGTTTAGGCCGATGATCGAGGCGCTGGATCGCACCACCCAGAACGAGGGCGCGCGTGCCGAGGCAGCGCGCAAGGTCGCTGCCTGGGAGGCCAAGAGCTTCTACCAGGACACGGGGAACCTGGGCGAGGCCAAGGGCTTCGCGCGCGCTGGCGGCGGGGGCGGCGGTTGGTCGAACATGAACCTGCCGCAGTTCTGGGAAGACGCTGGTCTGCAGATCGACGGCGCGGTCTGGTTCCGGCGCGAGGTCGTGTTGCCCGCCGATTGGGCGGGCACGGATCTGGCCTTGTCGCTCGGTCCCATCGACGATTTCGACGTCACCTACTGGAACGGCGAGCGGGTGGGCGCCACGGGTGCCGAGACGCCGGACTATTGGTCGATTCCCCGCCAATACAAGGTGCCCGGTCGCTTGGTCAAGGCGGGACGCAATCTGATCGCGGTGCGCGTGTTCGACCACTACGGTTCGGGTGGATTCGCGGGTCCCGCATCGCAAATGGCCGTCAGGCCGGCCGCGGCCGAGGGCAAGACGCTGCCTCTCGCCGGCACCTGGACCTACAAGATCGAACGCAGCCTCGAACCGATAAACGTCGACTTCAGTACGCGGCCCGAGCTGATGGGCTTCGACAATCCGCACAGTCCCTCGGTGCTTTGGAATGCGATGATTGCGCCGCTGACGCCATTCCCGATCGCCGGAGCGATCTGGTATCAGGGCGAATCGAATGCCTCGCGGGCACGGCAGTACCGGACGCTGTTTCCGACCATGATCGACGCCTGGCGGGCGGCGTGGCGCGATCCGGCCCTGCCTTTCGTCTACGTGCAACTCCCGAATTACCAGGAGCCGGGAGCAGCCAAGCCGATTGGCACGAGCGCGTGGGCCGAGTTGCGTGAGGCGCAGGCGATGACCCTGTCGTTGCCCAAGACGGCCATGGCAGTCACGCTCGATATCGGCGAGCGTGGTGATATCCACCCGCGCAACAAGGCAGACGTGGGGCGGCGCCTGTCCCTGCAGGCGCTCAAGCTGGTCTACCGCAAGGATGTGATCGCCTCGGGTCCGACTTTTCGGAAGATGGCTCGCGAGGGCGGAACGGTCAGGGTGACGTTCGCCAACGCCACCAGTTCCCTGGTCACGGTCGACGGTGCGGCGCCGAAGGGTTTCATGCTGGCAGGGGCCGATCAGATTTGGCACTGGGCCGATGCGCGCATCGACCGTGATTCGGTCATCGTATCGAGCCCGGACGTGCTTGAGCCGGTCGCGGTTCGCTACGGCTGGGCCGACGATCCCCCGAACACTCTGAAAAACCAGGCGGATCTGCCCACGGCGCCGTTTCGCACGGACGATTGGCCCGCCCGCTCGCCCGACGCGGAACCGTGACCGAGGTCGGGAGGGCGGACGTTACTGGGTGATCGCAGTGAGCCCTTCGATGCAGAAGTCCCAGGGCACCGCCGTCGGGGCAGCAGCCGGGATCTGGAATTGAAGCAGGATAATCGTGGTGGGATCCCAAGTCATCTTGGTCTCCCACGATGCCTGGGCGAGGTCCGAAAAAAGAACCGTGTTCTGCCCCAATGTGCTGACTGCCTTGAAGTAGGCGTTGTCGTTATTGTTCTTCGTGGTGAATGCAACCCGGATGCCGGTTGATGGAGGGATCTTCGTTCCCGACAACTGGAAGCAGAATCCTTTCACCCCGTGCGAGGTCGCATTGTACGGTTGCTGCCCACCAGTGTCGTTCAACTCGAACCCGAGGCCGGCACCCCACGCGTTGGTGGCTGTCCCGGTCGATCCCGACGTACACATCTTGCCGCCGACGTTCGGGAAGCCTGTCGTCGTGGTAGGAGCGGTCGCGGTCGAGCAGCCAACGTTCTTCAGATCGACACAGTCGCTATAGTAGAACCAGTTGCCATTGATCCCGGTGGTCCCGACGGAACCGACTGCCACATGGCCTGTGGCATCTGGAACGATCGGGACACCTGGACAGCCGGTTCCGGAGCCTGTCGAGCCACCGGTAGCGGGGGAGCCACCGATCGCTGTCGAACCGCCGGTTGCGGCCGAACCACCGGTCGTCTTGCCGCCGGTTGCGGTCGAGCCGCCGGCTGTGGTCGAGCCGCCGGCTGTGGTCGAGCCGCCGGTCGCAGTCGAGCCACCGGTCACCGTCGAGCCGCCACTTGCCGTGCCGCCGGTCGCAGTCGAGCCACCGGCGGTCGTCGAGCCACCGATCGTCATCGAGCCGCCAGCAGCGGTCGAGCCACCGCTTGACGTCGATCCACCGACAGCGGTTGAGCCACCGGTTGCGGTCGATCCACCGGTCGCTGTCGATCCGCCGGCCGCTGTCGAGCCACCGGCGGTCGTCGAGCCACCGGTCGCAGCCGAGCCACCAGTCATTGTCGAGCCACCAGTCGGCGTCGATCCGCCAGCAGCGGTCGAGCCACCCGTTGTCGTCGAGCCGCCAGTCACGACCGAGCCGCCGTTTGCGGTCGAGCCGCCTAAGCCAGTCTGGCCACCCGTCTTCGGGATGGTGGTGCTCCCGCCGCTGCCAGCGCCTCCGCCGGCAGAGCTGCAACCCGCAAGGGCTGCCAAACCGATGGTCATGAGAGCACAAGTCAGGGATGCGCCCTGAACGTGACGGCTGGTGAGAGTCTTCAACATGCCGCGCTTCTAGCAGGTCGCACGCAGGACAGAAAGTCCAACTTGCTGCTAGAGATGGACGCGATCCGTGGCTCCCTTCTGAAACATTCCCGCCCCTCGGTTGTCACTAGAGATACGATGGACAGCGTCGGGGGTGCCTTATGAAATCGCGCCGCTCATTGGTTTCTGGGTTCGTCCTCTTGTTGACCAGCGCACAGGTCCTGGCAGCCTCAGGGAAAGGTGGCCTGGCCGAAGTCGACAAGCTGGCCAAGGCAGAGAAGCTCGCGGCAGCGGC
>PMZX01000460.1:3853-4003 GCA_003170035.1 Myxococcales bacterium | reverse complement strand
GCGCACCGCCGATTTCCCCACCTACATCTCGCTGCCCGTACCGCTTAGCAGTCTGGGCGCCGGGATACTGGTCCAGCTCAAGCGCGGCTACGCGGCCATGGACGTGCAAGCTGGCGGCGTGCCCTTTACCTTCGCGGCCACGCACCTGGA
>PMZX01000460.1:254-3777 GCA_003170035.1 Myxococcales bacterium | reverse complement strand
CGGCGCCGACCTGCTGCACCGACATCGCCAGCCCGGCTCCCGCGCCCACCGATCGCATCGACCTGGTTCTCTATCGCGGCCACGTTCACCCGCAGGCAGCCGAGCGCACCGGGACCGATCCCGCGGAGCGCACGGCCAGCGGCCTGCTGCCCTCTGATCACCAGGGCGTGGCAGCCGCGCTCACCATCGGGCCGTAGGTGGTCCCTGTGACCTCTGTGAGAGAAAACTAGCCTACCGCCGGGCGGCCTGGGCCAGCGCAGCCGCGTCCACGCCCTCGCGGCCGCGAAGCTCCACGTACAAGCAGGCCATGGCCAGTGCCGGCACCGGCAAGCTCGCAATCATCAGCAGGTCGCCGAGAAAAACGCGCAGGAACACCAGGATGCGACGGCTGCTGCCTGGCATCACCAGGTCAGCCAGCATGAAAGCCGCTGCGCTCAGCAACGTGGCGGCCAGCGCGACCACGATCACGCGCACGGCGTCCGCCCTGACCAGGGCCACGCTGCGCAGGAGCGCCGCCTTGCCCGCGGCTCGCTCGAACAGCACCACCACCGGCACGAACAAGAGCAAGACCGCCGCAACCAAGCCGGGCCCGACAAACAGGACACTGCCCAGAGCGACTATCGCCGCCGCGGGCAGCAGGGCCGTGACGAGGCGGAGCCGACGTCTCCACAGCAAGACCCCCACGTCCATGAAAGAGGGCAGCGGCGCGCCCGCGCGCTGGTCGACCATCGCAACGGTCAGGATTGCGTAGGCCAGTGGCACAGCCAGACCGAAGAGCAGCAAGCCGGTCACCAGTACGGCCGCCAGCCAGCGCGCAGCCACGGCCACTGGACTGGGTGTCTCCACCGCGGCTGTGCTCGCGGCGGCCACAGTCTCCAGCGCTGCAATCTCGGCAAGCGCCGCCTTGTCGGTCTTCCCCGCGGCGCGGCTGGCCTGTGCACGACGGGTCAGTTCCTGCTTGACCCGCGAGAAATCCACCGTCGAGTCCGAGAGATCGCGCAAGGGATCCGGAATAGCCGAGCCCGTGACCGCAGCCACCATGCATGACTTCGCCGCGGCCGCGGGAAGCAGCAGAATGGCCACCAGCAAGAGCAGCGGCCTCCAAGTCCGCCGATAGAGCACGGTGGCTTCGGCCAGCAGGCTCAGCGCCGTCGCCGCATCCGCCCAGGCGCGCGCCAGCCACGGCAGCCGGCGCAAGGCCATTCCGCCCCGACCCGGCAAGCCTGCAGCGCCTGCCGGGGGCTGGCGCAGGGTGGGCACGACGGCCGCAGGAGGCAAATCCACCGGTGCCGGGTCCACCTGAGTGTTGCCCTCGTCGAGCTTGGCCGCAGGAGCCACGTCGCTCGCCCGCCCGAAAGGCGGCCCAGCGCTGTCGCTGGAGTCCGCGGGCGACATCCAAACAACAATCGGCGTGACAGGCTCGTCTGGCTTCGCGCGAAGCGCCCCTGCCGGAGCTTCCCTGCTAGCTGCCGCGCCCGGCGGCGGGACCGACGGCGAGGCCGGCGCCTGCTTTTCCGCCCGGGCGAGATTTTGCGCGGCCACCGGGCCGTGCATCATGATGGTGCGGCCTTTCTCTGCGACCTGGGCAGGCGCGGACGCTGGCAGGTTCGCTGTCGCGCCTGAGATCGCCCCGGCCGGACGTTCGCGACCGCCCACCGCGCTCGGCTGTGGGACCGGTGGCGCGGCTGGCGCCTGCTTTTCCGCCCGGGCGCGATTCTGCGCGGCCACCGGGCCGTACGTCATGATGGTGCGGCCCTGCTGTCCAGCCTCGGCAGGAACAGGCGCGGGCGCCGGCGGCGGCGCTGTGGCCCCTACCGGCAGAACCAGCGCGCTTGGCGCTGCGACCGGCGCAGAAGAGGGCGGCGCGACGGCCGCAGCCGAGGCGGCCGGGGCTGGCTGTGGCCGGCTCGGCGCAGGGGGTGGCACAGGTTTGGCGGGCGGGGACGCTGCTGCTGCGGGCGGTGCTGCTGGCGACGAGGTCTTCGGCTGGGACTTCGACTCCGCCGCGGCCGCGGGCTTGCCAAATCCAGCGGGCATGGGCAGGCCTGGCGGTGCTGCCATCCCAACGATGGTCCTGCCCAAGTTCGGGTTGTCGATCAACTTTCCCGTCGTCGGGCAGGTGCGCGTCTCGGGCCGATGCTGCTTTTCGCAGTAGGGACAAGTCTTCGCAGCGGGCTTCACGGCGGGGCTCGACGAGTGGGGCGCCATTATACCCTTGGCAGGTGCAGCCGACGGCGAAATCCCACCCGTGTCCTGTCCCTTGCTGCCTGTCGCAGCCTTTGCCGCTTGCGCGGGGGCGTGGCATCCTGTGGCCGATGTCGGACTCACAGGAAGCTGCCGCTCGCCCGTCTGGTGCCGTTGTCGCCGCTGAAGCAGCCGCCCAGCCGGCGCCCGAGGTGGTCGAGCGCGACGTCGCGGCAGCACGCGAGCTGTGCGAGGCCCGGCGTGCCCTGTGTGCCGAGATCGGCAAGCGCATCATCGGACAGCACGAGGTCATCGACCACCTGTTGATTGCCCTGTTTTCGCGCGGCCACTGTCTGTTCGTGGGCGTGCCGGGCCTGGCCAAGACGATGCTCATCCAGACCCTGGCCGACGTGCTCGATCTGTCCTTTGGCCGCATCCAGTTCACGCCTGACCTGATGCCGTCGGACATCACCGGCTCGGACGTTCTGGAGGAGGACCGCACCACCGGCCGCCGCGTGTTCCGCTTCGTGCGCGGTCCGATCTTCGCCAACGTCATTCTGGCCGACGAAATCAACCGCACCCCACCCAAGACCCAGGCCGCCCTCCTGCAATCCATGCAGGAGTACCGCGTGTCAGCCGGCGGCACCACCTACAGCCTGCCCCTGCCCTTTCTGGTCTTCGCCACGCAAAACCCCATCGAGCAGGAGGGCACCTATCCCCTGCCCGAGGCTCAGCTCGACCGCTTCATGTTCCAGGTCGACGTGAGCTATCCCAACGCCGAGGAAGAGGTGCGCATCGCCAGCCAGAGCGCGGGCAGCTACAACCCGGTGCTGCGCAAGGTGCTGTCGCCCCAGCGCATCCTCGACCTGCAAAACCTGGTTCTGCGCGTTCCGGTGGCGGACCATGTCCTGCGCCACGCGGTGGCCCTGTGTCGCGCCACCCGGCCGGCCCCGGGCTCGACCGATCCTATCGGCAAGTACGTCGCCTGGGGCGCGGGCCCGCGCGCCTCGCAGCACCTGGTGCTGGCAGCCAAGGCGCGCGCCGTGCTCGACGGCCGCTATGCGGTTTCCCTCGAGGACGTGCGGCGCATGGCTCTTCCGGTGTTCATCCACCGGCTGGTCCGCAACTTTCACGCTGAGGCCGACGGCGTGTCGTCGCGCGCCCTGATCGAGCGTCTGTTGCAGACCGTGCAGCCCGACTGAGAGCCGGCCAAGAAAAGAGTCGTGAGCGAGGGCGCTACAAGATCGAGAGAGCCACCGCGGCCCGGGTTGCTCGACCCCGTTGATCTGGCGCGGCTGGCCTCCCTGGACCTGCGCGCGCGCACCATCGTCGAGGGCGC
>PMZX01000460.1:0-216 GCA_003170035.1 Myxococcales bacterium | reverse complement strand
ACCTTTCTCGTGCTCGATGCCTCCGCCTCCATGGGCTATCGACGGCGGGGCATATCCAAGCTCGACTACGCCGGCTATCTGGCGAGCGCGCTGGCCTATTTGGTCGGCCAGCAGGGCGACGCCGCCGGGCTGCTGCTCTTCGACGAGAACGCGCGCAGCTTCCTGCCGCCCTCGACCCGGCCGGGGCAGATCCGCGAGGTGTTCCGCCTGCTGGAA
>PMZX01000522.1:9433-15098 GCA_003170035.1 Myxococcales bacterium | reverse complement strand
GCGGCGATCACGCCGTGCTGGTGCAGGAATGTGAAAGTATCTCCCAGGCTGGCGGGCGCGCCCCATCCTTCGTCGGTCACGATGTGGCAGCCCAGGTCCACCGATTCCTGCACGGCAAGAAGCATGTTGAAGGCCACCTGCTCGACGAGGTCGACACGAGACGGAAACTGCTCGGCGCCGATTGCCAGGCCAAGCCGAATTCACTGATATGGGAACCCTAGGAGGGTTCCCATTCCCCTCCCGCGATGGTGCGCCGCCAGCGGAGCCGGCGGGCTCCCCACGCGACTAGGCGGCCCAGGATGCGCGAGGCTTTGAATGAAACGAGTTCAAACCTGGTCATGGCCGGCCTTCAGGCGGCGAAACATCCCGGCGGCACAGCGAAGCAGAATAGGGCGCAGATCCTCGTGCTCGACCAGGGCGCGCGCCACGAAGTCTGCAAAGGCGCCCAACCGCGCCTCGTACAGGCGCCGCCCTTGCGAAGCCTCGAAACGCAGCAGGGTCGAGGCGGTGTCGAGGCGGACCAGATCGACCTCGCGACCGAGGATTTGTTCCAGCTGTCCGGCCAACGCCAGTTCCTCATCGAAACTGACGGCCCGGTCGGGCGAAGGCAGAATGCCAATGTCGATATCGCTGTCCGGCCTCCGCATTCCCTTGGCAGCCGATCCAAAAAGGATCGCCACCTCAACGCCAGCTTGCGCCAGCAGGCGGCCAACGGCTGGGGACTCGATTGCGTTCACGCGGCAAGTCTACCACCAGCGGCCCTCCCGCTATGGTCACAGAAGTTGGCAAGCAATCCCGTCGCAGGCGGCCCCGCTGTCGGCCACCAAAACGCGACCCATGGGGCTGTTGGCCGGGAACACGGTGAGACCCTTCAGGCCCGCCGCATGGGCGCGTTCGAACAAGGCGAGCACTCCTTCGAAGGTGTAGCCGGCTGGAAGGTTCACGGTCTTGGAGATGGCTGCGTCGACATACGGCTGCAGAGCAGCTTGCATGGCCAGGTGTGCTTCAGGCGCCATTGTGGACGCATCGACCAGCGCCGCGGGCGGGCCCGCATCGAAGCCGGCCAGCGACTCCCACAGCGCAACAGCATAGTCGGTGAGCTCCAGGGTTTCGGGCGGGCCGTCGAGCCGTTGCACCAGGCGCTGGTAGCGCGGCCGGAAGATGGGCTCGATGCCGCTCGATACGTTGCCGGCCAGCAGGCTGATGGTGCCGGCGGGCGCCACCGCAAGCAGGTGGCCGTTGCGAATTCCGTCGCTGCGGATGAGCAGTTGCAGATGCTCGGGCAGGGCCGCCACGAAAGGCGAGAGCAAGAAGCGATCCGTGTCGAGTGCTGGGAAGGGGCCCCGCTCGCGCGCCAGATCGATGGACGCACGATAGGCGGCGTGGGCGAGGGTGCGCATGATGGCGGCCGCGGCCTGGCGGGCATCCCCGCTGTCGTAGCTCTTTCCCAGCATCAACAGGGCATCGGCCAGGCCGGTCACGCCCAACCCCAGCCGTCGCGTGGCGCGCGCTTCGGCGGCCTGCTCGGGCAGCGGGAAGTGCGAAACATCGATCACGTCGTCGAGAAAACGCACCGCCAGAGCGGCGCTGGCCGCCAGCGCGTCGAAGTCAAAGGCCGCCCGGGGCGTGAACGGCTCGCGGACGAAGCCGGGCAGGACCAGCGAGCCCAGGTTGCAGGCGCCGTAAGGGGGCAGGGGAAGCTCGCCGCAGGGATTGGTCGCGGTGATGCGCTCGCGGTACCAGAGGTTGTTCCACTGATTCACGCGGTCGACGAAGACCACGCCCGGCTCGCCGCTTTCGTAGGCGGCGCGCACGATCCGCTGCCACAGCTCGCGCGCGCGCACGCGGCGCCACACCCGACAGGCCACGGGAGCCGTGCTGCCCGTCCACGCCCGCATTTCGACCGGGGCGCTTTTCTCGTCGTCCAAACCATCGGCGGGAAAAACCAGGGCGAAGTCGCGATCGGCCGCCACCGCGGCCATGAACTCGTCACTCACCTGCACCGACAGGTTGAAGCTGGCCAGAGCGCCGCCGCCGCGCTTGGCATCGATGTACTCCTCGATGTCGGGATGATCGCAGCGCAGAGTAGCCATCATGGCGCCCCGCCGCTCGCTGGTGTTCTGCAGGGTGGCGCACATGGTGTCCCACACGCGCATGAAGGACACCGGCCCGGTGGCCACCTGCCCGGTGGCGCGCGCGCGTGCTCCGCGCGGCCGCAGGGTGGAGAAATCGGTGCCCACGCCACCACCCTGTTGCATGGTGATCGCGCCTTCCTGCAGGGCAGAGAAGATCCCTTCCATCGAATCCTCCACGACGCCCATGACGAAGCAGTTGAACAAGGTCACGCGCCGGGAAGTGCCGGCACCGGCTAGAATGCGACCGCCGGGCAAGAACCGGTGGCCGAGAAGCAGTGCCTCGAATCGGCCAGCCCAGTCCGGATCGGATTCGGCCTGGGCCACTGCCCGCGCCACCCGGCGAAAGGTGTCATCCGGGGTGGCATCGCTGCCTTCTTGTCGATAGCGCAGCTCCCAGATGCGTTGCGAGATCGGGGGCCACGTGTGGCTGGCTGGCTTGCCTGTCGAGTCCTGAATCTGGCCGTGGCTCGTCATGTCTTGCCGTCCCCTCCCAGCTCACAGAAGCATACCGCTTTCGAGATTCATGTCCCACTTGACGGCGGCGCGGCAACAAGTGAAGTTGAGCCGCCCGCGCCATTCTCCGGTGGCTCCCAGGGAGTAGCCCAAGCTTGCCATCCAACGACAATCACGATTTCGTCATCCTCGGCGGGGGAGTGGCTGGTCTGACCTTTGCGCTGGAAGCGAGCCGGCGTGGCAGGCGGGTCGCGGTGCTGGAGAGCGAGTCTCAGGTCGGCGGCCTGGCGCGCACCCTGCGGTTCGGCGACTTCCGCTTCGACATCGGTGGTCACCGCTTCCACAGCCGCTGGCCCGAGATCACGCAGTGGGTGCTGGACGTGCTGGATGGCGACGCAGCCGAGGTGCCCCGGCGCAGCCGCATCCGGCTCGACGGCCGCTACGTCGACTATCCGCTGCGCTTTCCCAACGCCCTGGCTGCGTTCAATCCCTGGCAGGTCACGCGCATCCTGGCCAGCTACTTCTGGTCGACGTTCCTGCGGCTGCGCAAGCGGCCCGAAATCTCATTCGAAGACTGGATCGTGCGGCGTTTCGGTCGTTCCCTGTACGACATCTACTTCAAGCCCTACACCGAGAAGGTCTGGGGCTTTCCTTGTGGCGAGCTTTCCTGTGACTGGGCCGCGCAGCGGATTCGTCTGCCCAGCCTGCGCGCNNTGTATCCCCCGCTGGGGATCGGTGTCTTGCCCGACCAAATCGCGGAAAAGGCGCGCCGGACCGGCCTGACGACCATCCGCCCAGGTTGCCGCGTCACTCGGGTGGAGCCCGAGGGACCCTCGGGTGGCTGGCGGGTGAACTTTCGCGGGCCCGATGGCGAGGCGGCGATCACCGGCGCGAGACTGGTATCCACGATTCCCCTGGAGGCGCTGCTGGGCATGTTGCCCATGCCCGAGGCGGAGGCCGGGCCGCTGGCCGCCGGGCTGCCCTACCGCAGCCTGGCTTGCGTGTTTCTCTCGGTCGATGGCCCGCGCATCAGCAAGGACACCTGGACCTACTTTCCGGATCGGCATCTGGTATTCGGGCGCACGCACGAGCCGGGCAACTGGAGTCCCGGCATGGTTCCCCAGGGCAAGACTTCATTGTGCGTCGAAATCTTCTGCTCACAGGGCGATGAGGTGTGGCGCCGGCCCGACCCGGACATCGTCGCGTCGGTGCTGGCCGATCTGGATCGGTTGCGTTTCTTGCCGCGCAGCCGGGTGGGCGAGGCATGGGTGCTGCGGGTGTCGCACGCCTATCCGGTATATCGGGTGGGCTACGGCGAACACTGCTCACGTGTCCGTTCGACACTCTCGCGCTGGCCAACCTTGCACCTCCTCGGTCGAACCGGGACGTTCCGCTACCTCAACCTGGATGCGGTGATCCGCGAAGGCCTGGACCTGGCCGGGTCGCTGTGCCAAGGCCCATGATCACGCGCGAGCAGACCGCGGTCCGCAACGTAGGCCTGCTGCTGATGCTGCGCGGCCTGTTGGTCGTCGGTGGAGTGGTGGTGGCCGCGGTGGTTCCGCGCCTGATGGGGCCGACCGGCTACGGCCAAGTTGCGCTGCTGGTGGCGCTGAGCTTCTGGTTCACCCTGGCTGCCAGCCTGGGCTTCACCGAGGTGATGGGCCGTTATGTACCCCGCTTCGGCCAGGATGGCGACGACGATGGATTGCGCGCCTTCTTTGGACGCCTGCTGGCCATTCGCCTGGCAGCGGGCCTGCTGGCCGGTGGGCTGTACCTGGTGGTCACCATCACCTGGCTGCGCGACCTGGATGCGTTGGCCATGGCCATTCTCGCCGGGGTTGTGTTCGTGCGCGCGCCGGCTGGGCTGTTCTTCTCGCTCTACCTGGGGCTCAACCGGGCAGCCCGCTGGGGCGTCGCGGATATTCTGCGGCAGTGGGGGACCTTGGCTTTCATGCTGCCTGGCTACCTGGTGGCTGGCCTGCGGGGCGCCGCCTTGGGCGTGTTGTTGGCCGAACTGGTGGTGTTGCTGGTGGGGCTGATCGGGGCGCGGCCCTATCTGAACCGGGCGGCCTTTCGCATGGACCTGCATGGCATGGCGCCCTACCTGCGCTTCGGATTGATCTTCTACGCCAGCGATCTGGTGCTGGCGGCCTTCGAGCGCAGCGGCGAGGCCCTGGTGCGCGCGATGTGCGGCGACTACGCTCAGGTCGGCTTCTTCGGCGTGGGCTACTCGGTCTATCTGATCGGAGCAGTGGGGCTTCCGCAGGTCGCGTTGGCCTTTGCCCCGTTGTTGACCGTGCTGCGCCTGGAGGGCGACCGGGCCGCGGTCCGCTTGTGGATCGAACGTTTGCTGAAGTGGCTGGCGCTGGGGAGCATGACAATGGTGCTGGCGGCCGTACTGGTCGGTCGCGATCTGGTGCCCTTGGTGCTGGGCAGTGTGTATCGCCCGGTGGCCGCCAACGTGATCCTATTGGCCATCGGCCTGGTGGCCTTGTCGCTGACCAGTGTGGCCAACCTGTCGGCGCTGACCCACGACCGGCCGGCAGTGGCGCTGATCGCAGCGGTGTTGCGCCTGGCAACCTTCTGGTTGCTGGGCCTGTCGTTCGCCGGCCCCTGGGGAAGCTGGGGCGCGAGCCTGGCCGTGNNCGCCGTTGGCTGTGGGTGGTGGGACTGGGCGCGCTCTTCCTTCCCCTCGGGCTGTTGCGATCCACGCCCGCGGTCGACGCCGCCTTGTTCGGCGGGTTCGTGGTTGGTTATGGCGGCCTGCTCTTCTTGCTTCGTTTGGTCACCTGGGACGAACTGGGCGTCATGTGGCGGGCCGTGGTGGGCGTGCGCCGGCCGAGCCTGGCAGCATCCAACGGTCAGGCGTCGTGATGCGGGCGGCGGCTTCCGGATAGTAGACCATGCGGCTTTCGGTCATCGTTCCGGTTCACAACGGCGGCGAGGATCTGCAGCGCTGCCTGCAGGGACTGGCGGCCTCGACCCGCCCGCCTGACGAAGTCATCGTGGTTGACGACGGCTCGACTGACGATTCGGCCGCGCATGCGGCTGCTCTTGCTGCGCGGGTGGTGGCCACG
>PMZX01000522.1:4315-9426 GCA_003170035.1 Myxococcales bacterium | reverse complement strand
CTTCTTGGCGAGCCCGAGGTGGCGGCGCTGTTTGGCAGCTATGACGATGATCCCCCGGCGCGCAGTGCAGCCAGCCTGTACAAGAACCTGCTGCACCACCATGTCCATCAGCACGGCGAGCGCGAGGCCGGCACATTCTGGGCCGGCTGCGGCGCTGTCCGGCGCGCGGTGTTCCTGGCGGCGGGTGGCTTCGACGAGAGCTACAGCCGGCCGAGCATCGAAGACATCGAGCTGGGCGTGCGCTTGCGCCAGGCGGGCCATCGCATCCGACTGTGTCCCGAGGTGCAGGCCACGCACCTCAAGCGGTGGACCCTGGCGAGCCTGTGGCGCACCGACATCTTCGCCCGTGCGGTTCCCTGGACACGCCTGATTCTCCGGCAGGGGCGCTTGTCCTCGGACCTCAACCTCGACTGGCGCGGCCGCCTGAGTGCCGTGGCGGCGTGGGCGCTGTTTGGGTGCACGCTGCTCTTGGTTGGACTCGGGCTGGTCGGGGCGGTCCCGCTGGTTGTGTGGCCCGGGCTGGGCGTCCTGCTCTTGACGGCCAGCCTGGCCGCGCTCAACGCCGATCTCTATGGCTTCTTCTTCCGGCGTGGCGGGGCGCGCTTCGCTTTGCTCGCTGCGGCGCTGCACAGTGCCTACCTGCTTTACAGCAGCCTGGTGTTCGTCTGCCTGTTGGTGAGCCACCGATTGCACGAAAGGCTGCGGCGTCCTGGTGAGCCGACGATCAAATAGGCGTGCCCAAAGGCCGGGCAAGATGCCCCCGCAAGCCTATCAACAGCGATGCCACGCCACAGAGGAAGCTCGACCATGCAATAGCGTGTGCAGTCAGGGGTATGGAGATGATTCGAAAGTCGAATTTGACCGGAACTGTACCCATCTGCCACATCACGTGGAAGAAACCTATGATGAAGAGTACCGCTTGCACGGCTACGACCATCTGGACGGACCTCCGAACATAGGCCAATGTCAGCGGCGCGAGCGACAGGATTGGATAGCACGGTAACCACAATTCCTGCGGCGGTCTGAGGACCAATCCGAGGAGCTCTGGCGGCTCTGAGGCCTGTAAGAAGACGCGATAGACCAGGAGCATGAGCAGTCCAGCCATCACGGATGATCCTGCAGATGCGTGCCACCATTTTAGGGAACCAAGTCTCGTCATCGCACCTTGGACAATCCCCAAGGCGAAGTTGTTCCCTGGGGTGGTCAGAGAAACAAGCCCGCCTTCCTTCGTACCGCATCGCGCTCTCCCTGTTGGTGAGGCAGCGATTGCGCGGTAGGCTGCGGCGTCCTCGTGAGCCGACGATCACATAGGCGTGCGCAACGCCGGAGGGGACCTGCCTCTGCACCCCAAGAGCCGCCCAGGGGGGCGGCCGGCCACAGCTGTGTGCGCGCGGCGCTGGCGCGCACGAGTGTGCAGGCAACACTGATCTTCCTGCTGCTGCTCGCCGCCTATCTGGCCAACGGCGATGTCCTGCCTGGCAACGACGCCACAGCCAGCGTGCGCCTGGCAGGCAAGCTGGTCAGCAAACACAAGCTCGTGTTCACGCCCGAAGAGGATCCCTTCATGTTCGACTGGCGCCTCAAGACTCCGCAGGGCGAACGGCACGCACACTTTCGCTCGTGGCATTCCAGCCTGAACGGCGAGCCGGTCTGGCATGCCTTCCAGCGCGGCGATCTGAGCGCGCCGGATCCGAACTACTACTTGATGAAGACGCGCCGTCCGGGCGTGTACGCCAACCGCTACGGCGTGGGCGCCGGCCTGTTTGCCGTGCCGTTCGTCGCCGCGGTGTATCCGTTCGCCCGCGATCTCTACGACCGGCCGTCAGGGGCCATTCTTTGGTTGACCGGCAAGGTGGCGGCTTCGTGCGCGGTGGCGGCCAGTGCGGTGCTGCTCTTTCTTGCCGCCCTGGCTTTTCTGCGGCCGGGAACGGCGGCTGGGCTGGCACTGGCGTATGGCCTGGGCACCAGCGTGTGGAGTTCGAGCAGCCAGACGCTGTGGCAGCACGGCCCGATGGAGTTCTTTCTGGCACTGGGAACGTACTTCCTGATGCAACGGGAGCGCCCGCGGGCAGCCTACTGGGTGGGACTGAGCTACGCCTTGGCCTTTGCCTGCCGGCCGACCGCGGCAGTCGCGCTGGCCGCTGCCGGGATCTATTTTCTGATTCGCGATCGCTGGGCGCTGCTTCGCTGTGTGGCGGGCGGCCTGCCGGTGGCACTTCTGCTGGCGGCGTACAATCTGCACACCTTCGGCACGCTCATCGTGTTCGGGCAGGTGGACGTGGGCGGGGCAGCGGTCAGCAGCGTGCAGGCTCCGGCCGCATTCACCCTGATTCCGGTGGCTGCTGCGGCCACCGGGGGACCGCTGGACACGGCCAGCCGCTTTTTCGGCACATCGTTGCTCGAAGGGATCGCCGGGATCCTGGTGAGCCCATCGCGCGGTCTGCTGGTGTTCTCGCCCGTGATGGTCGTTGCCTTCTGGGGGCTCGGGCGCGTGTTTAAGGACAGCCGCTTCTCGGCCCTGCGACCCGTGGCGGTGTCCGCCGTGGTCCTGTGCCTGGTGGTGGCGCGCTGGTCGGGGTGGTGGGGAGGCTGGTGCTACGGGCCGCGGCTGCTGGCAGACGCCGTGACCCTGTTTGCCTTTCTGGCCATCCCGGTTGCCGAGGAGATCCGAAACCGCCGTGCTCTGGCGGCGGCGTTCGGCGTCTGCCTTGCCTGGGCGGTGACGGTGCAGGTGGTGGGCGCGTTCGCCTACGACGTCGTGAGCTGGAACGAGCGTGCCTTTCTCGCGGTCAAGGTGCCTGGAAGCGAGGCGCCCCTTTTGTTCAGCGACCCGGACGAAGCCCGGCGCGAGGCCTGGGCGCGCGGCGGCTCGATCGAGGAGCAGACAATCGACGTCAACTTGGGGCGGGGGCAGCGTCGCCTGTGGTCGGTCGGCGACAGCCAGATCCTCTATTACTTCGAGCACTTCTTCGAAGCGCGGACGCTGAAGAGGATCGCCATCCGGGACTTCGTACGCGAGCGAGGCTGAGGAAGCTACCCATTTCCCTAGTCTTTCTTGCGCAGGGACTTGCCGGGCAAGGGCGGGGTGATGGTGGTGATGTCCACGCCCAGGGCTTGCAGGATGGTGGGCGTGATGTCTCGCTGCTCGCCGGCCGAGGCAACCAGGGGATCGTTGGTGGCCAGAAAGGAATGGGTAGCCTTGCCGTGGTGGGTGGTTGCCACGTCGAAGCCATGGTCGGATGTGATGTACAGGGCGGTGAGCTGGTAGAGCCCGTTGGTCTTGAGCTGAGCCAATATGCGGCCCAGCCATGCGTCGAGAGAAATCAGGGCGTCGTTGTATTCTCGGGAATCCTCGCCGTACTTGTGGCCGTTCACGTCTGCGTCGCCGAAGTGGACGAAGAGGAAGAAGCGACCCTCGGGGCCAAACTTGTCGATGAGCGCAAGCGTCCGCTGTCCCACCGCGCGCGCGTCGCGGGGCAGGTCCCCGTCCCAGGCGGTGAGGTTGCCCTTGACCAGGTAGAAGGGTTGCCCCGCCACGTTCTGTTCGCCCGCCAGTCGTATCTTCTCCGCCCGACGCGCCTGCTTCTCGCCTTCATCGCCGGGCTCGTCGGAGGTGGGGCTCGGCGCCTCGGCCTCGGCCGGAACCCTGGGCCCACCCGGGCCCAGACCCATGGCCTTGCCGGTCACCATGATGGTCGCAATCTCCTTCTTGCCAAAGAACTGCTGCAGCCGTTCGAAGATCGAGGTGCCACGCGGGATGGGCCGAAACCGGGTGTTGGAAAACACGCCGGTGAGGTTGGGGTCGTAGCCGGTCAGCATCTGCGCGTGCCCGGCCTTGGTGTCGGTGACGTGGCCCGACACTTCGATGTCCACCATCCGCCCCTCCTTGATCAGCTGCGCCAGGTTGGGCATCTGGTTGTGCTTCAGGCTGTCGTTGATGTGCTCGCGCAGGGCCCCGTCCCACGAAATGAGAATGGCGCTGCGCAGCCGGGGCGGTGTTGACGGCTTGAACGCGGTCGCGCTGGCGAGGATGAGGACCGCGAACACAAAGCGGGAGCGGGCAGACATCGTGTGCGTCTTTTAGCACTGAAATGCTCCCGACTTGCACTCGCGTCTCGCCAGCGGTAATTGTTTGTCCATGACCAAGACGCGAATGACATGGACCCTTGCAGTAGCAGTCTCGATCGTGGCGCCGTTGGCCTATGCGCTGGATATGGGCGGCCTGGCCAAGAAAGCCGCGGGGGGCGCGGCCACCGGGGCGCGCGACAAGGCAGCCAAGGAAGTGAATGCCAAGCTGCTGGCCGAGGGCCGCAAGAACCAGTGCAGCTTCAAGACCGACAGCGACGAGCTGGCGCCCGGCTGTGACAAGAAGCTGAAGAACCTGGTCAACGCGCTGGTTGAGGCGAAGAAACGGCTCAACCTGGCGGGCGTGACCAGCTTCAAGTTCGAGGTCTCCGGCCACACCGATTCGAGCGGCAAGCCGGAGCACAACAAGGAGCTGTCGGGCAAACGGGCCGCCATGATCGAGCGCGAGCTGGTGGCGCGTGGGATCGGCAAGAGCGAGATCGTGGCCATCGGCATGGGCTCGGAGCGCCCCCTGGTCACTCCCGACAATACGCCGGCCAAGAAGGCGAAGAACCGACGTTACGAGATCCAGGTCCGCTTCTGATCTTTTCGCACCGACAACTGCCAGTACATCATCCACTGGCGCAGGTGCAGCCCGTCGGGAGGAAGGCTTGCAGGGCCAGCGGCCTTCCCAGGTGCCGGCTTTGTGGTTGGTTGCCGAAATGCTAGCTTCAGCCTCCATGGAAGACGCCGCAAGAGCAACAACGCCTTTTGAACAGGACGACGTCCGCGAACTCATTCGGACGTTGCACGCCGATCGCCAGGCTGCCAAGGACAAGGAGAAGCGGGAGAGCTGGACACGCTACGTCTCGCTCATGATCGTGATCCTTGCGGTGGCAACCGCGATCGGATCATTGAAAGCCGGCGGGTTCAGTAGCCGGGTCATGCTGAACCAGTCACAAGCCTCCGACACTTGGGCGTTTTACCAAGCCAAGACCATCAAGCAGCGACTGGCAGAGATGGAAACGCGGGGCGCGACGGGCGAG
>PMZX01000522.1:0-4280 GCA_003170035.1 Myxococcales bacterium | reverse complement strand
TGTGGCTGGCGGCGGGGGTTCTGGGCAGTGTTGGGACCGGCTATTTGATCTACGGATTGTGGGGCGTTTAACCGGGAGGTTTCACTACGGCAGTCCGGGCGTCCGCATCGGCACTTCGTACACAGCGTGCAGCGTGGTCACGTAGAGAGTGCGGCGATCGGCGCCGCCAAAGCTGCAATTCGAGGGCGGTGCCGGGAAGGCGATGTGCCCGGCGAAGTGGCCGGCACTGTCGAAAACCAGGATGGCGCTCACTTCGGTGCTGTTGTTGGCCACGTAGAGTCGGCCGCGATCGTCGACGCAGAGGCCGTCGGGTACGTGCAATCGGGCTTGCGGATTGCTGGCGGCAAGACCGAACGGCTCGGGGTTGCCCACGCTCCCGTCCGCCGCCACCGGCAGTCGCCAGAGACGATCTTGGGCGTCGCTGCCAACGTAGAGTGTATTTCCATCAGGAGAAAGCACGACCCCGTTCGGCATGTCGGCCTGGAACGCCACTGACAGGGTGCCGTCGGGCGCCAGACGATAGATGGCCGTGGGCGCGTGGGTGCCCGGGCGGGAGCCCCAGGTCGTGTCGCTGAAGTAGATGTTCCCATCCCTGCGAATTGTCAGGTCGTTCGGCGCATTGAGCGACTGGCCAGTGGGCGCGTGTTCGGCAAGCACCTGGCGCTCACTGCGGGAAATGCGCGTCAGGGCCCCGTTCCAACGTTCGCACGCAACCAGGCGCCCTTGGGCATCGACCGCCAGTCCGTTGGTGCTGGTCGGCGAGCCTGGATAAGGAAGCGTCGAGAATGCGCGGGTGCGCGGATCGAAGCGATAGATCTTGGCCGCCGGACCATTTTGCTCGACGACGTCGGAAAAGATCAGGATGCCATCGCTCGCAACCCAAAAAGGTCCCTCAAGTGAGACAAAGGGAATGTCGCTGGGTATGGCGCGTGGCGGGCCCGCGTCGAGTAGCCCTTCCACGGAATTCGTCCGGGCAGGTGGGCCGGAGGGGAGAGTGGTTCCGCAGGCGATCGTGACAAGAGAGATGGCAATNNGATCCTGGCGGTGAGCCTGCTTGTCCTGATCGCGCTGGTCGGCCTGCTGGGAGTTATGGCGCCTTGGTCGCCGTCGGGTTGGTTCGCACTTGGAACGGCCTCGGTTGCGGCCTTGGCATTGTCGATCAGCGAGCGAGGCCCGCGGCGAGGTCTGGGCGCTGTGGCGGGCGTATTGCTGGCAATCCTCCTGGTTGTGCGCATGCTCGGGGCGGCGGACGGGATGATTCGCATGGTGACGCTGCCGCAGGGGACTTCGTCGCGGTGGCTGGGCAGCGTCGTCGACGAACAGGATGTCGCGCTTGCCGGCGCGCGCGTACTGGCGATGCAGTGGCGGCTTGCGCCCGACGAGAAAAAGCGGCTGGTGCCGGCGATGCGCGAATCCTATGTGGAGATGCGGCGGGAGGACGCCTTCACGCCCTCGCCGGTGTTCGACACCCTCCTCGGGCGGCAAGCCCCGGGCGCGTTCGACACCCTTGTCATCGAGCCGCACGCAACAACCAGCCCGGCGCCGCCCGCCAAGACCGGCGTGATCTTTTTGCATGGCTACGCGGGCAGCTACACTCTCGAATGCTGGTTGCTCGCCAGAGCGGCACGCACAATCGGTGCCATCACCGTGTGCCCTGCGACGGACTTTTCCGGGCATTGGCGTGGCGAGGCCAGTGAACAGATTGTACGCGCGACCATCGATTACTTGCATGCGCGCGGCGTCCGGCGCGTCTTTCTGGCGGGTCTCTCCAATGGAGCCATGGGAGCGAGCGCGCTGGCACCACAGCTTGCTTCCTCGTTGGCAGGGCTGATTCTGATCTCGGGGGCGCCCGCATTGGGGGGAAACGGAGGACTGCCGACGCTGGTTGTTCATGGTTCGGATGACCCGATGGCCTCGGCAGCATCGGCGCGCGCCTTTGCCGCGCGAACGCATGCGAGCTACGCAGGCTTTGATGGCGGTCACTTCGTGCTCCTGGTGCGGCGGGCGGAAGCGCGCGAAGCCATCGCGAGCTGGCTGAAGGGTCAAGTCGGGCTGCACTGACCGCTGTGATCGGAGGCTGACTTGCGGCCAGCCTCCTTGCGCCGCTTGTCTCTTCGTTCAGGAGCTGGCGCAACTCGGCGACCACAAGTGGGAGAACCCTCCGCACGGCTTCCTCGACCTCGGCGGGATGCTCGTCAAGCCCAAGGACATAACCCTCGACATGGATGCCATGCGCGACCGGCACTACGACCCAGACAAGAACCCTCGAGGAGCGAGGCGGCAGACGGGGCCCACAGCAGCGACGGCGACGGGAGAATTTCAATCAGTAGTGCCAGTACTCGCCTAGAAGTCGAGATCCAGGACAACGCTGTCTGACGGATCAGCCTCGTTGACGAGCGTGGCGGTCAGGTGTCCGTGGGTCACATAGTTGAGGTAAGTGCCCGGCACAACGTGAGAACAAACGGAGCTCAAGGTGAGCTGCCAGTCGCCCTTGGCTGGATCCTGGTATGAGGAACATTGCGCCGCGGGCAGCGCGATGTAGCGTAACTTCGGGTGCGCAGGCTCGCAGATGACCATCTCTCCCACGCCCTCGCAGTCGGGCCCGCAGGGCCCGTACGTGTTCGGACAAGTCACTCCAGGGGGAATTGGCAAGCTCACCTCGAACCTGAGCCAGCCGCAATTCGTCGCGGAATCGTAGCTGCCAACTTCGGGAGAGGTCGTGCCCGTCCCGCCCGACAGGGAGGCCGAAAACACGTCGGCCGGCATGTCAAAAAGAAAGTCGTTGGCAGGAGAGCCGAGCGAGTCGACGGTACTCTGGAACCACTGCGAGTATGGACTGACGGTCCCGTCGGGGCCGAGGAACATGGTTCCGAGTCCATTGTCAGAGACAACGCCATCGACCTTGGGACCGCGAATGCTCCCGTGCACAGGTATAGGGTTGTCTCCAATCGTTTGGTCCGTGCATGGGGCCGGCGGCATGACGTCGGTTGCTTGACGGGAATCCGGTGTAACAGGCAAATCGGCTGCAACCAACGCATCGCTCGATTCAGTTTGCAGATCCGGTGTCACAGCGGCATCGCGTCCTACGGCGCGGTTCGAAGGACCCGTGCAAGAACCCGTCGACGCTGCGCTGATGGACAAAGCCACGACGAGCCAGAGCCGGGCCTGCGCCTGGCCTGTGCGACGTCGTTCCCAGTTCAAGCGACTTGCCATCCAGGCCTCATGCATAGAGCCCCTAGCGTATCACTGAACGAGTCGAAGAGTGGGTTTGGTTGGCAGGTCTTTCTTCCCGCGAACGGCGTAGCGGACGGCTTCATTGCGGTCAGACGGGAGCTGGCGCAAGCGGCTGGCTTGAAGACGGAGCCGATCTGGCAGTGGAGCAGATTCTCGTGTCAGGCATCATCGGCTGGCCGGCGAACAATGACGCGAGCACGGTCAACTTCGCGATTGGCGTAGATACAACCTCGCTCCCGGCCCCGCAGAGCACCTACTGGGACTACATGCCCATTTGCACGATTCCCACCCAGAAATCCGCTGACGGTAATATCTACAAGGCCTATGGCGCTCTTCGTCTGAAGGCGTTCGTCGATGCCTACAAGAAAGGCGCAGACCAAAACGTCTTCAGCATCTGCAACAATGACTTCGCGGCCGCCATGACCCAAATCGGCAACGCCGTCGTGAAGGTGTTGAAGCCTGGCTGTGTCCGATACCCGTTGATCGACACACAGCCGAGCCCGTCCCCCGGGACTGCGCGCGGCCCGCTCCAGCCCGAATGCCAGGTTGTTGACAAGATCCCGTGCGACACGCCGGGCTCGGGTGCCTGTCTTGTCAACGGTTACATCGAGAACTCCCTTCCCGAATGCAAGGATCCCAATACGGGGCTTCCTTTCGACCCAGCAACTGTCACCCCGACAGGTGCCCAACTCAACAGTGTGCCCGACAGCAATCGGCCTTGCTGGTACCTCTACTACACCATGGATCCAGTCGCTGGCTGCCCGGACGCATACAACGGCCAGAGAATCACCGCCTTGCGCCCGTCGGGAATTCAGGCGCCGGCGGGAACGTTGCTGGCACTGAAATGTTTGACCTGCGCCAGGGCCGACCAAACCTGCCCCCCCTTGCGTCCATAGGCGCCTGGGGAGGTAGGCGTCAATGCGTCGCTTCAGGGCCAGACGATCACCGTGCAGGATCGTTGAGGGCTGGACCACGCGCAGGCGGCGCGACGAAGGGCGGCCGCGCGATCACGAAGTTGCGGCTACGTGGCCCTTGGCCTTGGCTTC
>PMZX01000493.1 GCA_003170035.1 Myxococcales bacterium | reverse complement strand
CCGAAGAGCACGCCGCCCGCCAAGCGGGTGCGTGGTGTACTGCCAACCAGGCCGCTTGGGTCCATGGCTCCGGCCAGCAGTGCGCCCTCCGCCCCGCCCACCACAGCGCCCGCAAGAGCCATGTAACCAGGCTCGGTCAAGCCTTCGCCGCTCGACAGGTGCAGCTTGTAGTCGAGGGCGAGAGCGCTGGCCACGAAACCCAGACTGCCGGCCACCAGGCCGATGCGCTCGGGCTGGCTTGAATCATCGGGCCAGGCCATGCCCAGGCCCAGGCCGGTGCCCAGACCCAGGGTGGTGGCTGCGGCCGCGAAGTTGACCTGCGAGGCGCTTGCGCCAGTGGCGTGCGCGGCAGCCGCTGCAGCCAGACCCCCGACGGCCATGCCCGTGGACGCGCCACCCGAGAGGAAACGATCGTCGTCCGTCTCACGCAGCGACGGCACCAACACCGACGGTACGAAAGCCCCCACCAAGCCGCCGAACCCAGAGCCGTAGAGGCCGGCCAGGTTGTCGGTCCAGCGCCAGTCCAGGCTGTGCATGGCCCAGGCCCCGCCGGCAAATCCGGTCAACGAGCCGGCCAAACGCAGCGACGGCAGGAAGTCGCCCTGCTTTTCAGGCGTCACGGCCATGCGACCAATGCCCTGGCCCAGCGACAGGCCCAGCATGGTCGCCGCACCGAGGCCGACGTAGTCCCGGCCGCGCGGCTGCACGAATTTCGACAGCACCAGGCCGCCTGCCACGCCCGCGCTGGCTCCCAGCAATACCCCGCCCTCTAGCTGCCGTGTGCGCGAGTTGCTATCCCGGACCGCCACTACGTCCGCCAGCAGCCCGCCCTCGAGCATGCCCACCCCTGCGCCCATGCCCACCACGGGCAGCGCGGAAAGCCCCAGGCTGTCGGAAAGGTGCAGAGAGCGGTCGAGCAGAAGCGCGCCTCCCGCCAGCACGGCCGGCGCCGCCACCGCGCCGATGCGCGCCGGACGCAGGTTGGCCTCGGACAGCATCAGGCCTGCGCCAAAGCCCATGCCGAGGCCCAGCGTGCCCCCGGTCAGCGCCACCACGTCTTGCTTGTAGCCGGCATCCAGCCACCGGGCCAGTGCGGTTCCACCAGCCGCGCCCACGCCCGCTCCCAGCCAGCTTCCGCCGAACGTGCGTCGTGAGGCGCTCCAGTTGGCATCGCCCAGGGTGGGCGCCAGCGTGCCTGCGAATAGGCCAAAGGCGCTGCCCAGACCGCCTGCCAGCAGGCTGGGTGGCCGCAGTTGACTGTAGTGTGCAAAGGTGGCGCCGCCTGCGAAGCCAACTGCCGAACCGGCGAGCACACCGATCATGTCGGGCGTTCCCTTATCGGCCGTGGTCAGTCGAGCCACGCCCAGGCCGGCGCTCATGCCGGCGGCCGCGGCTGCGGCTGCAGTGCCGTAGTCGGCGGCATCGGGCTTGATGAATTCAGAGGCGATGAGCCCGACGGTTCCGCCGGCCACGCCGCCGGCCAGCGCGCCGCCAACCACGCGTGCGCGGGGCGTGCTGTCGGTGTAGCTCGCGGCGCTGGCCAGCAGCCAGGTGCCAGCGCCGTACGCGAGCCCCGCAGTCATCGTGCCCGGCCAGTCCGATCCCAATCGCAGATGCGGCGCCAGTGCGACAGCACCGAGTGCGTAACCAACGCCGCCTAGGCCCGCGCCCAGTGCCCAGTGCGGACCGTTCGGCTCAGCCAGCATGGCAGTGCCCAAGCCCAGCAGATTGCCTGCTGCCAGGCCGCCGGTAGCAATCACCAGGGTGCGCGTATTGGTTTCGACAAAGGGGCTCAAGGCCGCCATGCTGAGGTACCCGACGCCCAGGCCGATCAGTGCCCCGCCTTGCCCCTGGTGGCCGCCCAGCAGCGACGTGCCGGTTGCGCCACTGGCGATCAGGCTGCCTGTCCAGCCTGCGGCCAGGCTGCCCACGCCCATCATCCTGAGATCGTTGCCCGTGAGGTCCAGGTAGCGCGCAGCAAGCGCAGATCCAACCATGGCCGGGGCAAGTCCATAGCCCACGTAGGGCGACACGCTCGCGGGCAGTTCGGTATAGATGAGGCGGTTGGTGCCCAGGCCCGCGAGGCCCGCGCCCAACAGCAAGCTGTTGGCCGTCAGGATCTGGCCCGGCGTCCACTTCCACAGGCGTGCGCCCAGGATGCCCATGCTCAGGCCCGCGGTTTCGCCGCCCACCAACAGCCCATACTTCAGCTTGGGGCTGTCCGAGCCGCTGCCTGACCAAGCCATCAGCCCGGCCAGAGATCCCCAGGCGGTACTGTTGGCGAAGAAAAACGATTGCGCTGGCGTGGGCCGCAGGCCGAAGCGGGTGATGCCCCAGGCGGTGCCGCCGCCGATCACGGCGCCCGCGCCCCCCACCAGCGCCACCACGCCGGGATTGTTCTGTTGGGCGAGCAAAGACAGGCTACCGCCCCACAACCCGCCAGCGGCTGCCGAGGTAACGATGGCCAGGACCGTGCCGTCGCTCGGCGCCTTCGGCTTCTCTGGCGGCGCCTCAACCGGGGACAAAGCGGGCACGGCTGCGGGAGCCACCGGCGGAATCGCGGNNGCGGCGACTGCGACGGGCTTTGAAGGAGTGGAAAGTGTGGCAGCCAGAAGGTTCTTCGCCGGCGCAGGAGCGGCGGCTGGAACGCTGGACACGGGTGCAGCGGCCGCAGTCGCAACCGCTGGCTTGGCTGGGGCTGACTTCTCCTTGGACGAGGCCACGCTTCGGCGCTCGGCCTTGGCCCGCGCAGCCCGAGTCGCTGACTTGGACTCGCGTGCCGGCTTTTCGGTGCCCGACTTTGTCGCTGGCGCCGGTTGCGACGACGCAACAACAGCGGCAGGCGCTAGCGTGGGCGCGGCTGCAGGCGCAGGAGCAGGCGTGGGCGCAGCCGCTGCGGGCGCCGTAGCGGGGACCGGCCTCTCCGGTTTCTTGGTCTCGGCCAGTACCTCGTCCGCCAGTTTGCGCAGGTTCGCGGGCTGGTGCTTGTCGGCTGCAATGGACCTGGCCACCTCGCCTGCATCCACGCGCACCAGGGCGCGCAGCGATTCTTTCTGTACCTCGGGCGACTTGTCCTCGCGGGCCGCACTCGCCAGGGCTTCGCGCGCCACCGGCGAGGCCACTTTTCCCAGCGAGCGAACCACCTCGGCCCGCACCGTGGGCTCGGGATCCTTTGCCAGCGCAGCCGCCAGGGCGCCCGCGCCGCGATTGCCCGCGCAGTCAGCCACCAGGCGCGCACTGGCCGCACGCCGCTCGGCCGAGGCAGGGGGATGCAGTTCCAACAAGGCCGCTGCCAGCGCCTTGTCTGAACAGTCCTGGAAGGCCTCGGCCGCCAGAAACACAACCGGCGCGTCCCTCTCGCTGCGTTGCCACACACTCACCCGAACCCCGCCAAAGTGCCAGGCTACCGACTGGGACAGGTGATGATCGATGAACCAGGCGTACTGTTGCTCGGGGCGAATTCGGGCAAGCCAGGTAGGCAGGGGTTGGATCTCGTCGGGCGCCCGCCCCAGAGCGTCCTGGGCGCGCCGGCGGAGAGTCTGGTAGGCGCTATCGTATAGGTTGAGTTCCTGGCCCTGGACCTGTGCCACCTGGTACATTCGACTGACGCGTCCGTCGCGCAGCCAATAGGTCGTTTGGGTCGCGACATCGTCTCTCTGCAGACACACGAGAGCGTCCTTGGCCTGGCTGCACTGCCACCCCGCCGCCTTTCCCGCCGCCTGGACCTGGGCCGCTGCATCGCCAATGTTTGCGCCGAACAAGCGCGCGACCGGGCTGGGCGGGGTTGTCCCGCCCGCTGGCTGGCCATGACTGGTGCCGGCCAGCCAGCAACACAGCGCTGCTGAGAGCCACGCGATGGAGCGAGGGGAGGCGCCCGATTTCATCGGGAAGGAGCCAAAGCAAACCCGGGACCAAACAGCGACCACGCCACATTATCAGTCTGGTCGCGCGGTTACGCGTGTTCTTCTCGCCGACTGACGAGATCCTCTCACAGCAATGTGGTGAATCTTCATCACCCTCCGCCGCGAAACGCAGCGCTTGGGCCACATCACCCGGGATGTGGCCACGACCAAGGTGAGCCGGCCTATTCAGTCCGTGACTGACAGGTCGGCCGCGGCATCCGCATCGGGCGCAGTATCCACGCCAACCGTCGCGCCGTCGGCTGCAACCGCGGCATCGGCAGGGCCGGCTGCGTCCGCTGTCCCGGCGGGAGCGTCGTTGGCTGCGTCCTCAGTCGAAACCGGGCCGGAGCTGGCGGCGTCCGCGGTCGAAACCGGGCCGGGGTTGGTTTTCGCCTTGCAAACGCCGTTGTGGGGCGACCCGGTGACCGAGCAGATGAGGCCGCTGGCGCAGTCCGAGTCTATCTCGCAACGCCCGCCCTCCCCTTGGCTGCATCCGACACAGAACACGAGGCTGCCCGCAAGGGCAAAGACCAGACTCATCGCTCGAAAGCTGGACTGCATGGGTTCGTGGGTTAGCACGGGCGCTCGGGTTTGTGAAGGCCGGAAGAGTCGACCTCATGCTAGCCTGCGTCCATGGCACGTCGTCCAATCCTGATCGCCGTCGTGGTCGCCTCGGCTTGCGTCGGGGCGCTCAGTCTGCGCGCCGCAGAGAAAACCACCCACAAGCTGTCTTCGGCCGAACGCGAGGCGCGCGCGTTCCTTTCGACGGTGACCGGGCTGTTGCAGCCGCTCAATACCGTGGCCAACCAGGCGGCCTGGACCGCCGCCACCGATGTCAGCCCTGAGCATACCGCGGCGCGGGCTGCTGCCGAGAAGGCGGCCGCAGCGGTGAGCGGCTCCAAGCTGGTCATCGAGCGGACCGGAGCTTTCCTGGCCAAAGCAAGCGAGCTTTCCGATCTCAGCCTGCGCCAGCTGCGCAAGCTGCAACTGGCGGCGGCCGAGAACCCCGGCACCATCCCCGAGGTGGTCGGCCAGCGCATCGACGCCGAGGCCCGCCAGTCGGCTGTGCTCGACAGCTACACCTTCTGCCTGCAGCCCTTGGCCGCCGGCAAGTGCGCTCGCCCCATTTCGGCCAATGAGATCGACCAGATCCTGCGCACCTCGCGCGTGCTGGCCGAGCGTGAGCGCGCCTGGCTGGCATCCAAGGAGATCGGCCGCCCGCTCAAGCCCGGCCTGGTGGAGTTGCAGACCCTGCGCAACCAGATCGCACGCGCCATGGGCTACCCATCGTTCTTCGGCCTGCACGTGGCTGACTACGGCATGACCGTCGACGAGATGATGGCGCTCATGGACGCCACCCTGGAGGCGGTCAGGCCGCTCTACGACGGGCTGCACTGTTTTGCCAAACATGCTCTGGCTGACCGCTACAAGAAGTCAGTCCCCAAGCTGATTCCCGCACACTGGCTGGGCAACCGCTGGGCGCAGGCCTGGCCCGGCCTGATCGAAGGCACCAGCCTGGATCCCCTGTTCAAGGGCAAATCGCCCGAGTTCATCGTGCGGACCGCCGAGGATTTCTATGTGTCGCTCGGTTTCCCGCGCCTGCCCGAGGTGTTCTGGAAGAAATCGGATCTCTTCCCAGTGCCGGCCAGTTCGCCGCGCAAGAAGAACGCCCACGCCACTGCCTGGCACATCGACGGCGAATCCGACGTGCGCTCGCTCATGAGCGTGGAGCCGAATGCGCAGTGGTTTGGCACTGCCCACCACGAGCTGGGCCATGTCTTCTACTACCTTGCCTACTCCACGCCCGAAGTGCCCTACCTGCTGCGCGCAGGGGCCAACCGGGCCTTTCACGAGGCAGTGGGCGAGCTGGCGCGGCTGGCGAGCCAGCAGCCCTCCTATCTGCGCAAGTTGGGCCTCATCCGTCCCGGGCAAGAGCCCAACGCCTCGGCCGCGCTGCTGCAGTCGGCGTTTGAATCGATCGTGTTCCTGCCCTTTGCCGCCGGCACCATGACCCACTTCGAGTACGATCTCTATGAGCGCGACTTGCCGGTGGCCGAATGGCAAGACCGCTGGTGGAAGTACGCGGCCACCTACCAGGGGGTGGCACCGCCTGGCAAGCGCGCCCCCGATCTGTGCGACGCCTGCACCAAGACCCACATCAACGACGATCCCGCCCAGTACTACGACTACGCCATGGCAACCCTGATCAAGTTCCAGCTCCACGATCACATCTGCCGC
>PMZX01000539.1 GCA_003170035.1 Myxococcales bacterium | reverse complement strand
TTGCGCAGAAGCACGGCGCGGGCGGTCCGGCCATGCGCGCGCTCATCGAGAGTGTGTTCGTCACGGGACTCGGCCCGGTTGGCGCGGGCCTTTCTGCCATGGACGACGGCGCGGCGATTCCGGTTGGCGATCGCTTCCTGGTGCTGACCACCGACTCTTATGTCATCAAGCCGCTCTTCTTTCCCGGCGGCGACATCGGCCGGCTGGCCATCTGCGGCACTATTAATGACTTGTCGATGATGGGCGCCACTGAGCCCTTGGGGCTCACTTGCGCCGTCATCATCGAGGCTGGCTTTGCCATTGCGGATCTGGAACGGATTCGTGATTCGATGCGGGTTGCCTGCGCCGAGGCCGGCGCCACCATCGTGACCGGCGACACCAAGGTCATGGGCAGGGGCGAACTGGACGGCATGGTCATCAATACCGCGGGCGTGGCCTTTGCCAGCACGGTGGTGCCCGATTCCGGCTTGCGGGTCGGGGATCGCATCATCGTCACGGGCAGCGTGGGCGATCACGGCTTCGCGGTCATGGCCGTGCGACACAAATTGCAGCTCGAAGGGGCGCTGGCATCTGATGTGGCGCCACTGAATGGACTGGTACGTACCGCGCTGGCTGCTGGCGGCGACCGCATCAGCGCCATGAAAGATCCGACCCGTGGTGGTCTGTCGAGCACTCTGCACGAGATGGCAGCCAAGGGTCATGTGGGCATCGTGCTCGACGAGGCGTCCCTGCCGGTGCGGCCCGAGGTGCGCGCGGCCAGCGAGTTACTGGGCATCGATCCCTTGCACGTGGCCAACGAAGGCAAGGCTGTGATTGGCGTGCGCGCAGACGCGGCCGACGGCGTGCTGCAAGCCCTGCAAGCCCACGCCCTGGGCCGCGACGCCGCGATCGTCGGCACCTGCGTGGCCGAGCGGCCCGGCTCCGTGATCCTCGACACCGGCTTTGGCCGGCGCTTGCTGGCCGAGCCCGAAGGCGAGCTGCTCCCGCGAATTTGCTGACGGCGTTGGACCCGACGGCGTGTGCGAGCCGCAGGTCAACGCCTTACTGCTGGCTGGACAATTAGCCAGAACCAGTGCTCCTGACTACATTGCGAAGGCGATACCGGTCACGCTGACCTTCGCCACGCGGTTGAGCCAGGCCAACCAGCGGGCGTGGGGATGAAAATAGCGGGCGATGTCCACCGCCGCGATACCCAGCACCAGGGGGCTGATCAAGAACCGCGGGGCGCCGCCGTCACGATAGACGCCGCGGATGTCGCCGTCCGTGGGCTCCACGCCATACCAGTTCGCAAGCACATAGCCGATGGAAATAAGGGTGTTGAAAGCCAGCATGCCCTTGCGAAAGGGCGCGTCGTCGGTGCGCAGTCCCGGTCGTTGAGTCAGGATGATCTCGTCTTCGTAGTGCTGGCACTGCAGCCCCGCCGACACAATGGTGTATAGCCCGGGCCGGCCTGCCCAGAAATGCTCGCCGTTGTGTTCCTTGCAGTCTCCACCCTTGCAGCCGATTGATGGGACGATGGCAAAGTAGGGAATGAACCCCAGGAAGGTCACGGGCTGAAAGCTGGGCCGGTTGCCCAGGGCCAGGTTCGCGACCAGGTGGCAGGTTTCGTGCGTGGCCAATGCGGTGACCGCGCCGCCGGCGAAGATGGCAGCTGAGCGCCCTGTGAACGGGGGAGGCGTCGGTTCGAGTAGCGGTGTAGCCGCACGCAGGTCCGGGCCAGCGCTCACAGCCGGCGGCTGAACCACAGCTTGCGATTCCGGGCCGGACGGTTCCTGGGCCACGGTCGGCCTGGCGGCCAGCGCTGGTGCGAGGAACACNNCCGCCCACAGGCTCTCTCTCATTGGTCCTCTATTGGCGGATCCAGTTCACCACAAAGAGACCGTGTCCGCCCTGGATGCCGGCGCCCAAAACGGCGCCACCCGCGTCGGTGCTCAGCACATTGTCGGGCCACGGGCCGTTGAGTGGGGCATTGGCCGCCAGAATGCAACTCGCGTCGCTGCACTGATCGAGCTTCCAAGCCACGCCGCTGATGTTGTTCAGCGCCATCCAGGCGAACCAGAGATTGGTCTCGTCCTCGCAGACGTAGTTGTGATTGGGGGCCAGACCTCCGTCGGAGAAGGTCGCGCCGAACTCGGTCACGAAGAGTGCGAGGCCAGCGGCGATGGCGGTGTCGCCCCTGCTGCGAAACGACTGCGTGTGGGTGCACGAATAGAAATGCAAGGTGTAGAGCAGGTTGGTCCCGACCACCGGATCCAGGGCCGCCTCATCCACGTATTGCGACCAGTTCGGCGTGCCCAGCACGATCAGGTTGTCCGGATCCACGGCCCGGATCGCTGCGACCACCGCCTCGTGGTAGGGCTTGATCTGCGCCCAGGTGAACCCGTTCGGCTCGTTGTAGGGCTCCCAGATGACGTTGGGATAGGCGCCGTACTTGATCGCCATTTCAGTGAAGAATGCGACTGCTGCGGCTTGCTGACCCACGGCTTTCTCGGTGTGCCAGTCGACCAGCACGTAGACACCGAGTTCGATCGCGTTCTGAACGATCGTCTCGACTTTGGCCTTCAGCGCCGTGGGGTTGCCGGTCGGCATTGCGGCGCGGATCGCCGACAGCCTCCAGTTGTCGCGCATATACAGCAGCGCCTGCTTGCTTTCGGCAAAGGGCGCGGTTTCCCAGACGAACGACGTGCCGCTCACACCCTTCAGTTGAACCGGCACGCCGGCTTGGTCCAGAAGCTGGGTTCCGACGACACTGAGCTGGCCGTGCACTGCCACCGGCGAGCCATCTGGCGCGGCAGTGGCCACTGGCGGAGGATTCCAGGGTGGAATCTGGGCCGGATCGCTGGCACAGCCCAGGGCCTGCGCGGTGAGGACGGCTATCGACAACGTGTACGTGCGCACTTGTGTATCCATTTCAGAGGGAGAGTCGCGAAGCGGCGAGCGGAGACCAGCTTATTGTCCTTCCCTGACATATCCTCACCGCACCGTGTTTTGGTTTTAGCGGACACGGGGGCCCCAGGCACGAAGGTTTTCGAGAGAATGTGTAGAGTATCCCGCATGTCGAGCCCCACCGCCGTGCACCATGTTGCCATCAAGGTCCGGGATCTGGCGCGCGCCGAGCGCTTCTTCGTGAACATTCTGGGCCTTGCGGTCCTGCGGCGCTGGCCTGCGCCGGATCGCCTGGCAGAGCGCTCGCTCTGGCTCGACCTGGGAGCGGGCGCGTTCCTGGCGCTGGAGAAGACGTCGAATGACAGCGAGCCGCTGGCCGCGGAAGGGCCGGGTCTGCATCTGCTCGCCCTGCGCATCGAGCGCGCCGAGAGGCAGGCATGGATTGATCGGCTGGCGAACGCCGGCGTGCCGCTCTACGACCAGACAGCCTTCACCATCTACTGCAGGGATCCCGAGGGCAACCGCATCGGCCTTTCGCACTGGCCCGATCCGGCGTAGGGCCGCTAACGCTGGCCTTCGCTGGCGACGTTCTTGCCGACCGCGATCGCCCGCGCGGCCTGCCACAGGAAGCCTGCCGTGCTGGCGGCCTGGGACAGCAGGACCAGCGCCTCCATTTCCAGCGCCCGCGGCCCCAGACCAGCGGCCAGCGGATGACCGAAGAGCCGTAGATAGAATCCGGGCGGCGCCAGGCGCAGGCCCTGCTGATCGCGAAGGGCGCGCAATCGGTGAAAGCGGTACGCGCCCTGGCCGTAGCCGAAGTGACGGCGCAGGAATGCGCGCATATTCACTGGGTGAACGTGGCGCACCCGCGCCTCGGGCGCAGCGGCCATCCGATGGCCCAGGCGCAGCCAGCGATCGCAGAACTCGCGATCCTCCGAGGTGAAGAAGTCCTCCCGGAAGCCGCCCGCGGCCTCAAACAGTTGGGCCGGGACTGCCAGGTTGGTGGCGGGGAAGAAGCGCGCCTGATCCGAGTCCTGATTGTAGAAGCCATTCACCACGTCGAGGATCTGGTGGCTGGCCGCGGAGTAGCGGTTTTCGGGACATCCGTCAAGCGTGCAGCCGCCCAGCAGCGCTCCCTCGGGAAAACGCGCCATGCCGGCCTGCAGGGCCACCAGCCAGCCGGGCTCGGGCAGGCAGTCCGCATCGAGAAAGGCCAGGTGTGTGCCGCGCGCGTGGCGGCCGCCTCGGTTGCGTGCCGCTGCGGGCCGGCAGCGTTCCTGGTTTCGCAGCCGCAACAGATTCAATCGCTGGGCAAAGGCCGCTGTCTCGGGCACCGTCGCGCTGCCGTCATCGACCACAATCACCTCGAAACCGCCGTCGGGAGGTTCCACCTCACACAGTGCCTGCAGGCAGCTCATCAGTTCACCGGCGCGGTCGTGCACGGGAATGACAACGGAGAAAGAAGGGCGGGACTGCATGGTGCGGGCCGGGCTGGCCCGCTAGAGTAGCAAATCTACGCTGACAAATGAGAATCGGGCGATCTGCCTGCGGTCGCCAGGCTGTCCCGTGCACCTGGAATTCCCGGTTCAGGGTGAAGCGGAGTAGACTCGGCTCATGCGAGCTGTTTTTGTCATGTTGAAGACCGACCCGGGCCACGTGACCGAGGTGGCCAACTGCATCGCCGAGATCGAGAGTTTCTCGGAGGCCTACAGCATCAGTGGACAGTACGACCTGCTGGTCAAGCTGTATGTGGAAGACGTGGACAGCGTGGGGCGGCTGATCGAGCGAGAGATCCACCCTATCCCGCACATCCGCGAAACCTACACCCTGCTGACCTTCGAGGCATTCGGGGCCTCGGGCGGGTAGTCGTCTGTGAAGGCGGATTTCAGCCAGCCGGGAACGACACCATGGCCAAGAGACAGATAACGCTTCTCGCGACGTTGCTTGCTGTTTGCGGCTGTGCGCCGCAGCTCGATGCGGACCATCCCGGCTTCGGCAAACAGCCTGATTGCTGGACATCCGGCTGTCACGATCGAAGCCACACCATGAGGTCGACCGAATCGCCCTATCAGTGCGCTGAATGCCACGGAAGCAACGGCGCGCCCGCCAGCCACGTCCCGGATTCGGCTGACAAATGCGCGCCTTGCCACGGTGAGAAGCACGGCGGACTTTCAGCCGGGTTCGTCGACCCGACCGCCTGCAACGCCTGTCACCGCTGAGCCAGTCGCAGCGGGCGCTCGCGCGCCTTGTGGCGCAAGCTCAGACGTCGTGTCGCGAGGTGATGGCCTGGCGGGCGAGTTGGTCGCAGCGCTCGTTGTTGTCCACGCCAGCGTGGCCAGCCACCTTGACCAGCTTCACGCGCGGAAAGGTCGCCAATTGCTCGCGCAGGCTGGCTACCAGTTCCTGATTGGCCTTGGCCTTCCAGTTCTTGCCGAGCAGGCCCAGGGCGTAGCTGGAATCACTGTAGATGCGAATAGGTCGGGTGCGATCGGGCGCCAGCTCGGCTGCCAGGTCGAGCCCGCGCGAGATGGCGGTCAACTCGGCGATGTTGTTGGTGCCGACGCCCAGGTACTCGCCGCGCTCTGCACGCTCGCGGTCGGCGACCAGCACGATGCCGATGCCCATGGGGCCGGGGTTGCCGGAGCAGGCGCCGTCGGTCCACACGTGAATCGTGCCCGGAACGTGGTCGTCGGTGATGGACGCGGCCCGTGCCCGGGGCTGTGCAGGAGACGAGGACGCGGCACGGGGCGCACGCGGGGGACGGGGTTCGGCGCGCGGCGCTGGCTCCCTCCCCTGCTCGGCCAGCGGCACCAGGTTGCCCGGCGAGGGCCGGTAGCTCTTGGCATCTTCCTGGCGGTACTTCATTTCGGCCCGGCCGTCGCTGTCCAGAACCGGCCGCTGGTCGTCGCCCATCCGCACCCAGACCGGCTGGCCCTTGAAGCTCATGCGTGACCAAGACATCATGGCCGCCCACTATGGCTGGATTCGCCTGCGGGTTGCCACAGCTTCTTTCATTGGTGCCACCGGTCGTGGTTTGAGGCAACGCTTCACCGGAAAACCGGGTAACCTCCCGCCGTGACCGAAACAGACAAGACCACACAGCCTGACCGCGCCGTCGAGGTGGGCCACGGCGTGCTCTTCATCGGATTTGCCAAGGCCTCGTTCATGGTGTTCGGGGCCTTGCAGAAGTTCCTGCTCGCCCGCGTGGTTGACCAGGCCGCGTACGGCGCCTTCTCGGTGGTGAACAACGCCATCTCCATCGTGAACAACACCATCGTGCAGGGGACCATCCAGTCGGTGTCCAAGTTCACTGCCGAGGACGACCGTCGCGCCGGTGCGGTCCAGCGCGCGGGCTTGAGGTTGCAGACCTTTCTGGGCGTCGGCGTGGCGCTGGCGTTCCTGCTGGCGGCGCCGGTCATCGCTGGATTCGTGCACGCGCCCGAGCACACGTCGCTGTTCCGTCTGGTCGCGGCCATCCCGCTGCTGTACGCCTTCTATTCGGTGTTCGTGGGCACAGCCAACGGGCAGCGCCGGTTCCGCGTGCAGGCCAGCTTCGATGTGGGCTTCTCGATCACGAAGACAGTCTTGCTGCTGGGAGGGGCGGTGCTGGGCGGCAAGATGGGGCACTCGGCAGCGGGCGCGTTCGCCGGCTTCATCTCTGCGGCGCTGATCATCCTCTTAGTGGCGGGGCGCAAGATGTGGTCGCCCGTCGGAGGAACCAGCTTCGCACCCTGGCGCCTGGTGGCCTTCATGAGCGGCACGGTGGCGTACACCCTGCTCATCAACCTGGCGCTCAGCTACGACTCGCTCCTGCTGCGGCGCTTTGCCGGGGCTGCGCTGGCCGGGTGGGGCGTGCGGGCCGACATGTTGTTGGGAGCATACGAGGCGGTTCGCAGCCTGGCGCTGTTGCCCTATCAGGCGCTTCTGGTGGTGACCTTCGTGATATTTCCGCTGGTCTCGCGCTCCACCTTTGCCGAGGATCGCGAGGCGACCCGAGCTTACGTGCGGCAGACTCTTCGCTATGCCCTGATCTTTGGCGCGGCCATGGCGGTGGTGCTGGGCGCGCGTCCTGAAACCTTGTTGAGGATCTTCTATCCGGCCGGCTACGGCGTTGGTGCGGCGTCGCTTCCGATCCTGGCGGCCGGGGTCGTCGCGCTGGCGTTGCTGTCAATTGCGGGCTCGATCGTGACGGCGTCCGGCCGGCCCTATGTTGCAGTGGCGTTGGTGGCCGTCACCCTGGCTGCAGGCACTGGCCTGGCCTTCACGTTTGTTCCCCGCGCCGACCCAGGCCCGGCCATGCTGTCAGCGGCAGCTGCGTCGACCGCGGCCGGTATGCTGGTCGGGTTTTTGGTGGCGCTGGGCTATCTGTGGCGTCGCTTTGGCGCCGGGCTGCCCCTGCTCTCAGTGTTGCGCGTGCTGATCGCGACGGCTCTTGCCGTGGGCGTGGCTCGCGTTGTGCCGGGCGTGGGAATCGTGGCGGGTGTTGCGGCCATGGCGCTGGCCGGGCTGGTGTTCGCGTCGGCGTTGCTGGGGACGCGGGAATTCGGCGCCACCGATCGCGAGAAGTTCCTCAAGATCCTGCGCCGTAAGCGCGGGTAGGTGACAAATTGGCCACCCGGCGCGCGACAGGAAGGGACCCGGCGCGCGACAGGAAGGGACAGCGAGGTGCGAGAGTTCTCGAACTCAGTCGTGCAGAAGCCGCAGAAATCCGGCAGCGGACACAATCTGGATGGGCGCATGGCCCGCCAAGCGCACGACCTTGAGAGGCAACAGGTCGCGGCGGTCGTCAGTCACNNACATAGTCGGCTACGCCTTCGATCGCGCAGGCGAGCACCGGGTTGTCCTTGGGGTCAGTGGACACGAGATCCACGCGGTACCGGCCGGGGACAACGACGGCTGCGATGGTTCGCACGCTGGCGATGTTGTCCTCAATCTCTGCTGGACTCAGTGGGCGTAGAGCCCCGTGCAGTGTGGAACGCGTGAATGAGTAGCTGAGTATCGAGGACAGCTCGCGGCCGACGGGGACTCATCAGGCAGATCGTCGTGAAGCCGAGCTCCGGATCCCACGCACCGCGCGTTCAGCGGCGCGAGCTACTTCGCGCGGAGCGACGCCCCTGGCGCGCGCCCGCGTCCGCGCGAGCGCGACGGCAAAGCGTGCCTTGGGCGAAAGGGCTTGCTTGATGATGCGGATCTCGTCCTCAAGCGCTCGCACTCGGTCAAGAACTTCGCTATGACGTGGCATCGCTGACCTAGAAACAGTTAGAATTTAGGCCGCCCTCTCACTCCTCGTGCTTGTCGCCCATGTCGTGCAGGCGCGCGTAGATGCGCGGGCCCAGGCTGGACACCATCAGCTTCTCCACCTCACGCTCGACCTGTTCCTGCTGATCGGCGTCCTTGTAGATGAAGCGGATGCCCATGCCGGGGGTGCTGAACTCGCCGCCGTCCTCATCCTGGCGCGTCTCGCCCTCGTGCAGGACCCAGCGCACTTCGCCCAGCAGGACCATGGGGTCATCCGTGTTGGGCACCAGCAGCTTGAACAGGAACTGGGTTCCCACGTCGAGCGGCTTCTTGGTCTGGATGAAGGTGCCACCCTTGGAGATGTTCTTGGTGTAGTCGTAGAAAAACCGGTTGAGGCGCTGGTACTCGACCCTGAGCTCGATGGGGGCTCGTTCCTCCTGGCGGCGCTCTGGCGGCTGCGGCATCCTGTCTCTCAGCCGTGATCGTTGCACGCCCCTTCGCCTGGATCAATCACCGTTTCGGCCTGCGCCCCTTGATTTGGGGTGGCCTGCTGGCGCTGGCTGCGCTGGCGCTCGACTTCGTGCCGCTCTTCGACCTGCTGGGCTTCGACTTTTCCTTTGTAGTCGGTCTGGGCGCTGTTTTTGCCGCGGCCGATGTGGGCCACGGCGCCGTGATCGCGGCCCGGCGCGCGCACCGTCAGGTAACGTTGCTGGTGTTGGTGTTTTCTGCGGCGGCGGCCGGCCTGGCTTTGCTGGCGGTGCCGTTGCTGCTATCGCTGGCAAACGCTTTGCGCGTGCGCAACTGCAACTTGCCCGCGGGTCTGGCCTTTTATGCTCTTCTGCCCGTGGCCAGCGCGCTGGTCGCAGCGCCTGCGGGCGTGCTGGCAGGCTTGCTGGTGCGCGGGCCGCGCCTGGGACGGCTGCTCACTTTCACGGTGCCCGCCGTGTCGATCGTGTGGGCCCTGCTTCGCCTTTACCTGGACCCGCCGGTGTTTGCTCTGGATGCCTTTGGCGGCTACTTCCCCGGCCCGATCTACGACGAGGGTCTGCGGCCATCCGCGCGACTTGTGTGGTTTCGCCTGGCCAATCTGACCTGGATTGCGGCGGCCGTGGCGCTGGCTGGTTGCTTGAGCCGCGGAGGACGGCCGGGCGAGGCGGGTCCGTCAGCGCTTGCCTGGCGCTCCTTTCCATCGCGGCAAGTGCTGGCCCGGTGGCTGGGCGCTGCCATCGTTCTGTTGCTGGGCTCGGCGCTCTGGTTCGGGTTTCGCGCCGAGCTTGGCTTTCACCAGACAAAGGACGATCTGATCCGCGTGTTGTCGCGGCGGACGCAGAGCGAGCACTTCGTGATGTGGAGTGATCCCGCGGGGGACACGCCCGCCGAGATTGCACTCGTGCAACGCGATCTGGAGTTTCGCTACCATCAGTTGCGCGCCATCCTGGGCAGCGAGCCGCGTGCGCCCATCACCGTGTATCGCTTTTCCTCCGCGCAGGAAAAGAAGGATCTGGTTGGCGCGGGCGCCACCCTTTTTGCCAAGCCCTGGATGCGCGAGATCTACGTGCAGGCTGAGCGTTTTCCCGCGCCCCGGCTGCGCCACGAGCTGGCCCACGTCTTTGCCGGCGCATTCGGCGATTCTCTTCTTGGCGTGTCTCTGGCTTGGCGCTGGTGGGGGCCGCTTCCGCTTCCGCGCCTCGGCACCGGCCTCATCGAGGGCGTGGCCGAGGCCGCGGACTTCGGCGATCCCGAGGGCCGCGCGACCTTGCACCAGCAGGCGCGTGCCATGATCGCGCTTGGCCAGGCACCGTCCCTGGCGCGGGTCATGGGCGCCGGTTTCAGCGTGCAGTCCGGCGCGCGCGCCTATGTCCTGGCGGGATCCTTCTGTCGTTTCCTGCTTGACCGCTTTGGGGCGGACAAGCTGCGCGCGGCCTACCGTTCTGCCGGCGATTTTGCGGCGGTGTATGGCCTCTCGTTGGCCGAGCTGGAGACGTCGTGGCGGGTTTTCTTGGAAACCCAGCCCCTGGACGCGCGGGACGAGGCGCGCGCCAAGGAGCGCTTCCGCAAGCCAGCCATCTTTCGCAAGGTCTGTGCGCGCGAGCTGGCCGAACGCGTGGCTGAAGCGCGGGAACGAATGGGCTCCATGCCGGACGCGGCGGCGAGCTTGCTGGACAGCGTGTGTCGGGACGATCCGGACGAGCCGGGCTATCGGCTGGATCGGGCCGAGGCCCTGGCGGCCGCCGGCGCATCGGACAAGGCATTGGCCCTGGTCGGGCCGATGATCGACGATGAGACGCTGACCTGGCCTGTGCGCGGCCGGGCCGCCAGCCTGGTGGGATTGATCGAGTTCCATGCCGGCCACTTGGCTGAGGCAGCGGCAGCGGTGGAGCGCAGCTTGGCGCTTGCCACCGACGACAACGAGATGCGCCTGGGCTGGGCCAAGCGGCGTGCTCTGGCCGACGATGGTGCCCGCCGCACCCTGGGCCGCGTGCTCTTTGGCGATGGCCCTGCGCACGCCACCGACCCAGCCCTGGTGGTCTTTTTGGTAGACGAGTTTGCCCGGCTCCACCCTGAAGAGGCGCTGGGCCCCTATCTCGTGGGCCGCCAGCTTGCCAGCCGGGATCCCCACCTGGCGCTCGCTGCTTTGGCGCAGGCCTGTCCGCTCGACGGATCGGGGATGAGCGTTGCTCTTGAGCCGGCCTTCTCCAAGGAATGCCGGCGACTGTACGGCGAGTCAGCGTTTCTGGCCGACGATCTGCCCCTGTCTCGTCGCATCTACGAGCTCCTACGAGATCAAGCGACGCTGCAATCTGACCGCCTGCGCGCCAGCGATTTTCTCGAACGCATCGTTTGGCAATCAAGCCGGTAGCGAACTTCTTTCCTGTCGCAAGGCCGTGCTGGCCTCGGCTACCATGTCACCCATGCGCCCCCGCGCCTCCCACAGTGTCAAGCTCAAGCCGGCGGATCCCTTTGATCTGATCCGCTGGCTGGCGCGCAGCCAGAGCGATCCGCGCAAGGCGGTGGCTGAACTGGTGCAGAATTCCATCGATGCGCAGGCGCGCACGGTACGCATCGAGCGTCGGCGCGTGCGGCACACGCCCGCGCTCATCATCCGCGACGACGGCGAGGGCGTGCTGCCCGAATTGGGGCGCGAGGAGGCCTTGAGTGCGCTGGTGACCGAGATCGGGCACTCACGCAAGCGCGGGCTGTCGCCGCGCGAGCGCCACGACCAGGTGGTCGCGGGCAAGTACGGCATCGGCCTGCTGGGTTTCTGGTCGGTGGGCCGGCGCATGGACATCCGCACCCGCGCGCGTGGCTCCGAGGTGTGGCTCTTGCACCTGGTGGAGGATCAGGAAAGGGCCGAGATCCTGCGCGACCGCATGCCGCTCGAGAGTGAAGAGACCTTCACTGAGATCATCGTCTCCGAGCTGCACGACTCGGCCATCCGCATGCTGGGGGCGCGCCGGCTGACGGAATATCTGGCGGCCGAACTGCGCGGCGCGATCCTGGCCAGCGGCGTGTCCATCGAGATCTTCGACGGCATGGCGCGCGGGCCGGTGCCGCGCCGTTTTGCCGTGGTACCCCGGCGGTTCACCGGCGAGCCTCTCGCCCTGCCGCCCGAGATCCCGGTCGACGGGCACTTCCCGATTCGACTCGAGCTCTACCTGGCCCGCGGTCTCGAACGCCCGGCGCTGGAAGTGAGTTGTGCCGGGACCCTGGTAGCGGACGACGTGGGCGAACTGCGCAACCTGGGCCTGGACCGGCCGCCGTGGATGGGCCGTGACCTGGCCGGCTTGATCGATTTCCCTGGTTTCACCGTGCCGCCGGGCACGCGCCGGGGTGTGGCGCCGGACGCAGCAGCCGAGGCCTTCGTGCGTGCGCTGGACGGGGTCGTGCCCCTGGTGGAGGCAGAGCTCAAGCGCCTGGATCGTGAGCGGGGAGCCGCGGCCAGCCGGCAGGTGATGCACGACTTGCGGCGCGCACTCAAGGGACTGCGCAACCGACTGCCACAGTACGAACTGCCGGCTGTGGCGAGCGAAGAGGCCGAGATGCGCGACGCTGCCGAGGCCGGGATCGCGCCCAGTGGCGCCGAGGTGGCCGACGGCGATGGTGCGGGCGAGAGCCAGGACGAGGCGCCGCCGAGCCGGGATCGCACGCTGGATCTCTTTCCGCCTGGGCCGCTGGCCGCGATCAGGATCTCACCGCCCGAGATCACGCTGGCGCCCGGCCGCGAGCGCCGCGTGCTTGGCGTGGGCGTGGACGAGTCGGGCCGGCGCGTGCCGGGCGAGGTGGAGATCGCGTGGAGCACAGGCTCGTCCGTGCTGTCCATCGCGGGCGAGGGCCGGCGGCCCGCGGTGCTGGCCTCGCCCGAGGCGCGTCCAGGCAGTCGCTCTTCCTTGGTTGCCGAGGGCCGGCAGGGCGAGCATACGGCGCGCGGCGAGGCCGCAGTCGTCATCATCGAGGCTGAGGAGCCTGGCGCCGGTCTCGGCTTCGGCATCCCCGAGCCCGAGTTGGTGGACGACGCAGGCGCGACCTGGCGCAGCCGCTTCGACGGCCGGCGCTGGCAGGTCAACGCCAGTCACGACGACTACGTTGTCTTGCACGGCGACGCGAAGGCGCGCCTGCGCTACCTGTTGGCTCTGCTGGCCAAGGAGATCGCCCAACGCACGCATGGCGTGTCGGGCAGCGAGGCAGCCCTAGAGAGCCTGGTCGAGATCCTGGCCCACGCTGAACGCAACCTGCGCGGCGGCTGAGTCATTGCGTGGAAATTCTAGTAGCAGTAGCCGACCTCGGCGGTGCCGGCATAGCTCCGAGGGGAGAAGGAAGTGCACGACTCCAGCGACGGGCAGTCATAGTCCGAGAAACAGTACTGCGCGCAGAAGCTGAGAAGCGCTGTTCGGTTTAGGCGCCATTCGTCTTTCCCGTGTGCGGAAAAATGGTGCGCCAACCGCGGGAATCTGCACGCGCTTTTGTGCGGGCTCGTGTCGCAACCAGAGCCGCCGCGAACGAGAGCTACAGCAGCGGGACGATCTTTTCGAGAAGGGTGTCGAATTCCTGTCGATCCGCATCGCGGGTGGCTTGCGCCGCGCAGACGGATCGGATCGCGGGCACGAAGGTCTTGTCAGCGTAGGGACTCCCCTTGAGAATCTCGGCCAGCGCTGCCACCGCCGTCGCCCAGCGCAGATCCTGATCCGCAACGTCGAGCCAGGCCTGGGGCGCGGTCGCCGGTAGCGTTGTGGACACCTCAAGAGCCGGGTCGGTGTCAGCGGCGTCGATGGTCTTGTAGCGTACCTTGACCAGCGCCAGATCCGTGGTCGCGATCTCGCGCGGCAGGGTCGAAGGTGGCCCGTCGTCCGGCGCCGGGGCGCCGGTCCGGCTGGGGATCGTGCCGCCGGTCAGCACCATCTCAAACAGCGCGGTCACGCGGTGGCCGGCGCCTACCTCACCGGCGTCGATGAGGTCGTTGCGGAAATTGGCGTCCGCGATGTCGCGGTCTTCGTACCCGAGCAGGCGGTACGCATAGACCAGGTCGGGGTTGAATTCGACCTGGATCTTCATGTCCTTGGCCACATGGACAATGGTGGCCAGCAACTTGTTGCGCACGTACTGCTGGGCATGGTCGGCGTCAGTGATGACGCTGTAGATGCCGTTGCCGGCATCGGCCACGGCTTCCATCATGGAGTCGTTCAGGTTGCCGCTGCCGAATCCCAGCAGAGTCAGGGTCACGCCGGTTTGACGTTTCTGCTTGATCAAGGCGAGAAGGTCCGCGGTGCTGGATGGCCCCACGTTGAAATCGCCGTCGGTGCACATCACGATGTGATTGATCCCGCCGGGGATGAAGCCATTCGTGGCTTGCTGGTAGGCCAGACCGATNNGAAACCGGCGTCGGGGTCAGCATGACCGTCGCGGTCGTCGAGTAGGTGACCACCGCCACGGTATCCGTGGGATCCAGAACATCGAGCGCCTGCACCATCATGGTCTTGATGAGAGGCAACTTCACCGGGTCATCCATGCTTCCCGACACGTCGAGCAGGAANNAGGGTGGTCGGCCGATCGAACACCTGCTGGGCCGCAGCCAACGAAATATAGAAAGGATGGGGCCCGTCCGCGGCCGGCGCCGGGTAGTTGTAGGAGAAGTAGTTGACGTATTCCTCGAGCCGGACGCCGGAGGCAGGCGGCAGGGTGCCCTGCAGTGCATACATGCGGAACACGTCGTAGCTGGCGGTGTCGACGTCGGCGGCGAAGGTCGAGAACGGGTCGTGCGCGGTGAGTACGAACGGGTTGGTGCCTGGAAGCGTGACGGGCGGGGGCGGAGCCACGTCAGCGACGGTTGACGACGCGCTGGTGGCCGAAGACGAGGGCGACCCACCGGTTGCGGCCACGCCAGCCGCAGGCATCGGGTAGGTTGCCGGAGCACCGCCGATGGCTACGGCGCCGGAAACGTAGGTCGCGCCACCCGCGGCGACTCTTCCGGAGGTTGCGCCGCCCGCTGCGGGAACGCCCCCGTAGGCGCTTGGTGCCGTCGCGTACCCAGTGCTGCTGGGGCCGCCGCCGGGGATCACTGGGACTGGGGGGGGAGGAGCTAGGCAGGAAGCGCAGCCCGTGGAGGTCGCGCTTCCCACGCTCGGGACCGAGCCGCCAGCCGGGGATGGGGAAACACCGGTGTTTGCGTAGCCCCCGCTGGCCGGGGATGGGTTCTCACTATTGGAGAGGCTTGAGTCGCTGCTGGAGCTGCACCCAGACAGCACTACCAGTCCCAAGAGAAGCCAAGACGTTGCAAGCTTTGCCATGGTCGTTCCTCCGCGGACCACCTAAGCAACATGCGTGCCGCCAATCGAGGCCAGGCAATCCCGCGTCCTTTCGAGGGTTCGCCTCAATTTTCTGAGACTCGGGCACGACATGACCACGACTTTCCCGCCCGGCTTTTCGAGGTCACGCCTAGAATAGAGGCGTGTCCGCCTACCTACTGTTGATGTGGCTGGCGGGTTCAGCCGGGCCGAGCCCGTATCCCTGGCCCCACACGAGCCTGCGCCCATTGTCCGAGGTAATCCCACCTCCGGCCGGCTTTCACCGGCTTCCATCCAAACAGGGGAGTCTTGCCGGGTGGCTACGGGGTCTTCCGGTTCGGCCCGCTGGCACGCCGGTGCGTCTCTTTGATGGCAGCCAGAAGTGGAACCAGGACGCGCACGAGGCCGTCCTGGACGTCGACGTTGGTGTGCGTGACCATCAGCAGTGCGCTGATGCGGTGATGCGGTTGCGCGCCGAGTATCTCTTCGCGGCCGGCCGCGAGTCCGAGATCTGCTTTCGTGCGACCAATGGCGCTGGCTTGCCGTGGGTCTCCTGGAAGGCGGGCCAGCGCCCGCACGTCAGCGGGAAGCGCATCGAGTGGAGGCGAGCCGGCCCCGCTGACGGCTCGTGGACGGATTTTCGCAAGTATCTCGATTTCGTCTTCGTCTACGCCGGCACCTGGTCGCTGCAGCGGCAGTTGGCCACGGTCAAGGACATCGCGCAGATCCAGGCCGGCGACGTCTTCATCCAGGGCGGTTTTCCTGGCCATGCGGTCGTGGTGGTGGACGTGGCGCAAGACGATCAGGGCCAGCGCGCCTTCCTGCTGGCACAGAGCTACATGCCTGCGCAGGACATCCACGTGCTCAAGAATCCGGGCAGCAAGAGTCCCTGGTACCCCGTCCGCAGCGAGAAGCGCCTGGTGACGCCCGAGTGGGTCTTCGAGCCGCCGCGTCTCATGCGGTTTCCCGACGGCGA
>PMZX01000210.1 GCA_003170035.1 Myxococcales bacterium | reverse complement strand
GGATCGGACTGCGAATCCCAGGTCGACGCCTTGTCGAGCAGCGCATTCAACTCGGCGCGGGCCATATCGATGAGCCGCTTGCTGATGGTCATGGCGTACGCCGTCAGTCTACACCGGGGACACGCCTACTTGTTGTAGGGCTCGCCACGCAAGGCGGAGATGGCCCGGTAGATCTGCTCGCACAGGATAACCCGGGCCAAGCGGTGGGGCAGGGTCAGGGGCGACAGGGACAGGCGTCTGTGCGCGGCCTTGACCGTGGCCGGCGTCAGGCCTTCGGCCCCGCCAACGAGAAAGGCGATGGCACGCGTTCCGCGCAGCATGCGTTGCTCGAGGTACTTGATGAACTCGGCAGTGGTCCAACGATCGCCGCCTGGTTCCAGCGCGACGACTTCAGCGCCCGCGGGCAGGTTGGCTAGCAAGTGTGCGTCGCTCTCTACTTCCTCGACCGCCACGGGCAGGTGGCGTCGAGCGCGATCCACATACTCCTGGCACACCGACTCCAGCCGGCGATCGCGCATCTTGCCGACGGCGCGGACCAGGATCTTCACGGCCCGACTGGACTATCGACAGCAACCACCATCGCCTCGGGCGGGATCTGGAGCTTCACCCGGGGCGCGTCGATCCACAGGCTCTCGATGTCGAACACCTCCCGCACCGGGTGATAGAACACGTGCAGTACCACGTCGCCGAAGTCGAGCAAGGCCCAGCGCCCGTTGCGGGTGCCCTCGCGGCCCAGGAGTCTCCGGCCATTCTCCTGCATGACCTGGTGCACGTGTTCTGCGATGGCGTCCACCTGCCGATCGCTGCGGCCGCTCACGATGGCGATGTAGTCGGTGTAGCTGGCCCGGCCCGACACGTCGATGAGCACGGGCAGAAGCGCCTTCTTGGCCAGGGCCGCGTCGATCGCGGCACGTGCGGCGGCCAGCGCCTCGCGCTGCGCCTGAGGGCTACGCAGGACCGGTCTCGTAGGCTCTGCGCGGCGCACACGCGCAGGCACGACCCCTCTACCCGCTGCCGCCTTGGGCCCGACTCGACCGGGCCTGCCTGAGGTCTTGGATGCTTTGCTCTTTGGCTTGGGGGCGGGTTTCTTCTTCACTTGTTGCAATCGTAGCAAAGCCAGGGGCCCTTCTCAATCCAAGTAAGAGGCTCAGGAATTCGGAGAGGATGTGTTCTGCGCGCATCGTATCTGGTGTAGAGGCGACCGCAGGTCTACCGCCGGGCGACCGCAGGACGCCCCTACATGAGAGGCGAGCTATTCCTTCCGCGCCGCTGGGCGTTCGCGCCAGCGGGCTTCGAAATCATCGACCAGCCCACGGACATAGTCGTTGCCCAGGGCGGCCAACCGTTCCTCCACGGCTTGTGCGGCGCGATCGAGCCATGTCTTCTCCTCCTCGCTTTCGTCGTCTGGCCACCCGGCTGGCACGGCCTCGGGATGCCCGCTGGTGTGCAGCCAGCGCTCGGCGTAGCGGGACAGACTGCGCGATGCCCAGCGCGGCGCTTCCACCACGGAGCGGCCCAAGACTTTGCCACCCTCGCGAAACGCGGGCACCAGCTTGGTCTTCGAGGTACGGCCCACCGATTCAAGAACCAGCGCGCGCAACGCAACGGCCTGCGGTCGACTGATGGGCCCGCCCACGTGCAACTTGGCACAGTAGTGGTCGACCAGCGTGGCCACTTGGAAGATCGTCGCCATGTCCTCGGCGCCGCGGCCGGCAATCAGCAGGGCAAAGAACTTGCGCCAGGCCAGCTTCAGCGCCGCCAGCGTCGCCGCGGTCAGCGTGATGGTGCGCAAAGCCGAGCTGGCCTTGCCCTGGGCCAGCACCTCGGCCGAGGCAGCCGGCAGGTCGACCTGCCGGCTCGCCGCCAGTTTCACGTACAGGCCCGCCCGCACCCGAGCAGACACGATGTCGTCCAGGATCGGCACGGGAACGAGGCCGTTCAGGGCCGAGGCGAGCAGCGCACGCCGCACGATGAGCCCGCGGTTCTGCGCCAGGTGTGCAAGCCGCGACGGATCCTGGGGCGTGACCGGCTCAGCCCCCACCTCGATGGCCGGCTGCCCGTCTGGTTTCTCTGGGCTCACCGCGCTTCCTTCTGTCCCTCGGTGGGCGCGGCCGGCAGCTTGCGCGGCTGCCCCGAGCTGTCCCGGCCTGAGCCCGCGCCCGCGATCGAACGACGCCCGCCAACCGCCTTTTTCGGCGCTGGCGGCACAGTAGGAGTGCGTACAGCCAGGCCGCCCAGCAGGGCGCGCTCTTCCAAGATGGTTCGCTGTCGCGCCTGCAGTGTTTCTGTGGCCGGCATGGTCACCGGCGCATCGGCCTGGTCCACGCTGGTTGCCACCGCGATCTCACCCTCGACGGGCGTCCCGTCGCGCATGGCCCGGAAACGCGTATTGAGCGAGAAGGCTTGCAGGCCGCCGCTGGCATCCAGCCGAGCCTCGCCCACCAGGGCCTGGACCGCGACCGTCTCGCGCCACTTGCGCAAAGCAGTCGCCCCGGCCGGCGCTGGGCGCTCCTGCGCAGCCTTGCTCAAGCGGAAGGCGCGGCCGCCGGCCGGCCCGATCTCGACGAACCGGCCCACGGTGTCCCACGCTGCCCACGGCGCCCCGACGGCTTCCTCCAGGAATCGCTGCGGCTCGGGATCCTGAGCAGGCCGGCGTATCAGCTTCCCGTAGCGCAGGGCCACGGCGAGCTCGCTGCCCACGCGCACCACGTCGCGGCCGCCATCCTGGTCGTTGCTTTCGGCCAGGCGAAAGTTGCCCAGCTTGTCGATCCACAGGTCCGTGGTGGTGGTGATGGCGTCCCGGCCGCCAGCATCCGGGGCTCCGACTGTGCTCACACGAAACATCGCCGTGGCATGAAAGTGCGCGCCGGACAGACGCCGCAGCGCCGAAACCACAGCGGCTGGTCGCACGGCCGCGTCCAAACCCTGATCTGGCGGCAGGATCCCGTCGCGCTTGGCCCGGCCGCACCCTGACCACGCTGCGACGAGAAGCAGGGTGGCGACGATCCGGTTGCGAGAGATGGCCATTTTCACGAGGCCTGGCAATTTACCACCGAACCCCTCGGGTGCATGGTCCAGCAGCTGGCTTTCCATGCAACCACGCGCTNNGCCACCCTCGGTGCCGCGGGCCTGGGCGCCATCTGGGGCAGCTTCTTCAACGTGTGCATCGCGCGCATCCCACGCGGCATGTCGGTGGTCAGGCCATCCTCGCATTGCTTCGCCTGTGGCGCGCGCGTGTGGGTGCGCGACAACATCCCCATCCTGTCGTACTTTCTTCTGCGCGGCCGCTGCCGCCACTGCGGCGCAAGGTTTTCTTCGCGTTACGCTCTGGTCGAGGCACTCGCTGCCGCGCTCTCGGCGCTGATCTTCTGGACCTTCGTGGTCGATGCGCCGGGCGTGCCGCTCGGCATACGCGCTGCCCGCTTCGCCACCTACTTCGCCCTTGCCGCCGTGCTCATCGTGCTGTCGTTCATCGATCTCGATACCAAACGCCTGCCTGACATCATCACGCTGCCTGCCATCGGGTTCTTCTTTCTGGCCGGCTTCGCCGTCCACGAAGTCCCCTGGTCAGAACGCGCCATCGGGGCGGCAGCCGGCTATCTCCTGGTCCGCATCGTCGCCGACG
>PMZX01000126.1 GCA_003170035.1 Myxococcales bacterium | reverse complement strand
CATCTGGCGCTCGGTGGCGTCGAGCTCGATGATCACCACCTTCTCCACACCGCGGCCGCCGATGACCGCGGGCACGCCCATGTAGACGTCGTGCACGCCATACTCGCCGCGCAGGTACACCGCGCAGGGAAGCAGGCGCTTCTCGTCGTAGAGGTACGAACGCGCCATCTGCACGGCTGCCGAAGCCGGGGCGTAGTAGGCGCTTGAACCCATTAGCTTGACCACCTCGGCGCCGCTGTCGCGTGTGCGCTGAATGATGGCGTCGAGACGGTTTTGCGGGATGAGCTGGCGAACTGGAATACCGTTGATGGTGCAGTAGCTGAGCACAGGGACCATGGTGTCGCCGTGACCGCCGAGCACCATGGCGCGCACGTCCTTGACGGCCACGCCGGCCTCGCGTGCCAGGAAGAGCTGAAACCGTGCTGAATCGAGCTGGCCCGCCATGCCCACAACATGCTCGGGAGCGAACCCGGTGGCCCGCTTCATCTCGTGCACCATGGCGTCGAGCGGATTGGAGATCACGATGACGAAGCAATCGGGGGCTTGCACCTTGAGATTCTCGGCCACGCTGCGAATGATGCGCAGATTGACCCCCAGTAGATCGTTGCGCGACATGCCGGGTTTGCGGGGTATGCCCGCGGTCACGATGGCCACGTCACTGCCCGCCAGGTCGTCCCAGTTGGACGTCCCCACGATGCGCACGTCGTAGCCCAAGATGGAGCCGTTCTGCTCCAGATCCAGGGCCTTGCCCTGGGCTATGCCCAGCTTGTCCGGGATGTCGAACAGATACACGTCGCCCAACTCGAGTCTGGCTGCCTGGGCGGCAAGCTCGCCACCAATGTTTCCCGCGCCGATGAGTGCGATTTTCTTTCGATGCATTGGAAAGAAGCCTCCGCCAGTCCTGTTTCGCTTTCCTAGTGATAGCGCGTTGGGGCGCACAAGCCAACCGAAAACGCGCTGGAACTACCGATTCGGGTGCCGGGACGGGCGTGAGAAAGGATGGCCTTTCGACGTGGCGATCATGGATCTCACCGTTCCCAGCGGCATGGGCGGGCGTGAAGCCATGCGAGGGCTTCTGGCCATCGATCCCGAGGCCAAGGCTGTGGTGTCGAGCGGGTACAGTCAGGATCCCGTCATGGCGAACTTCCGAGACTACGGATTCCGCGACGTACTGGCCAAACCCTACCGTGTGCTGGATGTCAGCCGAGTGCTCTCGGGGCTGGTGGGAAAAGGGAGGACACCAACCGACTGATCAGACCCGCTCGCGCTGATCGTCGATTTCCCCAGGGTGCCAGGCTTCCATGCTGGACAGGTCGCCCTCGTCCTGGCCCAGGAAGCGCGCGCGCAAAACCCGCCGCATGATCTTTCCGCTGCGGTTTCTGGGCAGGCTGGCCACGAACACCACGTCCTGCGGGCTGGCGATGGACGACACGCGGTTAGCTACGTGCAGGCGAATGCGGCTCTCCAGCTCGCGCGAAGGCGACTGTCCCGAGCGCAGGCAGACGAAGGCCACGACCTTCTCGAAGCGGATCGGATCGGGCGCGCTCACCGCGGCTGCTTCGGCCACCTCGGGCAGTTCCAGCAAGACACTTTCGATCTCGAAAGGCCCCACCAAGTGCCCCGAGGTGTTGATCACGTCGTCGGTGCGGCCCACAAACCAGAAGTAGCCATCCGCATCCCGCACCGCCATGTCGCCCGAGTCGTAGTAGTCACCGTGAAACCGGCTGGCGTAGACCCCGGGGCGATTGAGGTGTTCGGCGAACATGGAAGGCCAGCCGCGACGCAGGCACAGCCGACCCTGCTGCCCGGCGGGCAGGGGTTGGCCCGCGCTGTCCAGGATGACGGCTTCGATGCCGTCGACCGCCTGGCCCATGGAACCAGGGCGCACCGCAAGCCCGGGCCGGTTGGCGATCATGATGGCGCCGGTCTCGGTCTGGAACCAGGTGTCGTGAATCTCCTTGCCCAGGGTGCGGCGAGCCCAGAACGTGACCTCAGGGTTGAGCGGCTCGCCCACGCTGGCCGCGCAGCGCAGGGTTTCGAGGCGCCGGCCTGCATAGAGCGACGCCTCTTCACGCATCAGCATGCGCAGGGCGGTGGGCGCCGTGTACCAGACGTTGACTTGCTCCTGCTCGAGGATGGCCATCCACGCGCCGGCGTCGAAGCTGCCGCCGTAGTGGACTTGGGTGGCGCCGACGGCCCAGGGCCCGATGATCCCATAGGACGTTCCCGTCACCCAGCCCGGGTCGGCCGTGCACCAGAAGACGTCGCCCGGTCCCACCTGCAGAACATCGCGGGTCGTCGCTACGATGGTGGGCAAGGCCCCGTGCACGTGCAGCACGCCCTTGGGCTTGCCGGTCGAGCCCGAGGTGTAGTGCAGGAGCGAGGGCGTTTCCGGTGCAGTGGGCGCCACTACGAAGTCGGCCGAGGCTTCGCGCATGAGGCGGCGATAGCTGAGGATGTCGGCGGCCAGGTGGTCGTCCACGTCCACCAGGAGGATGTGGCGCAGGTCGGGCAGCCGGTCGCGGATGCGATGAACCTTCTTGAGCAGGCTGTGCTTGGTCAGCAAAACGCACGCGCGAGCGTCGCCCAGCCGATCCAAGAGCGCGTCGTCGCCGAAGTTGGCGAACAGCGGACCCACCACGGCGCGCGCCTTCAGGCAACCCAGAAAGGCGACGTACACCTCGGGCAGCTTGGGCAACATGACGAACACGCGCGCGCCCGGTGCCACGCCCAGTCCGGCCAGCACGGCCGCAAACCGGGAACTTTCGTCGGCGAGTTGTGCGAAGGTGTACTCGCTCCGCTGGCCGTCCGAGCCCAGCCAGCGCATGGCCACCGCGGACCCGCGTCCCTGCCGACACTGCAGGTCGGTACAGGCGAAGCCAACATTGTCTTCGAGGCGGGCGGAAGTACTCACGGGAATCGTGTCTTAGACGTATGAACTAGGCGTCTTCTTCTTTCTTTCTGACGGGTCGTCTGCCCGAGAAACTCGCTCCGCCGGGGTGGCTAGAAGATTGCGCCCACGTTGCCGCCGACCGCAAGGCCGGCCTGGTAGCCCACGTAGGGGACCACTGTGTATATGGTCTTCTCGCCCTTGAAAGCCATGTTCAACCGAAGCAACGCGCGCGGCTTCTGCTCGTAGTTCGTTTTCTGGCCCGGACTGACCGCGGCATTGCCGTCGAGTGTCGTGCTGTGCCAGGTGGTGGCCTGCAGNNGAGGCGCCGAGCAACACGCCCCATCCGTCAGGATTAGGCGCCCCGCCGTTGCCCATGAAGAGCCGTTTCTGGACCCCGAGAGTAGCCGAGATCGAAGCTGGAAAACGGCCGTCCTCGGCGCGGGAAAGGTAGACGTTCGCAAACGGCATCAGGCCGATGGCCGAAAGATGGTTTGCGTCCCCGCTGCTGTAGGCATAGCGGGTCACATCGAGGCCCACGTCGAACACACCACGGTAGGTGTAGCTGGGCACGAAGGATAGGTTCCACCCGGTTCCTATCGCAGCGGCGCCAACCGCGGCGCTGATACCGGGATCCCCTTTGTCGAGGAAGAGACCCTGTGCATGCGCCGTTGCGGCGGTCAGGGTGAGGGCAAGGAAGCACAGGCCGAGTGTCTTTCGCATCGTAGGTTCCTCCAGCGCGGTCGCCATATTTGCACGGCTGGGCGTGCGCTCCAAGCCCTGAAGTGGTCCTGTCTGCCTTAGCGTGAATCGCGCCGAAGGCATGACGTGACAGCTCGGCGTGTCGAGGGCCGCTCCTTCTTCGCACGTCCAGGGGCTTGGTACTGTCCCTGCCTCCTCTCAGGGTTTGTGGTTCGCCGTCGAGAATTCTCTTGAGCCCAGGGGATACGAGACGC
>PMZX01000337.1:2540-3484 GCA_003170035.1 Myxococcales bacterium | reverse complement strand
CAATAGACCTAGAACTGGCCTTGTGACACAAGGCCAGGAACGAGTGCCCAGCGGCCGTCGGGGGTCTGCACCGGCAGCGCCCCAGGCAAAGGCACCCCGCGCGCCGGCGAGCTTTGCGCGACGTTGTCGCCGTGTTTGTCGTACTTCCATGTCAGAAAATAGCCCGTCGCCAGACCGATTGCGCTTCCAGCAAGCGCATAGCGGGCCATCTTGGGACCGATATCGCCATTGGCGCAGAAGCCCTTGTCGGTCTGACCTGAAACACACATCTGCACGAGCGCGCCAGTGAAACCACCAGCCAACGCAGCCAGATCGATCAGCATGACCCGCTGCCAACTCGGCCCATAGTTCCGTTGGTCGGGCAAGTAGGCAAGCGCCAACCCTGCCGCCAACCCCACGTTCATGCCGGCCAGCATGCCCCAGCCGACGCGGGGTATCCTCGTTGTTGTGGTCGTGGTCGTCGTAGTTTCGGTGGTCGTGATCGTTTTCAAGGCGAATCCCATAGCCGGAATTGCCAGCACCCCCGCCAGCGCACCCAAGAACGCTCCGCTCTGGATCATGGCTACGCGACCGTAGTTGGGTGCGTGGTCGTCCAGCCACCAGCCTGCTACCGAGCCCACGCCGAGCCCTGCCACGCCTCCCACCCAGGCGCCGGAAAGGGTATGCGTTAGCCCCAAGCCCAGAGAAAGCCCTTCCAGATCGCCAATCCACCCGGCACCGATGCGGAACAGGGCCAGGTTGTCCCTGATGTAGCCAGGAACCAGGGCCGCCGATAGCACGCCCGCACCGATGCCCCCCGCTAGGGCACCAGCACCGATGAGAAACAGGTTGGTGGGCAGCGTGGGATCGAGCCGCGTGGCTACGGCCATTCCGCCGCCCACCGCGGAGATCCCGATCCAGAAACCAATCAGCTCGGGCCGTCCTGAACGCTGCACGTAGACCAG
>PMZX01000337.1:0-2520 GCA_003170035.1 Myxococcales bacterium | reverse complement strand
TCGAGGCGCGCCGGAATGGGGTCCAACTTGAAGAAGAGAGGTTTGGTCTCAGCCACGTCGATGGCGATGTCCCGGTCCTGGCTGGCGAAATTGGGTTTGGCCACCGTCACCCGGTAGCGGCCGCGCGGCACGCGAAACTCGTTGGGCGCGTCGCCGGTGAAGACCTGGCCTTCACCCTCGATGCGGACCTGCACCTGGTCGGGCACGGTGTTGATGACGACGATACCGGGCCGGTGGTTGATGGCCTCGATGCGCAGGCGGGCGATGTCAGTCAGCTCCCCGCTCGACGCCTGCGCCAAGAACTCCTGGTAGCTTGCGCGTGCCTGCTTGAGCAGGCCCAGGTGGTACTGGCACTGCGCGATCATGAATCGGTTTTCCTTCTTGGGCGAAAGGTCGTGTGCGAGTTGGAACTCGACCAGAGCCTGCTCCTTGTTGCCCGCCTCGAACAGACCGACGCCCGCTTCGTAGTGCTGCCGGGCCTGCGTGGCGGGATCGGCAGCTTGCGCGTGCGCCAGCGTGCCTGCGGCGAAGAACCCCACCAGCCAGGTCGCGAGCAAGAGTGCACGTGATCGTCGAGTTGAGGGCCTTCCAGGAGAGGCAGGCACGATCCGGTTCACTTGTCACTCTGGTAAGGAGAGGGCGCGACCTTGTCGTCAGCCTTGGACTTCTTGGTTGGCTCGATTGGGCCGGTAGCCGCAGCACCGGAAACGCGAGACCCATGGGACTTGGCCACGCGCCGGCCGCGCTCGGGCGTCGTCGGCGTCGGCGCAACAGCGGAGGAGGCCGGTTGGGCAACCAGCGTAGCCGCCGGTCGAGTCCCAGGCAACACCGGCTTGGGCAGCGCGGGTGCTACCGGGGCCGGCGTCTGCGGACCGCCGCCCGCCAACGCCACCGCGATCGCTGCACCCAGGGCCAACACGCCCAGCGCTGCCAGCGGCCAGCGCAGACGATGCCCGGCAGGCGCCGGGCTGGGCTCGGCTGCCTCACGCAAGCCGACCGTGGAATCCCCGGCCAGCAGTCGCTCCACATCGTGTTCGAACTCCGCCATCTGCTGGTAGCGCTTGTCGCGGTCCTTCTCGAGCGCGCGCATGACCACGCGGTCGACTGCGGCGGGTATGCCCAGCTCGGGCCGAAGCTGCGACGGCGGCACGGTTTCCTGCGTGAGCACCTGCGAGATCACGCCCAAGTAGTTGTTGGCGCGAAAGGGGACTTCGCCGGTCAGGCACTCATAGAGCATCAGCCCCGCACTCCAGATGTCGGCCCGGTGGTCCACATCGTCACCGCCGCGAGCCTGTTCGGGCGACATATACAGAGGCGTGCCCAGCACGGTCCCTGTGCGGGTCAGGCGTTGCATGTCCACGCCTTCATCGCGCGAGTGCACGGCCTTGGACACGCCGAAGTCCACCACCTTCACGAAGTCGATGTCACCCCGTCGTACCAGGTAGATGTTCTCGGGCTTCACGTCGCGGTGGACGATGCCCTTGGCGTGGGCTGCCGAGAGCGCGCTGCAAACCTGGCGGACGATGCTGAGGCTCCGTTCCACGGGCAGAGGCGCATCACGCATCACCAGTTGGGCCAGGGCTTCGCCGTCGAGAAACTCCATGACCACGAAGGCGCGACCATCGCTGGTGGTGCCATAGTCGGTGACGTCCACGATGTTCTCGTGACCGATGGAGCTGGCCAGCCGCGCCTCCTGCAACAAGCGGGCGATCAGCTCCTGGTTCTCCAGGAATTTCTCCAGCAAGACCTTGACCGCCACCCGTTTGCCGATGATGGCGTGGCGCGCCTCATACACCGCCCCCATGCCGCCCTCGCCGATCTTGCGAACGATCGTATAGCGTTCGGCCAGGACGGTCCCGACCAGCGGATCGAATCGCTCGGTCGCCCCGGTAGCCGCGCTCCCTGATGGCGTGTGCGGCGTCGTGTCGGACAGGGAAGGGTCCACCTCGGCCATGATCGCCGACATTGTAGCCCGCCCAGGGCGCAAAAACACGTGCAGGGGCCAATCCGCTTGACGAAGCATGGTGGGACTCGTAGCTTTTCCGGCCTCATGTCCAACTTCAAGATCGCCAATCCCAAGCTGGCCGATGCCGGCCATTTGCGCATCGAATGGGCCGAGAGCCGCATGCCGGTGCTCCTGCGCCTGCGCGAGGAAGGCCGCAAGACCAAGCCGTTGGCCGGTATGAAGGTCGCGGGCTGCCTTCACGTCACCAAGGAGACCGCCGTGCTCATCCGCACGATTCTGGCGGCTGGTGCGGAGGTGTCGTGGTCCGGCTGCAATCCTCTCTCCACCCAGGACGACGTGGCCGCTGCCCTGGCCGCCGAGGGCACATCCATCTATGCCTGGCACGGCCTGACCAAGGACGAATTCTATTGGTGCATCGACAAGACCCTGGAGATGAAGCCGACGCTGACTCTCGATGACGGCGCCGATCTCATCTTCAGCGTGCACGACCGTCACCGCGAGTTGGCCAAGGGGGTCATCGGTGGCACCGAAGAGACCACCACCGGCGTGCACCG
>PMZX01000204.1:8593-32830 GCA_003170035.1 Myxococcales bacterium | reverse complement strand
ACCACCCAGATGGACTACTACGTGGGCTATCGCTACTTCGACAACAAGAGCATCACGCCCCAGTTCGCGTTCGGCTACGGCATGAGCTATACCAAGTTCGACTACAGCAACCTCGTGGTTCCCTGCAGCGACGCAACCCAGACTGCGGTGGTGAACGTCTCGGTGGACGTCACCAACTCGGGAAGTGTGGCAGGGGATGAGGTCGTTCTCCTGTTCGTGTCCTATCCCAGTACCAAGGCGAAGCGGCCGAGCAAGGAGTTGAAAGGCTTCGCGCGGGTTACGCTCGCTGCCGGGGCCAAAAAGACCGTCACCATCCCGATCCGCGTTGCCGATCTCAAGTACTACGACGGCACCCAAAAGCAATGGCTGGTCGAATCGGGTACCGTGAAGGTCATGGTTGGCCCGAGTTCGGCGACCTTGCCTCTGTCTGACACCTTCACCGTGAAGTAATTGCCCGCTGAGTCTCTTGACCCGGGCATGGCTTTCGCATTGGATAGGTTCCCCATGAAACCCACACGCTCCCGATCCACTCCGTTGTCATTCGTCCTGTGCCTGGCGCCCGCGATCGTCCTGATCCTCAGTCTCTCGGCGGAAGCAGCCAAGAAGGAGAAGGCCAAGCCGGCCGCCGCAGCCAAGAAGAAGGCAGCGCCCAGCTCGTCGGACAGCAAGAAGATCAGGACGGCAGACACGGCGGTCGTCGCGTCCCCGCCTGGGGCAGCAAGCCAGACTTGGGAGCCTCCACCCAAGGGAGATCTGACCCAGACTCCTTTGCCGCCTCCCCCTGCCGAAACGAAACCCACGCTTGCACCTGCGCCGGCTGCCGCGCCACCCGCCGCGCCGGCTCCCGCGCCCGTTGCCGCGCCNNCGTCCCAGCCGGAGGTTACGCCAGCGGCTCCGCCTGAAGATGAAACGATGCCGGTTTTTGTCCCGCCGCCGCCCGCTCAGTATGTCGAGCATCTCGGGCCGAGTGCGTATCCCGCCAGGTTGCGCGGCCTGTACGGCGGATCGCTATGGCTCGAACCATCCTTTCATGGCCTGCAGTGGCCGATCATGACAAGGACCGGGGTCGGTGTCTCAGGCTCGGTTTGGGTCGACACCGGGTACGAGAAGATCGAGCGCGAATATGCCACCGCGGTCAACAGCTCCAGGTGGCAGCAGCAGGCGCGCGCCGTTCTGCGTGTGACACCGACCTATGCCAGCGGTCGGTTCTTCATTCAGGCGCAGGCCGAGCTGGTCGGCAACGGATGCCAGAGCACGGGCACCACCACCTGTGATCTGGCTGGCCAAGGGACAGTCGACACTGATGACCTTTGGTTGCGGGTCGGGCACTGGAACATTTGGGATGTGAAGGTTGGCCGCTTCGAAGGCTGGGAGCTGTACCACACAGGCATGGGCCTCGACGTCAACACCTTGGAGCGCCTGGGAGCGAGGCAAGAGGGACAGCCGGGGGCGAGCAACATCGACGCACCGGACTACTACGGAGTCAGCTTCATGCACGACCGTCCCCGGGGATTGGGGCTTGGTTACGCCGCCTTGCACCTCTATCCGATGAGCATCCTGCGTTTCGAGATGCTTGGCGAGTTCGGAACCACCAGTTTGGGGACAGGCGCCAGCAACTACATAGGTGGACGTCCGAGCGCTATCTTGGACTTGGGATGGCTGAAGTTCAAGGCCGGGGCAGAGTACCAAAGCGTGACCGCTCAGAATCAGCAGGTCATTACCGACCCGAATACCGGCGTCCAGTCCAAGGGAACCGACGATACGGGGTCAACCAACAAGGGCCTAGGGGCAGCGGTCCAGTTCGTCTTCGATCCGTACGTCGAATTCGGTGCAAACATAGCGTACGGCGAATCCACATCGCGAAATAAGGACGGAAACGTCCTGGACACCGGTAGCTACACAAAGACCAGCGTGGGCGGCTTTGCCAATGCCCATCTCGGACGCCGGGGCTCCGCTCTCGAGGACCTGATGGTCGGAGGAGGTGCCAACTGGACGACGCAATATTATAGCCATCGCGTGGGGACCTACGATCAGGACTACTTCGCGCACCTTCAGGTCTTCGGGGCCATTCAATACCTCGTCGCCAAACAGCTCTTCGTGAAGGCTGTTCTTGCCTATGCCCGCGCGGACTTTTGGCCAAGCGGCGAGACAAACTCTATCAGCAATACGATGCTCAGTGGTCGCATCCGCCTGATGTATCTGTACTGATCCGCCGACCCTCAGGGCAGGCTAGGGCTATGCCCGGGCCGCGGTGCCCTCGGGCGTCCCGGAATCCGGACCGGACACCACCACGGGCACCGACTCCAGGGTCAGCTCCAGGGCTTCCTGGATGCGCTTCACGAAGACCAGCTCCAGATCCTTGCGCACGCTCTCAGGGATGTCGACCATGTCCTTGCGGTTGCGGTCAGGCAGAATCACGCGCCTGATCCCGGCCCGGTGCGCCGCCAGGACCTTCTCTTTGATCCCGCCCACCGGCAGCACGCTGCCGCGCAAGGTGATCTCGCCGGTCATNNCCGCGCACGCGACGGCCGGTGAACAGCGAGGCCAGCGCCACGATCATGGCCACGCCCGCCGAAGGGCCGTCCTTTGACACGGCCCCCGCCGGTACGTGCAGGTGCACGTCCAACTTCTCGAAATCCGGATTGAGGCCGAGTTCCTCGACGTGGGTGCGCACCCAGGACAGGGCCGCGCGCGCCGATTCCTTCATCACGTCGCCCAGGTGGCCGGTGAGGATGAGATTGCCCTTGCCCGGCATCTGCGATGCCTCGATGAACAGAATGTCGCCGCCGCTGGGCATCCAGGCCAGGCCAGTGGCCACCCCGGGCACCTCGGTCCGCTCGGCAACCTCGGAGAAGAACTTCTGCGGCCCTAGGAAATCCGCTATCTGCGCCGGGTCGAGCTTGGGCTGATAGGGCAGGCTCTCGGCCACCTTGACCGCGACGCCGCGGATGACATTGGCCACCTCGCGTTCCAGGTTGCGCACGCCCGCCTCGCGCGTGTACTGCTCGATGATGGTGGTCAGGCTCTCCTCGTCGAAGCTGATCTGCGTCTCACCCAGCCCATGCTCGGCGATCTGCTTGGGCACCAGGTGCCGCTTGGCGATTTCCAGCTTCTCCTCGCGGGTGTAGCCCGGAATCTCCAGCACCTCCATGCGGTCGAGCAGCGCCGGCGGAATGGTCTCCAGCGTGTTGGCCGTGGCGATGAAGATGACGGCAGACAGGTCGAAGTTCACCTCGAGGTAGTGGTCGGAAAACGCGTTGTTCTGTTCGGGGTCGAGAACCTCCAGCAGGGCGGCTGCGGGATCGCCGCGGAAGTCGGCACCCAGCTTGTCGATCTCGTCCAGCATGAACACCGGGTTGTGCGTGCCCACCCGCCGCATGCCCTGAATGATCCGGCCGGGTAGGGCGCCGATGTACGTGCGGCGGTGGCCGCGAATCTCGGCCTCGTCGCGCACGCCGCCTAGCGAGGCGCGAATGAATTCGCGCGAGAGCGAGCGGGCCACCGACTTGCCGAGAGACGTCTTGCCCACGCCGGGGGGCCCCACCAGGCACAGGATGGGGCCCTTCTTGCTGGGGGCCAGCTTGCGCACGGCCAGGTATTCCAGCACGCGTTTCTTGACCTTCTGCAGGTCGTAGTGGTCGGCATCCAGCACCTTGCGCGCCTGGTCCAGGTCTAGCGTGTCGGTGGTCGACTTCGACCAGGGCAGCTCGACCAGCCATTCCAGGTAGGTGCGCTGCACGGTGTATTCGGCCGACGAGGGCGCCATCTGGCGCAGGCGTTCGAGCTGCTTGCGCGCCACCTTGGCCGTGTCTTCCCCCATGCCCGAGGCCTTGATCTTTTCTTCGAAGGAATCGAGATCGCTGCCGTCATCGCCCTCACCCAGCTCGTCCTGGATGGCCTTCAGCTTCTGGCGCAGGACCGCTTCGCGCTGGTGCTTGGAGAACTCCTCGCGCACCTGCGTGTCGATCTTCTGCTTGACCTTGATCAGCTCGACCTTGCGTTGCAGGAGCACCAGCAGGCGCCGCAGGCGCTCGGCCACGTCCACCTCGACCAGCAGAGAGGCGCGTTCCTCGGCCGACAGATCCACGGTGGCTGCAGCGATGTCGCCCAGGCGCGCCGGATCCTTGTTCTGGTCCAGGATCTGGGCCGCCTCGTCGGGGATGTCGGGCGAGATGGCGATGAGCTGCTTGGCCACGTCGTACACCGCCATGCCCAGCCCGTCGATCTCGATGGGGTCCTTGCGGATTTCGACCAGCGGATCGTAGGTGGCGACCAGGAACGGCTTCTCCTGCACGAAGCCGGTGATGCGGCGCCGCTCGACGCCCCGGAGCACCGCGGTGACCCGGTTCTCGGCCGCCTTCACGATACGCACGACCTCGCCCTCGACGCAGACCCCATACAGGTCAGCGCCCGCAGGCTCCTCGACGTCCGCGTCCTTCTGCGTTCCAACCAGCAGGTGGACCCCCTTGCCGGGCAGGCTCTCGATCAGCCGCAGCGACGACAGGCGTCCGATCTCTACCGGCATGACCGCGCCGGGGAACAGCACCAGGTTCCGCAGGGAAAGCAGGGGAAGCGATCGTGAGCCTTCGGGGGGCGTCATCTTGTTGCTCCAAAAGTAGGCCGGCAGAGCCGCAACCGCAAGTACGCGGACGGCGAAAAATCGTCGCTGCAGTCAGCCGTGTTCATTGTGTAGATGTCAGGTTGCATCAGAAGCCTCGGACTTTCGGGGGCCTGGTTCGATTCTCCAGTTCCTCGACCAGGCGGCGAGACTCCACGTCATCAGGTTTGAGACGCGGGACGACGACCTCCACCCGGCAAAGCTGGTCGCCACGGCCACCCTCGGGCCGCTTGATTCCCTTGCCGCGCAGGCGCAGCTTGGCACCGCTGGACGTACCCGGTGGGACAGTCAGCCTGACCGTCCCATCCAGTGTAGGAACATCGATCTGCGTGCCGAGCACGGCCTCACCCAGCGTGAGAGGCAGCGCCAGCTCGACGTCGTCCCCGTTGCGGCGCAGGTGGGCATCGGGTTGCACCACGATATCCAGGTAGAGATCACCGGACTGGCCTGACCTCGGCGCGGGAGCCCCCTGGCCCGGCACGCGCAGGCGAGCCCCGGTCTCGACGCCCGCCGGGATGTTGACGTTCACCGGTTTTCCACTTCCCGAGCGAAGGGTCTGCCGTCCACCGAGGGCAGCGTCCTTGAATGTGACCTCGAGCGTGCCCACCATGTCCGCACCCCGCGTCTGCACCCGGGTGCGGCCCCGACCCCGGCTGAACGACCCGGCGTTTCCGAACAGATTGGCGAACATATCGCCGAGATCACCGAAGCCGCCCACGTGCGGGCCGCCGCCCCCGCCGAAGACCTGCGCGAATGCATCTGGGTCGAAGCCCTCGGGCATGCCGTCCGCGCCCACGGGCGCAGTCCGCAGGCGGTCGTACTCGCGTCGTTTCTGCTGGTCGGAGAGAACCGTGTAGGCCTCGCTGATCTCCTTGAAGCGTTCGGTCTTCTTCTTGTCCCCTCCGGTGGCGTCCGGGTGGTTCTCCTTGGCCAGCTTGCGGTACGCCTTCTTGATCGCGTCCTCGCCCGCGTCCTCGGAAACGCCCAGGATTTTGTAGAGGTCCTTCATCGATCCCACTAACTTACAGCGGATGAAGCTGCGGGGGGCTTGAGAGTGAAGGCCAGCTCTTCACCCTTGCGCGTGACCCACACGGTTTCGCCGGGTGCGAATTCGCCGGCAATCAGGCGTCGAGCCAGAGGATTTTGCAGGTAGTTGGTGATGGCGCGCTTGAGCGGCCGCGCGCCGTAGACCGGGTCGAAACCCTTGTCGGCGAGAAACGACACCGCCGCTGGGGCCAGCGCGATCCCGATATCGCGCTCACGCAGAAGCTTGCGGAAGCGGTCGATCTGCAACTCGACGATGCGGTCCAGGTCCGCCCGGGCCAGGCGCTCGAAGAGCACGATGTCGTCGACGCGGTTGAGAAACTCGGGCCGGAAGGTGCGGCGCAGGTCATCCATGACACCCTCGGTGTCGGGCGGATCGCCAAGCAGGCGCTGGCTGCCGACGTTGGAGGTCATGATGACGACCGTGTTGCGGAAATCGACCGTGCGACCCTGGCCGTCGGTCAGCCGCCCGTCGTCGAGCAGTTGCAGAAAGACGTTGAAGACGTCAGCGTGCGCCTTCTCGATCTCGTCGAATAGCACCACCGAATAGGGCCGCCGACGCACTGCCTCGGTGAGCTGGCCGCCTTCCTCGTAGCCGACGTAGCCAGGAGGCGCCCCGAGTAGGCGCGAGACGCTGTGCTTTTCCATGTACTCGGACATGTCGATGCGCACGACGTGGGTTTCGTCGTCGAAGAGAAATGCGGCCAGGGCGCGCGCCAGTTCGGTCTTTCCCACCCCGGTCGGCCCCAAGAAGATGAACGAGCCAATCGGCCGGTTGGGATCCTGCAAGCCCGCGCGGGCGCGGCGAACTGCGTTCGCGATGGCCTCGACCGCCCGATCCTGGCCCACCACGCGCTCGTGCAGGCGCGCCTCCATGTTGGTCAGCTTGGCCTGCTCGCCCTCGAGCATCCTCTCCACGGGAATACCGGTCCACTTGGACACCACGGCGGCGATGTCGTCTTCGGTGACTTCCTCGCGGAGGAACGAGCCGTCCTTCTGTGCAACCGCCAGCTCTTGGTTTTTGGCCTGGAGTTTCTTCTCCAGCTCGGGCAAACGGCCGAAGCGAATCTCGGCCGCGCGGCCCAGGTCTCCCTGTCGCTGCAGAAGCTGCGCTTGCGTCTTGGCCTCCTCGATCTCGCTTTTCAGTTTCTGCAGGTCGGTGATGATCTGCTTTTCGCGCTGCCAGGTCAGCTTCATGCCGTCCACCCGCTCGCGCAGTTCCGCGATCTCGGACTCGACCTCGGCCAGGCGCTCGCGCGAGGCTTCGTCGCTCTCTTTGGCCAGGGCCGATTGCTCCATCAGGTGGCTGGTCAGGCGGCGCTCCAACTGGTCGATGGGCTCGGGCAGCGATTCCAGTTCCATCTTCAAGCGACTCGCCGCCTCGTCGACCAGGTCGATGGCCTTGTCAGGGAGCTGTCGCCCCGAAATGTAGCGATGCGAGAGCCGCGCCGCCGCCACCAGGGCATTGTCGCGGATGCGGATGCCGTGGTGGACCTCGTAGCGTTCCTTGAGGCCGCGCAGGATCGCCACCGTGTCGTGCACCGACGGCTCGCCCACTAACACAGGCTGGAACCGACGCTCCAACGCCTTGTCCTTCTCGATACGCTTGCGGTATTCGTCCAGCGTCGTGGCGCCAATGCAACGCAGATCGCCACGCGCCAGGGCCGGCTTCAGCATGTTGGCCGCGTCCACCGCGCCCTCGGCCGCGCCGGCGCCGACCAGGCTGTGCAGCTCGTCGATGAAAAGGATGACCTGGCCCTCGGCTGCCGCGATCTCCTTCAGCACCGCCTTGAGCCGATCCTCGAATTCGCCGCGGAACTTGGTGCCCGCCACTAGCGAGCCGAGATCGAGTGCCAGGATGCGCTTGTGCTTGAGCGACTCAGGCACGTCGCCCGAGGCGATCCGCTGCGCGATGCCCTCCACGATGGCGGTCTTGCCCACGCCCGGCTCGCCGATGATCACCGGGTTGTTCTTGGTGCGGCGGGAAAGCACCTGCAGGGTCCGGCGCACCTCCTCGTCGCGACCGATGACCGGGTCCAGCTTGCCCTGGCGGGCCAGTTCGGTGAGATCGCGGGTGTACTTGGCCAGCGACTGGTAGCGCTGTTCGGCGTCCGGGTCGGTGACCCGCTGGCTGCCGCGCACCTCGGCCAGCGCCTTCAGAACCGTGTCGCGGTCCACGCCCGCCTCACGCAGCACGCGCGAGGCCGCCCCCAGATCCTTGGACAGCAGCGCGAGCAGCAGGTGCTCGCTCGACACGTACTCGTCCTTGAATTCGTCGGACTGCCGGGCCGCTTCGTCAAGCAGGTCTTTCAGACGACGACCCACGTAGGCCTCCGCCGTGGAGCCGCGCACCTGCGGCTCTGCCGCAAGGGCCTCGTCCACCTGGCGCAGAAGCCTTTCGGGATCCGCGCCCACCTTGCGCAGCACCGCCAGAGCGACGCCCTCTTCCTGGGTCAGCAGCGCCCGCAGAAGGTGCTCGGGCGTGACCTCCTGGTGCGCCCGCTGCTCGGCCGCCGCATGCGCCGCCGCGAGTGCCTCCTGAGCCTTGATAGTGAACTTGTCAAGCCGCATGGCTCTTTCCCTAGACCACAGAATAGGCACGCCGCCTAGCGGGACAAGAAGGGAATCCGTGGCCCAGGTTCGCTGGGTCCCACGCTCGGGCTCCCGGTCGTTCGGTGTCGCCTAGGTCAGGGCACCGGACCGCTCGACGTGTAGATGTAGCCGTTGTTGACTACCGCAACCAGTTTCGTCCCGTCCGCCGATGATGCCACGGAAATCCAGCTCCGCGCCGCATCCCGCGGCTTCCATGTCGCACCAAAGTCTGTCGAAGTGTAGAGGGTGCCACCCGAGGCCGCTGCCACGATATCTCTCCCATTTGCCGATGACGTCACCGCTCTCCAAGTCTGCGACGCTCCCCGCGACGTCCACGTCGCCCCAGAGTCCGCCGAGGTGTAGATGGTGCCAGGGGTACCGCTCGCGGCCACCAGCTTTGTCCCGTCCGTCGATGATGCCACGGAATTCCAGTTTTGCACCGTGCTCTGTGGCTGTGGCGTCCACGTCACCCCGGAGTCCACTGACGTGTAGATGGTGCCGCCCCAGGTGCTAGCCGCCAGCTTGGTCCCGTCAGCCGACGAGGCCACGCACGTCCAGGGCTGGGACGTGCCACGTCGGAACCACGTCGCCCCGGAATCCGCTGACGTGTACGTGTAGCTATTCCTGACCTGCGCCACCAGCATCGTTCCGTTCGCCGACGAAGCTACCGCATACCAACTCTGAGACGTGCTCTGTGGCTGTGGCGTCCACGTAACCCCGGAGTCCACCGAGGTGTAGATGTAGCCATTGGCGACCGCGGCCACCAGCTTGGTCCCGTCCGCCGACGATGCCACGGAGATCCAGTTCCGCGCCGCACCCTGCGGCGTCCACGTCACCCCGCTGTTCGCTGATGTGTAGATGTTGCCGCCATTGACTACGGCCACCAGTTTCGTGCCGTCCGCTGACGACGCCACCGAATTCCAGGCTTGCGACGTTCCCCGCAGCGTCCAGGTGACCCCGGCCATCGGAACGCAGGTTCCCGTTGTGTCGCCGAGTTGGTCGGTGGGGCAGGTGCCGGTGCCGGACATGGCGACAGCCGCGCTGCCACCCGGCGTGGCCGAGAAGGCGACGAGGGCCGAAGCTAGCCCTGCCGTCTTGGGCGCGAAGACAACGCGTACTGCGCAGGACGCGCTTGCGGCCAGGACAGTCGTGCCAGATACGCAGTCACCGGCAATCCCGGTCTGGACCGCAAAGTCAGTCTTGTTCGATGTGACGGTGATGGCCCCACTGGTTTGTTGGCCGCTGTTCTTGATGCTGAAGGTCGCCACGTTGCTCGACTGACCGACCAGGACCGAGCCGAAACTGGTGCTCAAGGTCGACGCCGAGAGACTCGCGGGCGACAAACAGGAGCCCGAAACGCAGGTGCCCCCGTCCGAACATGCGGCCCCGGAATCGCCACAACTCGCGTTCGGTGCTTCTCCAACGACGTCATTCGCCGTATCTGTCGTGCCCGGAGCTTCCAGGTCAGCGTCAGTTACTATCGAACCGCCGGTTCCGCCGGAGCCGCCAGCGCCTCCTGTGCCACCCGTCGAGATGGACCCGTCGGTGGCTTCTCCGGTATCAGTCGGGCCGTCGTCTCCGCCAACACCACCGGTTGCCGTGGGCGTATCGCCGCCGTCCGTGGCGGTGTCCGGAGGCTCCACGGCCCCGTCAGGCACCATCGAACCGCCGGTTCCGCCGGAGCCGCCAGCGCCCCCTGCGCCGCCCGTCGAGATGGGTCCGTCGCCGGCTGCGCCGGTATCAGTCGGGCCGTCGCCTCCGCCGACCCCCCCTGTTGCCGTGGGCGTATCGCTGCCGTCCGTGGCGGTGGGAGCGTCAGAAGGGATGGCGGTGTCGCCGTTGCTATCAGAGGCGCCAAGATCGGGTAGGGCCGCGTCTTCGACGGCTCCATCATGAGGGCCGAGGCGTCGCAGTCTGCTGGCTTCGAAGGAGCAGGCCGCGGTCAGCGCGGCGATCACACAGAGGCCGGGAATGCCGAGGCGTACCGTCGAGAAGGCAGACGCGTTCAAGACTAGTACCTCACCGCTGCGACGAAGCCTGTCGTGCTCCCCGCGACCGGCGACACCCTGACGGCTCGACCCTCCAGGTAGAACAGCACGCCGGTGGTCACCGCGGCGGCGCCGGCCAGGCCCCAAAACACGTTGGCCATGATCTCGCGCGAATGAACCGAGCTGATGTCACTCTCGCTACAGCCAGGGCGGCCTGGGGCGCCCTCGCCGCATGACTTATCCAGACTGTCGAAGCGGGACTGCATCGCCAGGCCAGCGGTGATGGCGCCCGCGGCCAACAGCAGCGTCGAACCGGCAGCGACCCAGGTCCATTTCCGGCCCAGCCACCAGCCTCGGCTGGCGTCGCTGGGCGCTGGGTTGGTGCCCAGGTCGAGGTTCGGGGATTCCGGCGGGGGCGCTGTCTCGGGCTCCGGGACCGGCTCGGCGGCCACAGGAATCGCCACGGGCCAGAGCCGCAGGGTTACCGTTCCCACCGAGCCGGCCGTCACGTCTACGTATTCAAGGACTGGGGTCGTGCTTGGATGACTGGCCGTGATCTGGTGGCGGCCTGGCGTAGCCCAGATGAGATCAGGCAGCGGTGTCAGGCCCACGCTCTTGCCGTCGAGGTTCACCTCCGCGCCCGTGGTCTCGCACTCGACACGGATCCGTCCCAGCTTTTCCTGCAGTTCGGCCACCGACTTGCGCGCATCAGTGATCGTCTCGGGCGACGCATCGGTGGCGCCGGCCAGGAATTTCTCAAAGGCTTCCAGAGCCTCGACAGGCCGGCTGAGATCGCGATCGGCCTGGCCGATGTTGAACATCAACTTGGGCGATGGGAAGGCGGCGTAGGCCGCGTTGAACTTCTCCAGCGCACCCGCGTAGTCACCCTTCTCGTACAGGGCCGAGCCCGCGGTCAGCAGGCCCTGCGCCTGGGCCTTGGCCTGGGGGTCGGCGGCTGGCGGCGAACCCTGAGCAATGATCGTGAGAAGGATGAGGGCGCTCGTCCACATGATGCAGCATCACCCCATTAGGTATGAAACAGATCTCGGCAGCACAGTACGGCGCCTTTAGGGATGAAACGCGCGCTCGGAGCCCCTCACAGGGTCATAGTTCGTTGATCAGGTGCCGCTTGGCCTTGGGCCCTGGGGATGACGTGGCTGGTCGCTTGGCTCTCTTTTGGCCCGCGGGCAAGGCGGGCTTCGCGGACTTGTGAGGCTTCGTGCGCGGGGGCTCGGGTTTGACCAAGGCTGGTTGGACCTGCGAGGGTTCCGGGTTAACCGTCGGAGGTGCCGGCGGCGGTTGGATCGGCGGGGTGCTCCCCGGTGCGCTGACCGGGTTGCTGGCATTCGTGCTCGCCGGTTTTGGCACGGGGCTCGAACGGAAGAGCAGGAACGCCCCGAGCAGCAAGAGCAGGGCAGCGGTCGCGACCATGACATGAACCGGCTTGATTCTTCTCCATCGTCGCAACGCAACCGTGGCGTGGCCGACCGGTGGCGGAGCGGCTTGGGGCGCGTGCTCGTCCGGCGGCGTTCGGGTAGCAAGAGGAGTGGCAGGTGTCGCCGGAACTTGCGCCTCGCTATGCTCGATGATCACGCTGGCCGGCGAAACGGACGATACCAGAAACGGCGCCGGCGTCAGGTCGGCGGGCTGGCCGAATGCGGCAGTAGCGAAGGCGCGGGAAAACGATCGAATGGTCGGAAAACGATCCGCCGGTCGCTTGTTCAGCGCGCGTCGCAGCTCGGTCTCCACATCCGGCGGCAGGCCCGGCACGCGCGGGGCCAGCGGCTGCGGGTCCATCTTGACGATCTGGAACAGAAGCGCTGTCACGTCGTCGGCTACGAAGGGGGGGCGACCCAGCAGCATCTCCCAGGCGATGCAGGCCAGCGCCCACTGGTCAACGCGGTGATCGATCTCGTCGACTATGCCGGCGGCCTGTTCGGGCGACATGTAGACCGGCGTTCCCAGGGTAGACCTCACATTGGTCAGCCGCGTGCGCGCCGCCATCATTTTCGAAACACCGAAGTCGAGCACCTTGACGAAATCCGGCTCGCCCGGGATCTGCACCAGAAAGATGTTCCCGGGTTTGAGATCGCGGTGGACGACGCCTTGGTCGTGGGCGGCATTCAACGCGGAGGCGACCTGCCTGACCACGGGGACCACTGCGTCGATGGGCATGCGACCCACTCGGCGCAGGCGGTGGTCGAGATCCTCGCCTTCGAGATACTCCATCACCATGTAGGGCTCGCCGGATTCGGCCTGGCCGAAATCCACGACGGTCACCAGATGTGGGTGCCCGAGGTGTGAGGTGATCTCGGCCTCGCGGTGGAAGCGCGCCAGGGCCTGGTGGTTGGCGGCCAGGTCACGCGCCATCAGCTTGATGGCCACGCGCTTGTTGAGGCGAAGCTGCACGGCCTCGTAGACCGCGCCCATGCCGCCTTGGCCGATGAGGCGCGTGATGCGGTACGCGCCCTCGAGCACGGTGCCAACCAGCACGTCGATGCGAGGCTCAGCCGGCACGGCAGATCTTCTCCTGCGATGGGAACCCTGGGAGGGTGCTCATATTCGCCAGACTGGGTTCCCGTGTAGTCACGCGCGTCAGCTTGCCATAGTCCTGCGAAGTCAAGGCTGCACAAAAAAAGGATGGCGGCCCCCCTAGCGTAGACCCTGGGCCAACTCGCGTCAAACGGAGGTTCGCATCGTAGGGTCGACGTTCGCCTGTTGACTGTCGCCGGTTGTGTCCAGAATATGCGTGCATGTCGTATCTGGTTCTCGCGCGCAAGTACCGGCCACAGAAGTTCGAGGATCTCCTCGGCCAAGAACATGTGGCGCGCACGCTGACCAACGCCATCAACCTGGGCCGCGTGCACCACGCGTTTCTCTTCACTGGCGCGCGCGGCATTGGCAAGACCAGCGCCGCGCGCATCCTGGCCAGGGCGCTGTGCTGCGCGCAGGGGCCGACCGCGACCCCCTGCGGTACCTGCTCCATCTGCCAGTCCATCTCCAGCGGACAGTCGGTGGATGTGCAAGAGATCGACGGCGCGTCCAACACCGGCGTGGACGACGTGCGGACCTTGCGCGAGGGCGTGCGCTACCTGCCGGCCGAGGCGCGCAAGAAGGTCTACATCATCGACGAGGTCCACATGCTGTCGGTGAGCGCTTTCAATGCGCTGCTCAAGACGCTGGAGGAACCGCCCGAGCATGTGGTGTTCATCTTCGCCACGACCGAGGTGCACAAGATTCCCGCGACCATCATGTCGCGTTGCCAGCGCTACGACTTCAAACTGCTGTCCAGCAAGGTGCTGGCCGAGCACCTGACCCGCATCCTGAGCAACGAGAGGATCGCGTTCGAGCCCGATGCCGTGCGACTGGTGGCACGCGAGGCAGCGGGATCGGTGCGCGACGGGCTTTCGCTGCTCGATCAGGTGGTGGCCTACGCGGGCGCCGAGACGCTGACCCGCNNGACGTGGCGGAAACCCTCCGGCATGTGGCCGATGCGGTCGACCGCGGCGTGGATCTCATGCAGATGGCGCGGGCTTTTCTCGCCTTTCTGCACGATCTGGAGATCCTGACCGCGGTTCCCGATGCCGAGGATCTGATCGATGCGACCGCCGAGGAAGCGGCCGAGACCAAGGCGCTGGCCGGCAAGGCCGGCAAGGGCCTGGCCACTTCGCTCTTCGACCGCTGGGCCCGCGCGGTGGAGGACGCCGCGCGATCGCAGACGCCGCGCCTGCTGCTGGAAATGGCGCTGGTCGACCTGTGCAACGCCGAGCCGCTGCTGCCACTCGGCGACTTGCTCGACAGGCTGGAGAAGCTGGAGGGCCGCCTGGCTGGGGCAGGCGCGTCCCCCGCGCGGCCGGCAGCGCCGGAGTCGCGGCCCCGGGGCGCAGCGCCTGTGCGCCAGTCGGCCGCGCCTGCGCCACTGGTCGCCGCGGCGGCCCCAGCGCTGTCACCCGACTCTGATATCGCCGAGGTGTGGCGCAGGGTGCGCGAATCGTTCGGACACCGGCCGGCCATGGCCGCAGCCCTGGACCACGCCGAGGTGGGCGGCTGGGAGGGCGGGGCAGTCATCCTGCAGTTTTCGCAGAAGTTTGCCCTCGATCAGACCGCCAAGTTCAAGTCCGAGGTGGAACGCGCGCTGACCCAGATCACCGGCACGGCCACCCGGGTGGAGTTGAAGATGACGACAGGAAAAGTGCTTCCCCTGCTGCGTTCCGAGGTCGGCCGCGAAGCAGAGGCGGCGCAGCTTGACCAGCACCAGCGCGAGACCGAGGCGCGCGAGCATCCCATGGTCCGCAAGGCGCAGGAACTGTTCGGCGTCGCGCCCAAGGAGATCAAGACCCCATGAGTGACGGACCCAACCTGCGCAACCTCATGGAGACCTGGCAGCGCGTGCAGGAGCAGCTCAACCGGGCCAAGGACGCCCTGGGTGACAAGCAGGTCGAGGCTGAGACGGGGGGCGGTCTGGTCCGCTGCGTGGTCAACGGTCGGAGCGAAGTGCTGTCCATCACCATCGAGCCGTCGCTTCTGGCGGGAGCCGACAAGAAGATGATCGAGGACTTGCTGGTGGGGGCGGTGAACCTGGCCCTGGAACGGGCGCGGCAGGTGGCACAGGAAGACCTGGCTGCGGTGGCCGGCGGCCTGGCCATGCCGGCGGGGGGCTCGGGTGAATGAGTAGCGCAGGCCCCATCGCCCGCCTGGTGTGCGAACTGGGCAAATTGCCCGGTGTGGGCGAGAAGACCGCCGCGCGGCTGGCCTTTCATATTCTGCGCGCGCCGCCGGAAGATGCGGCGGCGTTGGCCGCGGCCATCGGCGAGATGCGCGCCAAGATCAGTTTCTGCACCGTGTGCTGGGATTTTACCGAGGAGGATCCTTGTCCCATTTGCCGCGATGCCCGCCGTGATTCGTCGCTGGTTTGCGTGGTCGCCCAGCCTCAGGATGTCTTGGCCATCGAACGTGCGGGCGGCTACCGTGGGCGCTACCACGTCCTGCACGGGGTGCTTTCGCCTCTGGACGGCATCGGGCCTGACGACCTGCGCGTCGCGGAGTTGGTCAAACGCTGCAGCGGCGACATCAAGGAGGTCATCATCGCTACCAACCCAAGCGTGGAAGGCGAAACCACCGCGGTATACCTGGCCAAGTTGCTGCGGCCGCTCGGCGTGCGCTGCAGCCGTATCGCCATGGGCGTGCCGGTGGGCGGCGAGCTGGAGTATGCCGACCGCTTGACCCTTTCGCGCGCGATAGACGGGCGCCGGGAGATGTAGCCATGCCCTGGCCGACAAGCCTCTCTGTCGCCAGCCACCGATACCTGGTAAGCTCCCCTTCAATCCCGTCCCTGGATGTGGGAGAAAGCCCAAGCGATTCCCAACCTTGAAAGCCAGTGCTCGCCGATGTTAGTGGTTGCGAGACCTGATGCCTTGAGCCTGACCCGGCGCGAAGGAGCCTAGACAGCCAGATGAGCGGCCCTGATGTGATGTTTCCCGAGGAGCAACGACAGATCTCCTCTGTGTGTCAGCGCCTTCACCGCGATGCCAACGCCAAGGCTGTGCTTCTCATTGGCCGCGATGGGCAACCCATTGCCGAGGCTGGCGAGGTGGGTGAGATCGACGTGACCTCGCTTTCGTCGCTGACCGCGGGCAACGTGGCGGCGACCGGTGGCATTTCCAAAATCCTGCGCGAGAAGGACTTCACCAGCCAGTTCCACGAGGGCGAAAAGACGCACGTGCATATCACCCTGGTGGCTGGCCGTGCCATCCTGGTGGTCTTGTTCGACGAGCGATCGTCGCTCGGTCTGGTTCGCCTTCGCGTCAGGAAGGCAGCCGAGGAGATGGCGCGTTTGTTCGAACAGGTGGCCAAGAAGGCCGCTTCGGGCACCGGGCCGTCGATCCTGAACGAGATCACCGACGCTGACATCGACAAGCTCTTCAACGACTAGCTGTCGCCCCAGATGAGCTTTATCAACTACTCATCCCGCGAGATCAACTGCAAGCTGGTGTACTACGGTCCTGGTCTTGGCGGAAAGACCACCAATCTGCAGTTCATCTACGCCAAGACCAGCCCCGAGGCGAAGGGCAAGATGATTTCGCTGGCCACCGAGACCGAGCGGACCCTGTTCTTCGACTTTCTGCCCCTGTCCTTGGGTGAGATCCGCGGTTTCAAGACGCGCTTCCACCTCTACACGGTGCCAGGCCAGGTCTTCTACGACGCCAGCCGTAAGCTGATCCTCAAGGGCGTCGACGGTGTGGTCTTCGTGGCCGACTCGCAGGTCGAGCGCATGGAGGCGAACATCGAGTCGATGGAAAACCTGCGCCAGAACCTGATCGAGCAGGGCTACAACCTCGACAAGCTCCCGTTCATCATTCAGTACAACAAGAGGGACCTTCCCAATATCGCGTCGGTGGCGGAGCTACACGGACAGCTCAACCCAACCAACGTGCTCGAGTTCGAGGCCCGCGCCACCACCGGCGTGGGCGTCTTCGAGACCCTCAAGGCGATCGCCAGGGCCGTGCTGACCGAGCTGAGGCGGGGCAGCGGGGGATAGTAGGGCGACCTGCGGCGCCCATCGCACGTCCGCCGGTAGGGGCGACCTGCGGTCCCATGCCCTATTTCCGCAACACCAGCGCGCCCAGGCCAGCGGCCAGGAGAGCATTGGCCGCGAGCCACGCCCGGTCGAGGACGTCGGGCACCAAGCGGACATCGGCGGTGTAGGCGCAGGCGGCAAACAAGAGCCCGCCTGCCACGCCGAAAGCCAGGCCGGCCAGGGCAGGGCGCAAGGAACGCGCACCGTAGAGCAAGGCCACAGCGCTGACCGGAAGCAGGGCGCTCCACAACAAGGGATTGCCCTGGCCAGCGGGGCCCAGGAGCAAGGCCGCTGACCCGAGCGCCCCGGTTCCGATGGGAGAGTTGCACAGCCACTCGGGCGCGCCTAGAGAGGGCAGGAAGAAGAGTCCGGATGACCCGAGCACGAGCGCGCCGGCAAAAGCCCAGACCCCGGCACCACCGAACCTCTCGCGCCGGCGCGCCCCGGCCAGGCCCAGCAGAGACAGAGCCGCACCCAGCCCGAGGCTGGCCGCCCCGCGCGCGCTTCGGGCCTTTCGCAGGGCAGCCCCGGCGTCTGCGATCCCGGCGCCGTAGTGGTCGTCGATGCGGCGGCCGCGGGTCGACGACACTGGTTTGGGCTTGCGGGCTGTGTCGACAAGCACAACTTGCACAGCGTCGGGGCGCGTGACCCCGGCCCCCACCACCAGCGCCGCGATACCCGCCACATGCGGCGCTGCCATCGAGGTCCCCATGAACCACAGGTACCCAGTGCGCGCGCCGCCGGGCAGTATGGTGTTCTGCAAAATACCGTCGGGCTTGCCGTCGCCGTTCTGGTCCACGCGCATGTTCCCGCCGGGCGCTGCGATGTCTATCTGCTTGCCCCAGTTGGAGTAGAAGGTCGTGGTCTCGTCCCACTGGGTGGCCGCCACCGCGATGACATCCGGGTAGCGCGCGGGGTAGCTGACCCGGCCGCGGCCGTCGTTGCCTGCTGCAGCCACCACCACCACGCCCTTACGATACGCGTATTCGATAGCGCGGCGAACTGGCGTGACCGGGAAGGGTCCGCCCAGGCTCAAATTGATCACGTTGGCATCGTGGTCGGCGGCAAAACGGATGGCCTGGGCGATGGCCGCCATGGAACCCGAGCCCTGGCTGCTGAGAACCTTGAGCGGCATGATGGCAGCGCGGAAGGCGATCCCGGCCACCCCGCGGGCGTTGTTGGTCGTTTGCGCGATGGTCCCCGCGACGTGGGTGCCATGGCCGTGATCGTCGTCGGTCTTGTCATTGTCGGCCACGAAGTTGAAGCCAGGCACCAAGCGCGTGTCCTGAAGGTCAGGGACGCGGCTGACGCCGGTGTCGATCACCGCCACCACGACACCACGGCCCTGTCCCAGCTTCCACGCTGCGGGCAGTCCGATCTGGCGCAGGTGCCACTGGTAACGGAAACAGGGATCGTTGGGAAAGCCTGTGCCGGTCACGCCTGGGCTGTTGTCTCTCGCACACTCAGGTGCATCTACTGGTGGTGCCGTGGGTGTCCAGTCTTCGGGAAAAAGACTGACCGAGGCGTCGTAGTCGACCGACTCGACCATGGGGTCCGCACGCAACTTGCTGGCCGCGTCCTCTGCTTCCTGCGGCGTCCGGAAACGGATGCGGTACATCCGATCCGTCGCCGAGAAGCGACTGATGGGTTCGTCGACGTAGCCGCGGGCGGCCAGTGCCTGGTCCGTGATGTCGTCCCGGAAGTCGACAATCAGCGTGTTGGGGCTCGTCTGCGCGGCGGCAAGCAGTTCGTCGGCCGGAGGCAGATCGCTGGAGTGCGGAGCCACGCCACGCCACGACCAGGCGGTCATCCCGGCCAACCCCAACAGAATGGCAGTAGCGGTCCTCGCACGCATCGTCTTGGTGTTAAGTATATGCGCCTGAAGGCTGACCGAAGGGCTGTCTTACCCCATCGCATCAAAGGAAGAGAGGCCGCGAGAGAATGACCCTGAACCGAGCTGATGCGGCACTGCTCGTTGCTTACCCACAAGTAGGTTGACGTGCGGCAACCTACAAGATTACAGTTTTAGGTTCTCCCGCCAATCCACGCACAGACTGGACCCAGTCGCAGGAGCCTTTCCTCAAATGATGTTGATTTCAAGAAGGTATCGCTATGCCGTGCTGCTCGCTGCCTTCAGCACGGCGGTTGTCTGGGGACTTCGGGCCAATGCGCAAGATACGGACGCTGTGCAGAAGGTTGTCGAGCTAAACAAGAGGGCGCTGGCTGCGTATTCCAATCTAGACGTGGAGGACGCAGCCAAACTGCTCAAGCAAGCGCTCGACATTTGTGCGACTGAGAAACTGGAGGACCACCCGATGGCCGCGCGTACGCACGTCCACCTGGGGGTGGTCTATGTGGTCGGGCTCAAACAGCGTGAGCAGGGTATGGAGGAGTTCAAGAAGGCGCTGCGCATCGACCCCAGGATCAGGGTCACCAAGGCCATGATCAATCCCGAGGTCCAGGCCGCATTTGCCGAGGCTTCCATGGATGTCTCACAGGGCGCCGAAGGCGAAGCGAACGCCCCCGCGGCGGCCCAGCCTCAGCCCTCGGCTGCGCAACCTGCCGAGTCTGCCCCACCTGCCGAGCCTGCCCCGCCTGCCCAGCCGGCGCCCGCAGCCGAGAGCCCCATTGTTCACACACCGGTGACCGTGAGCGCGCCGAGCCACCCCATCGCCATCGAGGCGCAGGTTCCGGCCTCTCTGGGAGCAGAGAGGGTCGCGCTGGCCTACCGGCCCGAGGGTACTTCGGATTTCGTCACCCGCGAGATGGATCCCACCGAGAATAGCGACCTGTACAAGAGCCAGATTCCGCCCGAGGCGACCAGCGGCGCGTCGGTTGCCTACTACATCTTGGCGCAAAGCGGGGACGGCCAGGTACTGGCGCAGAATGGGACCGCGGCTGAACCTCACGTCGTCAACCTGAGCGGCGAAGGCGCGGGTGCTGAGGGCGAAGTTGGCGGGGAGGGCGGTGAGGAAGCAGAGCGACTCACTTTCTGGGTCGCGCTGGCTGCGGGCAGCGGCTTTGGCTATCACTCGGGCACGCCCGAGGCAAACCGCACGAACGATTCGGGAGTAGCCCTGAAGAGCTCCGGGGTTTCTCTGTCCCGGCTGCTGCAGATTGCGCCCGAGATTGGCTACTTCTTGTCTGACAGTTTGATCTTGTCGCTGCAGGGTCGAATCCAGATTGTGAGCGGCGCCAGCGACGTCGATGGCAGCAAGGTTGCAGGCAACACGAGCGCTTGCAAGGGAGGCACCTGCCATCCGGCCAGCTATGCTTTGGCTGCCTTGGCCAAGGCGACGTGGTTCGTGGGCGAGCCCAGGAAGGTCACGCCCTTCCTATCGTTCGCTGCGGGCGCAGGTCAGATTCGTCACGTGGTCGATCTGCCGAAACAGAACATGACCGGCTGTCCGCCGAGCGGCTGCAAGGATACCGTGGTGGGAGGTCCGGTCCTGTTCGGTCCCGGCGTCGGCATCACCATTGAGCTGAGCGATTCATTCTTGATCGTGGCCAGCGCGAACGCGCTTGTGGGCGTACCCAAGGTGATGGCCAATCTGGATGTGAACCTAGGTTTGGCCTACGTGAGGTAGGTCTACCGCTTCGAGGCCAACCGGTCCTCGCGGCCGCACAGCTGCGTGGCGGTGCGGGCGGCGACGAAGAGGGCGTCGGACAGACGGTTGAGGTAGGGGACGATCGCATTGCCCACTGGCTCCTGGGCAGCGAGGCGTACCACCTGGCGCTCGGCGCGGCGGCAGACCGTACGCGCCAGGTGCAGGCAAGCAGCCGCGGGGCCGCCGCCGGGCAGGATGAAAGCGCGAAGCGGCGGCAGGCTTCGCGTCCAGGCATCGATGTTGCGTTCCATGGCCGTGACGTGGCGGGTGGCGATGTGCCGCTTGCGTGAAACCGGCGCAGCTAGATCCGTACAGAGGCTGGAAAGCTCGGCTTGGATGCGGCCAAGAGAGGCGGCCAAGCGTGCCGTGCCGGCGGGAGCAGAGGGTGCTTGCAGCAAAGAGTGCGCGACCCCGATGCATGCGGAAAGCTCATCCACGGCGCCCAGGCACTCCAGTCGCTGAGTGTGCTTGGGCACATGCCGCCCACCGGGAAGCTGCGTCTGCCCGCGATCGCCTTTGCGCGTGTAGATCCGGGCCAAACCAGTCACCTCGGCGGCACGGTTTGCGCGTGATGCGCTTTGGGTTGGTAGTTGAGGACCACCACCTCGAAAACCGGCCCGCGTTTTTCACTGTTCGAGTTGATGTTTCTCCGGGCGGACACGCGGTGGATGTGAAAACCGGCGTATAGCTCGCGTATCAGGGGCGTGTCGCTGTTCGACAGCATGAGCAGACACCCGCGTCGGTCGAGCTTGGTGTAGAGCGCGGCCAGGTCGCGCTGGTCGTTCTCGCCGAAGGAGCCGCTGGTGTACGACGTGAAGTAGGCGGTCTTGGACAGCGGCTGGTAGGGTGGGTCGAAATAGATGAAATCTCGCTTGCGCGCTCCTGCGGAAAGGGCACGAAAATCACCCGGGCGCAGGTCCGTCTTCTCCAGGGCGGCGCTGGCCGCGCGCAGCCGAGTCTCGTCAAGGACCTTCGGTTTGACGTGGCGGCCAAAGGGCACGTTGAACAGCCCACGGCTGTTTACTCGGTAGAGGCCATTGAACCCCGTCTTGTTGAGATAGATGAGACGGGCGGCCCGCGTGACGCAGGTTTGGGGGTTCTGGTTCCGCACCTCGTAGTAGTAGGACTCGCAGTGCTGCTCTTGGTGTTGGCGCAGGAGTTCGATCAGATGGTCCACCTCATCGCGCACGGCCAAAAATGCGTCAATTAGTTCTGCGTTCGTGTCGGTGAGCAGCGCCCGTGCAGGCTGCAGCAGGCCCTTGACGTGAAAAAAGACAGCCCCGCTGCCGAGAAAGGGCTCCAGATATCGGCCTACCGAGTCCTTCTCGGGATACAGGCACTGGAACTGAAGCAGAAGCTGGCTCTTGCCTCCAGCCCATTTGACGAAAGGTCGGAGAAACGAGGCGTTCTCAGCAGTCAGCAAAGGGGAGTCCTGATGGGGATGTCGGCGGTCGCTGGGCGGTCGGCGGGATGACACCGGGACGCATTTAACCCGCGTCCCGTGGCAGAAAGCAACGCCGGAGCGACGTTGCGGTGACGATCGCGCAGAAAATGGCACCGCACCGTCACGTAGATTTAGGTGGCGTTCGCGTTGTCGTCGAATAAACTGCCGCGCCTTCAGCAATACCGCCAGAATAGGTTAGGCACGTTCCATGTCGTCCATCGAGAAGATCCGCAACATAGGCATTTCCGCTCACATCGATTCAGGAAAGACCACGCTCTCCGAGCGGGTGCTCTTCTACACCGGCAAGATCCACAAGATCGAGGAGGTCAAGGGGAAGTCCGGCGTGGGAGCGACCATGGACTTCATGGACCTGGAGCGCGAGAAGGGGATCACCATCCAGTCGGCCGCCACCTCGTGCGAGTGGGAGGACTGCGCCATCAACCTCATCGACACGCCCGGCCATGTCGATTTTACCATCGAGGTGGAGCGCGCCCTGCGCGTGCTGGACGGCGCTGTGCTGGTGCTCTGTGGCGTGGCCGGCGTGCAGTCGCAGTCGTACACGGTCGATCGCCAGATGCGGCGCTACCAGGTGCCGCGCATCGCCTTCATCAACAAGCTGGACCGCTCGGGCGCCAACCCGGAACGCGTGACCGCGCAGTTGCGGGAGAAGCTGCACCTGCATACCATCCCGGTACAGATTCCCATCGGCGCCGAGGACCGCTTCGAGGGTGTGGTTGACCTGATTCGCATGAAGGCGGTGTACTTCGACGGGGCCAAGGGCGAGGACCTGCGCTCTACCGACATCCCGGAAGAGTTGGTCGCAGAAACCAAGGCTGCCCGGCAGAAGATGATCGAATCCCTCGCCAACGTGGACGACCCCATCGCCGAGAAGTACCTGCACGAGCAAGAGTGCACGCCCGAGGACTTGATTCCTGCCATCCGCCGGGCCACGGTCGCCTTCAAGGGTACGCCGGTCCTCATGGGCTCGGCGTACAAGAACAAGGGCGTGCAGCTCCTGCTCGACGCTGTTCGGGACTACTTGCCCATGCCGTCCGAGGTGGAGAACCTCGCGCTCGACCAGGATCGCGGCGAGGCCGAGATCAAGCTGGAATCCGACCCGAGCAAACCGTTCGTGGGATTGGCCTTCAAACTGGAGGACGGCCGCTACGGACAGCTCACCTATATGCGGGTGTACCAGGGCAGGGTGGGCAAGGGCGACTTCATCGTGAATTGCTCGGCCGGACGGAAGAAGGTGAAAGTCCCGCGCCTGGTGCGGATGCACGCCGACGAGATGGAAGACATTCCCGCGGCCGAAGCCGGCGACATCGTGGCCCTCTTCGGGGTGGAGTGCGCCTCGGGCGATACCTTCACCGATGGGCGCATCAACTGCACGATGACGTCCATGCACGTGCCCGATGCGGTCATCTCGCTGGCAGTCGAGCCGCAGGACAAGGCGGCACAGACCAATTTCTCCAAGGCACTCAATCGCTTCACCAAGGAGGACCCGACCTTCCGCGTGTCGCGTGACGAAGAGTCAGGGCAGACCATCATCAGCGGCATGGGGGAGCTGCACCTGGACATCTACATCGAGCGCATGAAACGCGAATACAACTGTGTCGTGGTTCCGGGTCGGCCCCAGGTCAAGTATCGCGAGACCATCACCCAGCGTGGCGAGTTCAGCTACACGCACAAGAAGCAGACCGGCGGCTCGGGCCAGTACGGCCGCGTGGCGGGCTACATCGAGCCGCTGCCTTCGGACTACGAAGGCGGCTACGAGTTCGTGGACGAGATCGTGGGTGGCTCCATCCCGCGCGAGTTCATCCCGGCTTGCGACAAGGGATTCAAGGAGGCGATCAAGCGAGGGCCGCTCATCGGCTTTCCCATCGTGGGCGTGCGCTGTCTGATCAACGATGGCCAGTCGCACCCGGTTGACTCGTCGGAACTGGCCTTTCGCACGGCGGCCTTGATGGGTTTCCGCGAAGCCTACAACAAGGCCAAGCCCACCATCCTCGAGCCCATCATGCTGGTCGAGGTGCAGTTCCCCGAGGAGTTCCAGGGCGCGGTCATCGGGCAGCTCAACCAGCGCCGGGGCAACATCCTGAGCACGGAGAAGCACGAAGCATTTGTCACGGGCGTGGCCGAGGTGCCACTGGCCGACATGTTTGGCTACGCCACGGATCTGCGCTCCGCCACCCAGGGCAAGGGCGAGTTCAGCATGGAGTTCAAGCGNNGAGGTGCCCAAGCAGGCGCGCGACGCCATGATCGCCGACTTCAAGGAGAAGCGGGAGAAGGAAGGGGCCGGCAGCCGCTCGCAGAAGCGCGCCGCGGGGTGATGAGCAGCGGTGCCGGCGAGGGCGCGCGCGAAG
>PMZX01000204.1:8429-8576 GCA_003170035.1 Myxococcales bacterium | reverse complement strand
CAGGGTGGCGGGCCGTCCCGAAGCCCCCGAAGGGGAAGCCGGCTTCCGGCCCCGGCCCCGCCGCCGCCCACCAGCGTCGACTTAACACTATGCGGCCTCGGCGGCCCGCCGATTGTGGTCCACCGTCTCGGTCGTGATATACGGTGC
>PMZX01000204.1:0-8405 GCA_003170035.1 Myxococcales bacterium | reverse complement strand
TTCAACCGGCGTCTCTTCAACGACATCTTTTTCCGCCGCTACCGGGGAGAGTCCGAGGATCGCTTGCGCTATCTGGCCCAGGAGTTGTTCGACACGGTCGTCCGGCCGTCCATCTACCCGGGCGCCTACGAGCTCATCGACAAGTCGCGCCGACTGGGGCTGCGACAGGTCTTGGTCACGGGCGCACTGGACCTCACCGCCCAGCCGCTGGTGCGCCACCTGGGCCTGGACGACTCGGTGACCAACCACCTGGAGTTCGTGGACGGCAAGGCCACCGGGCGTCTGTTGCCGCCGGTGCTGGCCGCCGCCACCAAGGCAAGCTGGATTCGCACCTATGCCGAGAAGGAAGGACTCAACCTCACCGAGTGTTACAGCTACTCGGACAGCATGAGCGATCTGCCCATGCTGTCGGTGGTGGGCCACCCCACTGCCGTCAACCCCGATTTCCGCCTAAGGAACACGGCCCTACAACATGACTGGCCCATCCTGGATTTGCGTTAGCATGAGGCCCCGATGACCAAGCGCGAAGGTAAGCCGCTGCGCGGGCCCGTGCCCCGCCACAAGGAAGACGATCAGGTCGTCTACATTGACGAGAACTCTGCGCCCCGGATCATTTTTTCGGGCACCGACCTGCTTTGCGAGGATCTGCCCATCGGCACCCGGGTCATCTACGCCAAGCCACCCATCGAGGGCCTGGCCAATCCCGGCGCGGCCATTCGCTACGCGCTCAACCATCCGCTCGAAAGCGAGCCGCTCTACGCCCAGCTTTCGCCCGGCATGCGCGTGACCATCGCAGTGGACGACATCAGCTTGCCCTTGCCGCCCATGACCACGCCCGACATCCGGCAGACCATGCTCGAGATTCTCCTAGAGATCCTCGACGCGAACGGGGTGGACGATGTGCACATCATCATCGCGCTCGGCTCGGCGCACCGGCGCATGACCCCGGCGGAGATGAAGCGCATGGCGGGCAAGAAGATCTACGACGCCTTCTACCCCGACCGCTACTACAACCTTGACGCCGAGGATCCGGAGGGATTCGTCCCCCTGGGCAAGACCGCCCACGGCGAGCCGGTCAACATCAACCGTCGCTGCGTCGAGAGTGATCTGGTCATCTACCTCAATGTGACGTTGGTGCCCATGGACGGGGGCCACAAGTCGGTCGCGGTTGGGTTGTGCGACTACGAGAGCGTGCGCGTACACCACGAACCCGACACCATTGCGGCCTGCAACAGCCTGATGGATCCGCCCCGTTCCATGTTGGCGACCAAGCTGGCCCGTATGGGCGCCATCGTCGACCAGCACATGAACGTGTTTCACATCGAGACCGCGCTCAACAACCGCATGTTCAGCTCGCCGCTGGCGTTCTTGGGCAGAAATGAGGACGAGTTCTCCGAGTTCGACCGCGTGAAGGCCGACACCCTGCGCCTGGCGCTGTCCAAGATGCCTGAGGTGGCCAAGCGCAAGATGTTCAACGCCATCCCGGCCCCCTACCAACTGATCGCCTGTTACGCCGGCAAGGCTGATCCGGTGCACGACCGCATCGTGGCCAAGCTCAACGACCAGTATCTGGTCAAGGTCAAGGGCCAGAGCGACATCGTCATCTTCCCCATCCCATACATCTCACCCTACAACGTTAACTCGATCCTCAACCCCATCCTGCTGCAGGTGATGGCGCTGGGATACTTCCACCACTTCTACCGGGGCCAGCCGGTGCTGCGAAAGGGCGGGGCGCTCATCCTGTGTCACCCCTGCCATGACGAGTTCGATCACGAATACCACCCAAGCTACATCGAGTTCTTCCACCGCCTGCTGCCCGAGACGCGCGATTCACACCAACTGCGCGCCAAGTACGAGGAGGAGTTCGCGCGCAACCCGAGCTACGTCGAGATGTACCGGCGCGGCCATGCCTACCACGGAACCCATCCGTTCTTCATGTGGTACTGGGGAGAGGCGGGTCGCCAGCATGTGGGCAAGATAATCGCGGCGGGCGCGAAGAATGCCCATGTGCCCGCCATGCTGGGCTGGGACCGGGCCGAGTCGCTGACCGAAGCCATCGCCATGGCGCGATCGTTCGTCGGTCCGTCGGCGTCGATGACCCTGATGAAATGGCCACCCATCGTGATGGCCGACGTGGAATAGCCGCAAGTCGATGCATCCGCCTGCAGGCAAGACCAACTCCGTACTTTCGCCGCGTGAGATCTACCGCGGGCGAAACGTCTTCATCCTGGGCGGCACGGGTTTTCTGGGCAAGGTGCTGACGAGCATGCTGTTCCATCGTTTCCCCGACGTCGGTCGGGTGTACGTGATGGTGCGGCGGGGAACCGGCACCTCCAGCGAGAAGCGCTTCTGGGACCATGTGGTGCCCTCGCCAACCTTCGATCCTTTGCGTGAGAGATTCGGCGGTGCCGACGGCTTGCGCGAGTTCTTGACTCGCAAGGTGCGGGTCGTCGACGGCGACATCACCGAGGACAACCTGGGCCTGTCCGAGGAGCAGGCGGCGCAGGTGGCGGGCGACATCAGCGTGGTCGTCAACACCTCGGGCAAGGTGACCTTCAACCCACCGCTGGAATCGGCCCTGCGCACCAACGTGCAGGGCACCAAGAACGTGATCGCGTTCGTCAAGCGGATGGCGCGGCCCGCGCTGATTCACACCAGCACCTGCTTCGTGGCCGGCAACCGCAGTGGCAACGTGTGGGAGAGCGAGCCGCCGAACGGCTATTTCCCGCGCCGGGCGGAGTTGTCCGGGACGCGTTTCGTGGTCGAGCAAGAGATTGCCGACTGCGAGCGCATCGCGGCTGAGGTGCGGGCTCAGGCCGACGACGCGCAGGTCATCGCACGGCTGCGGCAGAGGGCGCGCGAGTCGTTGTTGGAGCAACACCGCGACCCCGACGACGAGGCCACGCTCAAGCTGGCGGTGGCGCGCGAGCGCAAGGACTGGGTGCGGGCCGAACTCACCCAGCGGGGCATCGCGCGTGCCCGGGACTGGGGCTGGCCCAACATCTACACCTATACAAAGAGCATGGCCGACCAGCTGGTGGCGCGCGAGACCGGCATCGCGCGTTCCATCGTGCGGCCGGCCATCGTGGAGAGTGCTCTTCAGTATCCATTCCAGGGCTGGAACGAGGGCTTCACCACGTCGGCGCCGCTGGTGTACCTGGCGCTCAAGGGCCAGAACCTCTTGCCGGTCTCGGAGTCGCTCATTCTCGACGTGGTGCCNNGTCGACTACATCGCGGCCGGCATGCTGATGGTGGCGGCGCAGGCCTGTGTGGAGGAGCCGGCCCTGGTGCACCAGCTGGCGGCCGGCGACCTCAACCCCTCATACATTGGACGGGTGACCACCCTGACCGGGTTGTACAAGCGCAGGCGTTTTCAGGACAAGGAGGTGGGCAACAAGTTCCTCAACCAACTGGCCGCGCGCATGGAGTTCCGGCCGGTGAGCTACGAGGAGTACGAGAAGAAGTCGTTGCCCCTGGTCAACCGCGTGGCCGAGCGCGCGTCCAAGGCCCTGGACAGAGTGCGACCGCGCTGGGGTGGGGGGCGCTTCGGCGAACTGGTTGATCGGGTCAAGAAGCGGGTCGACGAGGTCAAGCGCGTGACCAAGGAAGCGGGCGAGAACATCGACCTGTTCCGGCCCTTCATCCTGGACAACGCGTACATCCTGCGTGCGGACCACATCCGTGCCCTGCGCGACCGGCTGCCCGCCGAGGATCGCGCCTTGCTGCCCTGGTCGCCGGAAACCATTGACTGGTACGACTACTTCCTCAACATCCACTTTCCGGGGCTGCAGAAGTGGGTGTTGCCCGAGCTGGACGAGACCTACGCGGCCAAGCCCAAGAGCGTGTACGCGTACCACGACTTGCTGGAGCTGTTCGACACCACCACCAAGCTGCACGCCACCCGCGTGGCCCTGCGCATGGAACGGGGCGAGCGCAAGGAGTCGTACAGCTACCAGAACCTGCAAGAACTGGCCACCCGCGCCGGCACCTTCCTGGTGGGCGAGAACTGCCGGCCCGGCGATCGCGTGATCCTCTACGCCAAGAACGCCCCCGAGTGGTCCATGGCCTTTTTTGGCGTGTTGAAGGCGGGGGGGACAGTGGTGCCGGTGGCGCACGATTCGACCACGGCAGAGCTGGTGAACATAGCGCGCGCCTCGGGCGCGGTAGGCTTGATCGTCGGCGAAGATCTGTTGGAGAAGCGTCCCGATCTGGCCGCGACCTTTGGCAAGGATGGCCTGCCCACTCGGATTTGGCCCTTCGAGATGGTGTTCGCGCTGCAGCCGCTCCACGTCGAGGAGGAGCGCAAGCGGGCGCTCTACAGCAAACATAGCCCGGACACGGTGGCTTCGCTCATCTTCACCTCGGGCACCACCGGGCACCCCAAGGGCGTGATGCTGACCCATCGGAATTTCACCTTCATGGTGTCCGAGCTATTGCGCACCTTCGAGCTGGGTCCCACCGACGGGATGCTGTCCGTGCTTCCCTTGCACCATACCTTCGAATTCTCGACCGGGCTGCTGGTCCCGCTGGCGCGCGGGGCGCGTATCACCTACCTGCAAGAGCTGACCGGCGACGCCATTAGTACCGTGCTCAAGACGGGCAAGATCACCGCCATCGTGGGCGTGCCGGCGGTGTGGGAGACGCTGCGCCGACGCGTCTTGCAGAAGTTCTCCGATCGCTCGGCCACCATCGAGTCACTGGTCAACGCGCTCACCCGGGCCAATTTCGAGTTGCGCTCGCGCACCGGAATCGATCTGGGCATGTTCGTCTTCTACCCCGTGCACAAAGGATTCGGCGGCCGGGTGCGCTACATGATCAGCGGCGGTTCGTCGCTGCCGCCCGAGGTGCTCAAGACCTTCTACGGTATGGGCTTCGACTTCTTCGAGGGCTATGGCCTGACCGAGACCGCGCCGGTCCTCTCGGTTACCACGCCCAAGAAGAAGCCGGTGCTTGGCTCGGTGGGCCAGCCATTGCCCGGTGTCGAGGTCAAGATCGACAACCCCGACGCTTCGGGCGTGGGCGAGGTCATTGCGCGCGGTCGCAACGTGATGGCCGGCTACTGGGAAAACCCCGAGGCCACGGCGCAAGCCATTCGCGACGGTTGGTTCCACACCGGCGATCTGGGGCGGTTCGACGAGGACGGCAATCTCTTCATCGTGGGCCGGTCCAAGGACGTCATCATCGACACCAACGGCAAGAACGTCTACCCCGACGAGGTCGAGGATCTCTACCGCGGCTGCCCCTTCATCAAGGAGCTCTCGGTGGTCGGGTTGCCCGATGGCGTGGCCGAGCACGTGGCCTGCGCGGTGGTGTCCAATCTCGATCACGACCCGGGGCTGGCGCGGGCCGAGGTACAGGCCAAGATCGAGGCGCACTTTCGTGAGGTGGCGACCGGGCTGCCCTTCTGGAAGCGGGTCCGCACGCTGGAGTTCTGGGACGGGGAGCTGCCGCGCACCAGTTCGCGCAAGATCAAGCGGCGCGAGGTGGCCGACGAGCTACGCCGCCGCCACCAGAAGAGCAAGAGCGACAGTCCGCAGAGCCCGGAGCCGCACGCGTCCGAGGCGGGCGTGGGCTGGTTCTTCGAGATCGTGGCCAGTGCGTGCGGCAAGGCGCCCTACGAGATCCACATGCAGAGCCGGGTCGACGAGCTCGGCTTCGACAGCTTGACCTTCACCGAGTTTGCTGCCGCGTTGGAGACCACCGGTGTGCACGTGCCCGAGGGTGTTGTGTTCACCGGCGCGATTGACGTGGCCGCGCTCTACGATCTGGCCATGGGCAAGCGCCACAACCCCGCGCTGGAAAAGCGTGAGCCGCGCCGGCCCGACACTTTCCAGCACCACCAGGAGGGCGACCTCAAGCTGCCGGCGCCGCTGCAGCGCTTGGGCAAGCGTGGATTGGCGGCGGCGCAGAGGCTCTTTTACACGCGGGCGCTGCAGACCAAGGTGCGGGGGCAAGGCCATGTCCCGCAGCACACGCACTTCATCGTGGCGGCCAACCATTCGTCACACCTCGACATGGGGGCGGTGAAGGTTGCCCTCGGCGATGCCGGCCGCGACCTGGCGTCGCTGGCCGCGGCCGACTATTTCTTTTCCAATCGTTGGCGCCGCGCCTACTTCGCCAATCTGACCAATCTGGTCCCCATGGAACGCAGCGGGTCCGTCCGCAAATCACTGGCCATCGCGGAGGGGGTGCTCCGCCGAGGCCGCAGCCTTATGCTGTTCCCGGAGGGCACGCGGGCCCGCAGCGGCGTGATGGCGGATTTCTTGCCCAGCCTGGGCTACCTCGCCCTGCGCGCCGAAGCCGGCATCTTGCCGGCCTACATTCACGGCACCCACGAGTCGCTGCCCGTGGGTGCCACCATTCCCAAGTCGCGCGATCTGGAGGTCCGCTTCGGGCCCTTCTTGGCCATCGATTTTTTGCGACAGCTGACCCGTGGGTTGTCAGACAAGGATTCGTGGCGCCTGTGCTCGGCCTTGACCCAGAGGATCGTCGAGAATCTGCGCGACGGCGTGACCACGCGTTTTGACGTGGCGAGCGTGCGGGCTGCGTGGGCGGACGAGAAGCTGGGCCCCATCGGCCCGGTGTCCCGATCCGTCGAGGACGCTGGGCTTCGGGCTGTCAGTCGGACCGGGGAGAGCCCATGAAGATCCTGGTCACGGGCGCCCCGGGTTTTCTCGGCTCGCCTCTGGTGGAGGGGCTGTGCCGGCGCTGGCCGCCCGGGCAGATCCGGGTGCTGGCCGTGGCTCCTGCCCCGGAGTTTTCCAACCTTGGCGTCGAGGTGCAGGTCGGGTCGATCCTGACGCCCGCCGATGTGGCGCGCGCGCTGGGGGGCGTGACCCACGTGTACCACCTGGCTGGCTTCGTCTCGCGCAAACCTACCGACGGCCACCGTATGTTCGAGATCCACGTGCAGGGTACGCGTCTTTTGTGCGAGGCCGCGCTTCAGACCGGGGTCAGGCGCATCCTGATGGTTTCCACCAGCGGCACCATCGCGGTGTCCCAGCGGCCGGACGAGATGCCCGATGAGGACTCGCCCACGCCGCTGGAGTTGATTTCTCGCTGGCCCTACTACACGAGCAAGCTGTACCAGGAGCAGACCGCGCGGCGTATCTGCGGGGACCGCATCGAGCTGGTCACGGTCAACCCGAGCCTGCTGCTCGGCCCGGGCGACGTGCGCATGGGGTCCACGCGCGACGTGCTGTCCTTTCTCGCCGGCGACGTCAAGCTGGTGCCCTCAGGCGGGATCAACTTCGTGGATGCGCGCGACGTGGCGGCCATCATCCCGGTGGCCATGGACAAGGGCCGACCCGGCGAGCGCTATTTGCTAGGCGGCCACAACATGACCTTCGCCGAGTACTTCGACCGCATCGANNACTTCTGGTACTTCGACAGCGCCAAGGCCCAGAGCGAGTTGGGCTTCGCCCCGCGCGAGGCGAGCGACACCATCTTCGATACCATCCGATACATCCGGGAGAATGCGCTAGGCGAAGGCGCGTTCGCGAAGTAGCTGAGAACGGGCCAGTTCCTTGAGACGTTGCAGTCGCTTGCGGACTCCAGACACCGAACATTCCCGCTTCCTGCGGCCTGCTGCGTGAACCGTGACGCTATTTCACGCGTGGTACAGACCATGTGGCGTGAGCGCCACGGGATCGCCAGGGCGGAAGGGCGGGTAGCTGGCGTACACGAAAGCTTGGTAGCCGCCGTCCTGGAAACGCACCCATACCTCGTAGCTTCTCCGCTCAGAGGAGCCCGAGCTTGCTGCCGCGCCCACGGCTGCGCCGCCCGCCGCGCCAACCAGGGCGCCGGGGCCACGGCCACCGCCCAGAATGCTGCCGATTATCGCTCCCGCAAGCGCGCCGCCTGCGGGGTTGCCCTCGCGACGCTGAATGACCTCGCGAACATTCGTGACGGTGCCGTAGCGCACCCATTCCGACTGGCCTTCCCATTCGGACGAGGTCGTGGTCGTCGTAGCACATGCCGGCATCATGGCAACCAACAGAAACAAGGCGATGCGGCGAAAGGTTTTCATGGTGAACCCCCGATGCGTATGGAAGATCAACCTGGCTTGAGCCCTTGGTACAGCATGTTTCGGGCCAATCTTACCGCCGCCGCAATTGCTTTCCACCCCCAACCTGGGCGACCATGATCAGCATGCTGCGTCTCTTGCCAGCCGCCATCGTCTTTCTTGCCGGCCCCCTGGCTTGGGCTGCTCCGCGCGTCGCGGTGCAGCCGTTTAGCGGCCCTGACGAAGACAGCAGGCTGGTGCGCCACCACGTGGCGCGCATCGTGGCCAATCACGGCTTCGCCGTCCTAACGTCCATCCCGGCGGTGTCCGGCACAGGACAGTATCCGCAGATTGCGCGTGACCGCGAACTGAAGGCCTTTGTCGTTGCCGACATCGAGCA
>PMZX01000221.1:27601-35811 GCA_003170035.1 Myxococcales bacterium | reverse complement strand
TCGGGGTTGTGGCTGGCCGTGATCATCACGCCGCCGTCGGCCTTGCAGTGGAAGACTGAGAAATACAGCCCCGGCGTGTGTAGCATGCCCGCATCAGACACGCGGAGGCCCGCATCCACCAGGCGTGCCTTCATGACCGCGTGGATGCGCGGGGAGGAGAGCCGACAATCGCGGCCCAGCGTCAGGTGACGGGCGCCTACCTCGCGCAGATGCTCCGCGACGGCGTCGGCCAGATCACTCACAAAGGAATCGGGGAAATCCTGGTCCGCGACGCCGCGGATATCGTACTCGCGAAAAACTCTTGGATTCATCTTTGTTTCTGCCGCTGGTTGGTTTGCTAGAGGAACTGCTTTCTACCTTGCGCGGAAAGCTCGTCTACCACGCTCCGTACTTCCTGCGCCCGATGTTTGGGCACCACCAGCACGGCGTCGCGGGTGGCCACCACCACGATNNTTCACGATGGCGTCGCCCGAGATGACGTTTCCGTCGACGTCAGAGGGCCGTATCTCGCTCAAGGCGGCCCAACTGCCCACGTCGCTCCAGCCGAAATCACCGGGCACCACGCGAATGCCATGCGCCTTCTCCATGATGCCGTAGTCGATGGAGATGGCGGGCACGCGCGGGTAGCGCTCCTGGGCCAGCGCGATCGGATCGGGCGAGGTGGCGATCTCGTCGAGCAGGGCTGACAATTCGGGCAGGTGTTGGCGGGCTTCGGCCAGCAGGCGCCCGGCGGAAAAGAAGAACATACCGGAGTTCCACAGGTACTCACCCGAGGCCAGATAGGCGCGCGCGGTTTCCAGGTCGGGCTTCTCCACGAAGCGCGCCACCTGGCGAACCTCGGCGCTCCCTGCGACCTTCGCCCCGGTTTGCAGGTAGCCGTAGCCGGTTTCCGGACGCAGGGGCCTGATGCCGATAGTGACGATGGCCTGGCCCGCCTGCGCCAGCGCGATCCGCAACACCGCCGCATACTGCGGCTCGTTGCTGATGAACGCGTCCGACGGCACCACGGCCAGCAGCGCGTCCTGCCCCGCACGGCGCGCGACGTGCGCAGCCGCCAACCCCACCGCTGGGGCTGTGTTGCGTGGCGCTGGCTCGACCACCAAATTGTCGGCTGGCAGGCCTGGCAGGGCCTCGCGGATGGCCTGGACCTGATCCGCCGCGGTCACGATCAAGGTGCGCTCCGGACCGACGATGGCGCTCAGCCGGCGAAAGGTGGCCGCCAGCAGCGATTCACTGGCGCCCAGGCTGAGCAACTGTTTGGGCCGGCTGCGCCGACTGGCTGGCCACAGGCGCGTGCCGCCACCGCCAGCCAAGATCAGCGCGAACTGTTCAGGCTTTGCCATTGGCAGACTTTACCTCAAGATTCCAGGGCCATGCTGTTCGCGTTCGTCTTGATCCCGATTGGCCTTGTGTCCACGGTGTACGGCGTGGTGCTGGCCACCGAGCGACGCCGGCCCATCGATCTTGCCGGCGCGTTGCTGGCCGCAGCCGGCCTCGCCGCGGCACTGCTGGGCGTCGGACGGCTCCTGTCCGAGAGGTTTTTCTAACCAGGATCTTGCGGAGCGGGCTCCGATGGTGGTTGGTCGCTGGATTCGGCTGGTTTTTTGCCGATGAACAGCCCGGCCTCAATGCTCACGCTGAACGGACGGCTGGAAAAGTAGGTGTCGATGGCCTGCTTGACCGCCAGGAAGGTGTCCTGCACCTCTGGCCCTCTGCCCGCGATCTGCTTCCAGCGCGCGAGCGGCCCGAATTCGACCACCGGCGCATAGAAGAACTCGCGCGCGCTACGAAAGACCAGATCCCAGTGGTCGCGCCGCACGGTGACCGGCTTGAGGCCCGCCTGTTCCATCTGGTGGATGACCGCATCCGCCTCGGGAAAGGAGGCGGCGTATCCGCGCAGGCTGGCCAGTGCGTCCTCGCGCCCCAGGCGCACCAGCACGTCCCGGTACACGTCGAGCAGTTCGACCCACGTCCCGCGCACCGGGGAGGCCACGCGCACCTCGGCCTCGGGCCGGGCCACCCGGGCCAGGTCGGCGAGAAACTCGTCAGGCCGAGCCAGATCGGCCAGGCCCACGTTGGCCAGCACCAGATCAAAGGCGTGGTTGCCGAAGGGCAGGCGCGTGGACAGGCTCTGCAGGCGGAAGAACACCCGGCGGCCGATCTGCTCGGCTGCCACGTTGGCGCGGGCCCGGTCGAGCAAGCCCTGCGCGCTTTCCAGGTCGATGATCCGGCTGGCGTGATCCAGCCGGCGCAGAAGGTCGGTGGTCGTCCCGCCCAGGCCGCAGCGGATCTGAAGTACCTGGGAGTGCGGCTTTACGGGCACGTCCTCGACCAAGAGTTCGACGAGTCTTCGGCCGATGAGCGGAAAGACCTGTTCCTCGTAGAGTCGGCCGCGTCGCTCCTCGTCGGTCATCTTGCGCGCGGGCGCTGGGGGCGTGGGGTCCGGAGGCTGGGACATACTGCCGTGGACTCTAGCCGCTACGCCAACCGAGCGCTAGCCTTGCGGTCACTACGTCGCGGTCTGGGCGCAGAATGACCAGACCCAGAGCCCGTCCATTCTGGGCGTATGGGCCAGCTATTCTTCCAATGGCGTGACCTGGTCGAATCCGCCCGTGCTCCTGGCGGCAGGCCTATCCAACGCCGACTACGGTGACGTCCGATTGGCGGTGAACCGAGCGGGCCAGGGCTGGGTGGTCTGGGACCAGACCATCAGTTCAAGTATGTCCAGCAGTGATCCCGAATGGGTCTACGCCGTGTTCCTCAATGGAACCACGGCCAAGACCCCTGTGATCGTGAAGGCGGGCAAGACCAACGGTGAGGCCAGATATCGACAGCCGCGCGTGGCCATCGACGGCAAGGGGAACGGCCTGGCCGTGTGGACCGAAATCGATCCCAATCCCGCGGTCGGCAACGACAGCACATGGGCCGCGGCTCTGGCCGATGGCACAACCCCGGCGCCGCAGCTCATCGAGAGCTACGACGCGGACATCACCTTCGGCGGCGACGTGGCCATNNCACCAAGGCTGCCATCGCGAACCTGTTCGTCGCGGTGTACAAGTAGTTGCGCAAGGACCCGCGAAGGCTGACCCGTCAAGGCGGGCATGCGACTCATAGCTTTTCCTGAGACGCGCGAGACGCTGCCGCACATACTTCTCGGAGGAGACACAGATGCGACGCCTATTCCTCTTCATGTTTCTGGTTTTTCCATCGTTGCCCTTGGGTTCTGGCTGCGCTAGCTCGCGGCGGGCAGACTTCGATCTCTCCGGCATCGAAGGCACCACGGTGTTTGAATCCGAGACGAACTTTGCGTCGACGACGGTCGGCGGCCGCTATCGCATTTTCAACAACGGCTGGAATGCAAAGGCCAACACAGGGCCACACCGCCAGAAAGTCTTCGTGAAGGAAGTGAATGGCAAACCCATCTTCGGCTGGGTTTGGAAGTGGTTTGGAGGAGGGACCGATGTGGCGAGCTATCCCGAGATCCAGGTCGGCAACAGCCCTTGGGTCGGCGAGGTCGCCCCCGATTCGGGATTCCCCTTTCGTGTGGGTTCAAAGAAAGTCGTGGTGGACTTCGACGTGTCGATGCACGCGTCCGGCTCCTACGACCTGGCATTCGAGTTCTGGACCGTCACCTCCCCGGTGGTGGAAAAGCGGGGGATAGCCCACGAGGTGATGATCTGGCTGGCCGAGAACCGACTGGGCCCGGCGGGAAGTCTGGTTGCCACGGCGACCATTGGTGGCAATCAATTCCGCATCTTTTTTTCCAGAAACCACGGCGATGCCTCGGGCGCCAATTCCAACACCTGGACCATCATTTCCCTGCTGGCCGACAAACCCATCCTGCATGGCCCTCTCGACATCGGCGCGATNNGGATCGGGAAAGACCGAGGTGCGAAACTACGCGGTACGCGTGGAATGACGCCACCCAGGGCCGTGGCTACAACCGGATCGACACTTCCCCTGGCCGGCGCGGCGAGAGTCCACCATGCGATGGGATGGAAACGGAGGCCAAGCGATCCCCAAGCGGCTGGAGTAGGCGTCTAGTGCCTCAATTCCACGCTGGCCCCGACGCAGTGATGCTCATCGGCTGGACGTTGCTGCGGAAGTTGCTCGTGATGCCGCCTATCGTGATCGAGCCCCCTGTTGAGGTGGCTCCTTTGACGAATTGAAGGGAGGTCGAGGGAGCAAGCGTGACGGTGTACGAGGTTCCGTTGTCGACCACGGTGGGCGTCAGCGCAGAGGCCGAGGCGTCCTTCGCCTGAAGCACGGTCAACATCGTGCCACCCGAGGTGGTGATCTCGATCCGTTGCTGTCCAGATTGGCTCCCTTCGGTGAGGACCGCGAACGACGGCGTTCCGAGGAGCGCGTTCACCACCAACGCTTGATTTCCATTGGTGCAAGTGGCGGTCTTTCCGTTGGTCGTCGGCACGGTCTCGCAGTGGGCGAGGAAGACGGTGGCGCCGCGATCGAAGATGACCATCGTCTCGAGCGAGCGAACGAATACGATATCGCGCTGAACTTGACCGCTGGCAAAGGCCGGGCTGAGGTCGACGCTTGCAAAACTGTAGCCCGGCTGACTTTCGAGTCGCGTGATATTCGGTGAACCTTTCTCCGTCGGAAGCGCCGTGCCGGCAGCCACCGTGTTGTGGGCGACGGCAAGCCGGACGTCGCTTGAACCGTTGCCGCCGAGCCCAACCACGTTCAAATCCGAATAGCCGTATCCCACACTCTCGCGAGACAACCACTGACCGCCACGCCAGATCTGGAAGCTTCCGTAGTCGACGTGATTGTGGCCAACGCCGTCCTCGTCGCCCAGGAGCAACATGTACGCGGTCGACGGCGTCGCTGACCAGCTGCTTCTCCCAAACAGGTAGCGCGGACCGGCAGCGAAATAGTCGAGCGGCAGCCCGCTGAAAGCTATCGGCTTCGCCACTCCGTCGTCCACTGCTTTGAAGTGCGCGCTGGGTTCGACGCTGAAGCTGGCCAGCCACTGTCGTGCATAGCCTCCCACCGCAGCGGCATTCCAATGATTGGCGGCAACGACCATGTAGTCGGCGATGAACGGCGATGGCGTGCCCGGGGCGTAGCCGTCATCGTCATTCCAGGAGAAGATTCCGCCGTTGGGTGTGGTTTCGAAGATATAGGCGTAGACTGCGCCGAGGTAGTAAGGGCTCTCCTCGAAGACCGCACGGCCCATCTGGTCGGCAGTCAGCAAGGGAACCGAGGCATAGCCCATGACGTACGGACCGTATTGCGCGCCTTCCTGTCCCACTCCACCGACGACGCCAGCCGCAGGATAGAAGTCGTTCTTCAGGCGAACATTGAACACGTCATCGAGCTCAGCCGTTGCCAGACTCGGTTTTCGCTCACTGCTGAGGACGCCCCACTCGAATTCGTTTCGTAGGTATCCCCAGTAGTAGTTGTTCTCGTGCATGGGCACCCCACCCCAGGATTGCGTGCGCCAATGCTCGATCCAGCTGTCGAAGCTTGCCTCGAAACCTGTTCGATCGGTTGCAGTCATCATGTTGTAGCACCAGTCGTAAACCAGAAGGTCCTGCTCACCGTTCCAGCGGCAGTTGTCGCACGCTGTGCCCGAGACCGACATCGCCGCGCTGTCCGCCTTGGCGGACGCCACCGCGGTAGCGCACGACGTGGAGTCGTTCGCGAGCAGACCCTTCATGGCAAACGCGGTCGGATCCTTGGGGCTGAGGGGATGGCCGGCGTACCAGGTCTTCGCGGTAGCCAAGTTTTTCGTATTGAAGACCAAACGCGGATGGTCGGTCGGGATGGCCAGGCCAAACAGCCCGGCGTCGGAAACGCACACGAGAGCGCTCGAATGATAGCCAGAGTCGCACACGCATGCGGCGTTGCCGTTCGCGGTCGAGCACTTTCCGTGACCGGAGCAGGTCTGGCCGGCGCACGGATCAACGCTTGCCGCGTCGGTCCCCGTCGGCGTCGGCCCGCCGTCGACCGGTGTGCCGCCGGTGCCCCCGGTGTTCCCGGCGGTGCCGCCGGTGCCTCCAGTGTTGCCGGCGATGCCGCCGGTGCCTGCCGCCGCGGCGTCCTGGTTGCCGCCTGAACCTCCAGCAGGCGCGTCCACACCTGCGTCGCGGGGCGCGCCGGTTCCGGTAGCTGTGCCGGTGGTCGTCACAGGCATCGTCACCGTCGCGGTGGTGGTGACTGTGGCCGTGGCTGTGCCGGAAACGCTGGCCGTATCGCCCGTGGTCGATGTGGCGGTCGCGGTGGCCGTGGGAGTGGCTGTTCCGGTCGCCGTCGTGTTGCCCGCGCTGCCCGTGCCGCTGTCGCACCCGGCTGCCAGGCCCACCAGGCAAAACGTCGCCGCGAAGAGAGCGAGGCAACTGGCTCGTGCTTGGGCCGTGACTACTGAACGCATGCTGTCCTCCGTGGTAGTGGTGCGGTTGAACTCGGCACGAAAAGGCTACTTGAGCAGGATCGCGCCCGAGCCGGGCGCCAGTGAAAGCGACGGCACCGGCGTGGATGCCACGGTGCCTGTCGGCGTGCCGTCGGCAGGCACCGCGCCGCCGCCTTGCGGGTCGATCCGCTGCATGGGTGCGGCCAGCGTGACCGATACGGCCGACGTTGTCGGGTTGACCAGCACGCTGCCCTTGGCAAAGTCGCGACGGTAGACGCCTTGCCAAGCCAGCGCGTCCACGTTGCTTGGCGCGGCCACAGGCGCGCCCAGATCGATCTCCCACTCGGGGTACCATTCCAGTGTGCCGGCGGCGAAGTAGAACAGGTAGGTGCGGGTTCCTTTCACCAGCAGGTAGTTGGCCAGGTAGTACAGCCGCCGCTGCATGTCGCTGGTGCTGGTCAGGTAGTTCTGCTCGATGACGATCTTGCCGGCACCGGCGATGGCCATGAGCTGGTTGGTCGACGCCTTCCAGTCGGCGGCAGAGAAGCCCGGATCAGCGAAGCCCTCGGAGAAGATGCCAGCCGTGCGCGTGTAGTCGCTGTTGTCCCAGGTTGTGGTGAACGCGCTGGTGTTGGGGATCAGGGGAATACCCTTGGCTGCCAGCGAGCTGTCCAGGCCCGCAATCCAGGTGTCCCAGGCTGCGATCCAGGTCTGGCCACCCAACTCGCTGAAGACCTGATCGCGGGCCGCGGTGCCGGCCAGTCGGCTGTCGTCGCGCGAGCACTCGCCCTGCAGCAGAGCGGGCGAGGCCGAATCCAGGAACACGCCGTCGTATTCGCCGGCCGCGGTCTGCTGCGCGATGGAATCGGCCCAATACGCGGCAAAGCCGGAATCCGAGACGTTCATCAGCAGCTTGCCGTCGGAGCTACTGGCCACGCGGCCGCCGCTGGCGTTATGCCAGAACCAGCTTTCGTGCGTGGTCACGTCCGGGTAGTCGTTCGACCAGTGCAGCCCGTCGGTGATGAAGCTGACNNGCGCGGGTGGTCCCCAGCACCAGCTTCTGACTGCCCACGTAATGGGCGGCCGCAAACTGCTGCTGCTGCGCCGTCATGTTGGGAAGCTGGTCGGAAAGGACGGCGATGGTCGCGGTGGTGTCGGGGAAGCGGCTGGCGGTGGCCACCTTGGCCGTGTCCGCCGGGCCGCCCGGCGCATCGGCAACAGCCCGCACGCCACCATCCCTGTCCGGCGCTGCGGTGAAGTTGTCGTGGCCCGAATCCGCGGACGGCGCCGGCGGCTCGACCGCACCGTCGAGGGAAGCGTGGCTCTGGGAGCCGCCGCAAGACGAAGCAACAAGCAGAGCGCACGCGAGCATCGAGGCTCTCATGATCCATAGAATACCGCGCCCGTGCGCCGCGTGTCGTCCCCTCTGGGCCCGGTTTTCTCGTCATGCGATGGGCCAGTACAGCGTGCCTCGCAGGCCGTGACGCCGCCAGCGGGATGTCACACCGATTTTGTGCTAGAAATCGCAGCACCTTCGACGTGGCGTGACCCCGGATGTAGATTTTGTTCGGCACCGGACGCCCGAGCGGAAAACATAGGGAGATCTCATGCACGCATTGCCTGACGCGCTGGTGGAGCGCCTGAGGAATCGACAGGCCATCCTGGTGGCTGGCGCCGGCTGTTCCGAGCTGGCCGACCTGCCCGGCTGGGCCGCGCTTGGCCAGCGCCTCCTCGAACGAGTGGAAGCCGCGGAGGACAACGCCGCGCTCGCCGATCTTCTGGACAAAGGCCGCATGACCTCGGCCCTGGCGCTGGTGCGCGAGCTTCTTACCGAGAG
>PMZX01000221.1:0-27554 GCA_003170035.1 Myxococcales bacterium | reverse complement strand
GCGTTTGCCGCCAACGCCAGCGCGCTGGAACGCGGCCACGGCCGCTTTCTCCTGCAGATTTTCGGTCGCACCGACGTGCCCGCCTCGCTCTGCCTGGCGCCGGCCGAAATCCCGGTGAAGATCGGTGCCACCGGCGCCGCCGCCTTCCTCGCCAGCCTGTATCACAAGTGGTCATTCGTCTTCGTGGGCTATCGGCCTGACGATCCAGACCTGAACCTCCTCTGCCAGCGGGTGCTGGGCGCGACCGAGACGCGGGTGCCGCACTTCCTGCTGACACCGCCGCTCTCGGAAAGCGGCGAGCGTCTGGTGCGCGCCGAGTTGGGCTTGGTCCCGGTTTCGCTAGACGCCACACTGGAGGAGACGCTCGCGGTCCTGGCCGAGATCTGTGCCCAGCCCGGCCGCAAGCCGAGTGACGACGAGGCAGAAGCCTGGCTGGAGCTTTTCGTGGCCGATCCCGGGGATCGAGAGGCGCATGATGGGCTGGAGCGAGCCCTGGCCCATCTGGGCGAACGCAAGGACTGGGAGCGCATGGTCAGCATCATGATCAGCCGCGCCGAGGTCATCCACGAGCCGGCTGCCCAGGCGACGGCTCTGCGCGAGGTGGCTCTGTTGCTGGAACACGATATGGGCGCCACTGATCGTGCCTATCCCGTGATGATGACGGCGCTGCGCTTGCAAGCACGCGATGCCGATCTGCTCGCGGACGCCAAGCGCCTGGCTGAAAAAACCGGCCAGTGGGATGACTTTGCCAGGGAGGTCGCCCAGCTCGAACACGAGGGGGCTGACGCCGCGGATTCGACCCAGATCGCGCTGGGCGTGGCGCGCGTGTGCGCCCGGGACACCGCCCGGGTCGACGAGGCCATTGCCGCCTTCCAGAAGGTGCTCAACCGGGATCCACAGAACCCCGAGGCGCTGGCCGAGCTGGAGAACCTGTACCGCCAGGCCGAGCGCTGGGAGCCACTGCGCGCGCTCTACGAAAAGATGCTGGCGCGCGATCCCAGCAACAACTCAGCCTTTGCCAAGCTCGAAGAGCTGCTGCGCAAGACCGAACAGTGGGCGCTCCTGACGTCGCTGCTGGAAAAGGAGCTGGCGCGCAATCCGGCCGATCCGGCGGCGCTGGCCAAGCTGGAGGAGGTGTATCGCAAGACCGAGCAGACCAAGGCCCTGACGGACCTGCTGCGCAAGGCACTGGCGCGCAACCCCACCGACGGGGCCAGCTTCAGCAAGCTGGAAGAGCTTTACCGCTCGACCGAGCAGTGGAAGCCGCTCATCGAGATGCTGGAGGCGTTGACCGCCCGCGATCCGGCCAACGGCGAGGCCCTGGCCAAGCTGGAGGAACTGTATCGCAAGACCGAACGGTGGACACTGCTGTGCGACCTGCTCGAGATGCGCGCGCAACGCAAGGCCGACGCCGAGCTGGCGCGCGGGCTGCGCATGGAGCGAGCCAGCCTACTGCTCGACAAGCTGAAGGACGTGGAGAGTGCGCTGGTGGTGGCGCAGGGTTTTGCGGCCGAGGATCCGGCTGCCGCCGAGGCGCTGTACTTGCGGGCGCTCGACAGTGACCCCGACAATGCCGTGGCCCTGTCGGCGCTGGCCGTGCTGTGCCGCCACAAGGGCGAGTTCGAGCGCGCGGCCAAGTTCGCGCTGGAAGGCGCGGAGAAGACCAAGAACCCGATGGAGAAAGGGCGACTGCTGGCCCAGGCGGGCATCCTCGCCCTCGACCATCTCGACGACCCGGATGCGGGCCTGGATCTTCTCGACCGTGCCCTGTCTGCCGATCCGGAACAAGTGAGCGCGGCCGAACGTCTGGCCAAGCTGCGCGAAGCGCGCCAGGAATGGTTGCCGCTCGAGCCGGTGCTCGACATGCTGTTGCGCCGGGCCCCGGCCGATGACGACGAGGCCCGCGCCGACTTGCACGCACGGGTTGCCCGTTGCGCGAAGCAATTGGGAAAGCTGGACAAGGCGATGGCTAACTTCGAGGCCGCCGCCAAGCTGTCGCCGAATTCGCTGCCGCTGGCGCGGGCATCGGCCGACTTGCACTTCGAGCGCGAGGCGTGGGCCGAAGCGCGCGCGGCCTACCAGTGGGTCTACACCCTGGGTCTGACGAGTCTTGCGCCCCCGGAACGGGCGGCCGTCTGCGTCCGCCTGGCCACTTGTGCCGAGCGAACCGGCGAGAACGATGGGATCCTCCGCTTTCGCGAGGAAGCGGCGGCTCTGGAGCCGCATGAGCGTAGCCACCTGGACGCGCTCATCGCGCTTCGGACCGCCCGCCAGGAGTGGCGCGAGGTGGTCGATCTGCGACGCAAGCAGCTCGCCCTGGTCAGCGACGAGGAGGAGCGGGCGCGACTCTGGGACGAGCTGGGCGACATCCTGCGCGACAAGCTGGATGATTCGACCACGGCGGTGTCCTGTTACAGCAAGGCGCTGGCTGTGCAGCCAGAGCGGCGACCGACCCTGTACAAGATGCTCGACTACTACAGCCTCAACAAGCAATGGAGCAAGGCGGTCGAGACACTGGAGAAGGTGTCCGAGTTGGAGGCCGAGCCGACGATTCGCGCGCGGGGCCGCTACACCCTGGCCGCTATCTATCGCGACGAGATCAAGGATCACACCAAGGCGGTTGAGGTGTTCACCCAGGTGCTCGAGGACGATCCGATGTTCATGCGTGCGTTCGATGCCATCGAGCGCCTGCTGAGCGACGGCCGGCACTGGAAGGACCTGGCGCGCGCCTATCGCCGGCAGTTGCGGCGCCTGCCCGCTGGGGCGCCGGTCGAGACCAAGCTGCGCCTGTGGGACGCGCTCGCCTCAGTGGCGGTCAAGCACCTGAAGAACCGCGAAAGCGCGATCCTGGCACTGGAGGTTGCCGCCAAGCTCGACCCGGACAATTTCGCACGCCAGGAGCAACTCGCGCAGATGTACCAGCAGGCCGGTCCCTCGGCGGTGGGCAAGACCATCGCGCAGCACCAGATGCTGATCAACCGGAAGCCCGACCGTGTCGCCTCGTATCAGGCGCTGGCTCCGCTTTTCTACCAGACCGGTGCCCACGACCGGATGTGGTGCGTAGCCGCGGCCCTCGTCTATCTCGGCCATGCCGATGCGCCGTTGGCCAGTTTCTACCAGAACTACCGGCCCAGCCAGCTTCCCAATGCAGCCGGGAAGATGAACGAGGAGCTGTGGCGCAAGATCCTGCACCCGGCGGAGGATCCCTATATCGGCGCTCTGCTCGGCCTGCTGGCACCCGCCATTGCCATGTCTAGTGCCAGCCCGCACAAGGCCATCGGGGTGGACCGGGGCGCACGCGTGGACCTTGCGGGCTCGGCCTGGCCGCTCGCCGCGGTTTTGCGCTACGTGGCCAACACCATCGAGGCGACCTTGCCCGATGTCTTCCTGAAGAGGGATGCGCCGGGCACAGTTTCCATCGTCAACTTGAAGGAAAAGAACACCCTGACCCCGGCCCTGGTGGTGGGCCCGGGTTTTGAACAGTGGACCCGGCATAGCGAGGTCATCTTCGACTTGGCCAAGCGGATGGTGCTCATGCGCTGGGAGCGGTTTCCCCGCTTTTGCCTGGGCACGCCCGCGATGCTGGAGATCGCGGTGCGCGCGGGGCTTCTTTTGGGCGGGAGCCCGATTGGCAATGGCCCGCACGGGGACGAGGTCGACAAGATGGCCAAGCTGCTCGACCCTCTCCTTTCGCCGCCCTTGCGGGCCGAGCTGAAGGTGGTGGCGCGCAAGTTCGTGGAGGCGCGTGGGGACAAGCTGGACCTACTTGGTTGGATCGTNNTGGCCTTCTCGGTCAGCGAGGACCACTTTGCGGTCCGCGCAGCCCTCGGCCTGCACGTGAACCTCACCCCGCCCCCGCCGGAGGCCGGCAGCCTCGCCACCGCCAGGCGCCGAATGAGCCACGTGCAAATCAAGTCGACGCCGTAGCACCGTTGGCGATCACGGCGCCCAGACCTCATTCTCGGTGACCCCACTCCCTCGTACAAAGGTTGTCCGCAACCCCAGAGGCGCGTACGCCCGGTCGGTTACCGACATTTCACCGGCCGGAAACATACCGGCAACCTAATCGGGGGGATGCTCGCGTTCATGAAGAAGATCGAAGCCATCATCAAGCCGTTCAAGCTGGACGATTTGAAGGACCGGCTGCGCCAGGTGGGCGCCCAGGGCATGACCGTGTCGGAGGTCAGGGGCTTCGGCCGCACCGGAGGCAAGAAGGAAGTGTACCGTGGCTCGGCCTACGTGGTGGACTTCATCCCCAAGGTTCGCATCCAGATTGTCGCCGACGACGACATGGTGCACGCCATCGTCGAGGCGATTCTGGCCACCGCGCGCACGGGCGAGATCGGGGATGGCAAGATCTTCGTCAGCTCCGTGGCTGACGCCATCCGCATCCGCACCGGAGAGCGCGGCCACGAGGCTCTCTAGGGCTCTGACCGGCGGCACTAGTTACGGCACGTAGGCCGGGCCCTGACCGTTGCGCAGCAGGTTCCCGCGACCCGTCGGCCAGGGCAGGCACTGGGTTCCCGAGCCGGGCACGTTGAACACGTCGACACCATGGTCGAAGGTCAGCAGCACGATCTCCAGCGTGCCGTCGCCGTCCAGATCCGCCACTGACGGCGCCGCGGGCACGCCGATACCATTGCCGTCGCTGCCCTGTCCCGGCAGCGGGATGTCGTAAAGTTCCGTGCCGGTGTTGCTCAGGATCACCAAGCGCCCGGCATTGTTTGAAAGCGCGTACGTGCCAAACACGATCTCGGGCACGCCGTCGCGGTTCAGGTCCACCACCACCGGCTCCGAGGCAAAGGTCTTGGCCGCGCCCTTGGCGTAGTTGTAGTGCCACAAGATCGTGGCGTCGGGGCCGACCGCATAGATCGCGCCGTCGTTGATGGTGGCAATGATCTCGGGGTGGTTGTCGCCCAGGATGTTGGCCACCACGGGGGCAGGCACGCCGCTGGGAGGGTACCAATCGCCATCGGCGCGCGGCACCGGCTTGGCGCTCATGGGCAACGTTTCCCATCCCGGCAGGCGCATGGCGCTGCGAGCGCCACCGTTCCGTGCGCCCTGCAGGACGGTGAAGGCATAGCCTTGGGTTTCATACGGCTCCTTCATCTCGGCGTTGGGGATCCCGATCACCTCGTTCTGGCCGTCACCGTCGAGATCTGCCACCGAAGGTGGCGAGGCGGTCCATTGCAGCCACATGGTGGTGTTGATGTCGGGCCAGTCGCCGGTGTGCAAGTGGTAGTGATTCTCTTCCACCTGGGGATCGGCCCAGCGAATGAACTGGCCCCAATCGAGAGGCTGGTTCAGGTACTGGCTCGACCGATTGGTGAAATAGGACGAAGCGCGAACCGAGGTCCCATCGGCCTTGAAGGCGTTGATCTCGTGGTTGTCGTAGGTGACGATCACTTCCTGCTGGGCATCGTCGTCGATGTTACCGATGCCCACATTGAGGCCATAGCAGCCGTAGCCCGCCATGCCTTCGCCATTGGTGTCGGCGTCGCCGCCCAGTCCTTTGCGCGTGTTGTAGCGCGGCCAGGCCTGCCAGGTGACCCCGGCCGGCTGGAAGAGCTGACCGTTGGGCGAGAACACGAACACCTGGGCACCCCCGTCCGCGGTATTGGTGGTGGTGACCGCTACCTCGATCTTGCCGTCGCCGTCGAGGTCACCCGCTGCCATGCCGCGGCCCTCCGGGCTCTGGCCAGCGCTTGCGGTGGACGCGGGCCAGCCGCTCTTGATGGTCAGGGTTCCATTCTTCCATTCGTAGGCCGCGACTGTGCCTTCGTTGCCCGCGGCCACGATTTCGATCACGCCGTCGCCGTCGAGGTCGGCGACCACGGCGGGCGCATAGATGCGGCCCTTGGTGTAGGCATCCTGTTTGATGGTGGCCAGCGTGTTGCCCGCACTGTCGAATACGAACAAGCTGTAGAAGGGCGCGACGATTTCCTTCTTGCCGTCGCCGTTCAGATCGACCAGTCCGGGCGACGAGAACCACCCGGTCTCGGCCCAGGACTTGTCGCCCTTCATGTTGCGCACGAACACCGGCTGCGCCACCGGGGCCGAGCCGCCCTCGCTTTCGCACGCCGTCGTCTTGTCCACGCGCCCGTCCGGGAAGGTCGTGCTGGGTCCCGCGCCACCGGTTGGCTCTGCCGAGGAGCACGCGAGTGACAATGCCAGGCAGCCGATGAGTTGCGCTTTCACGTTCTCCCCCGTGATCATCCTGATTCCAGCACTCATTGTACACCCGCCGTAATTCCGGCATTGCGCGGACCGAGTGACGCAGCGGCAGCACCTACAAACGCACACTTCATTGCTTACGGCCCAGTCGTGGTAACCTTCTGCACCATGAAGAGCCACCCAGGGATGTTGAAGCGAAGTATTTTCTGTGCAGTCGCCTTTGCCGGCCTGTGCCTGGCTGTTGCTCCGGCCGCGCTTGCGCAGGACGCGCCGCCCGCGTCGGCGTCTGCGCCACCTGCAGCCACGGCCGCACTGCCTGCCCCTGCGCCGGCGCCGCCTGCCCCTCCGTCGCCGCCGCCGGGCTACGNNGGGTATCCACCGCCGGCCTATGGGTACCCGCCTCCCGGCTATGCGTATCCACCTCCCGGCTATGCCTATCCGCCAGGCTACGGACCGCCGCCGGGGTATTCGCCTCAGGCCGAGCTGATTCCGCCCGGCTACCACGTGCACAACGGATTCTATATGCGTCTCGCGCTCGGGGGCGGGGGCGCATCAGCCAGTGGGGCAGGGGAGAAGTATTCGGGCAGTTCGCTGGTCATTGGCGCGGCCTTCGGTGGCGCGATCACTCCGAGCCTGATTCTCTACGGAGAGATCTTTGGCCACACTGTCCCCGGAGCCAGCTACGAGACCGGTGGGGTTTCGAGTTCCTCGGGGGGCCGGGATCTGGACATCTTCGGAGGCGGCCCTGGCGTCGCGTACTACTTCATGCCCCTCAACCTCTATCTGTCGGGTACGTTTCTTCTCCAGCAAGTGCGGCTGAGTGACCCGAATGATTCAAATCGTTCGGTTGATCTGACAAAGACCGGCTTTGGCTTCAGCCTCATGGTCGGCAAGGAGTGGTGGGTCTCGGCCGATTGGGGAGTTGGAGTTGCCGCTGAATTCCTAGTCGGTACAGCCAAGGATCGCTACTTCGATGCACGCTGGACCTCGAAGGGCCTGGGGCTGGTGTTCTCGGCTAGCTACAACTAACCAGGACCTCGTCGATCCGCGGTCCACGCGATGTTGGCTAGCTCCACATTCCGCGCAAGCGTGAGGCGACATCCACGCGCGCGCTACCGGTAGCCGTCCCTTCCTCGGCGGTCTCGGCGCCCGCGGGCGCGCAGCAGTCGAAGCGGTCGAGCAGGCTCTCGGGCANNGATCGCGGGGTGAACACGTGCCGATCCCCGTACCGGCTCTGCTGGCGCACGAAGAAACGCAGCGGGTGCACCAGCGCCAGCGTGTTCTTGGCGCGGGTCATGGCCACGTAGAGCAGCCGCCGTTCTTCCTCGATCTCGTCGGGGTTGCCGGTGGCCATGTCCGAGGGAATGCAGCCATCGGCCACATTGAGCAGAAAGACCGTGTCCCACTCCTGTCCCTTGGCCGAATGGATGGTGGAAAGGATGAGAAAGTCCTCGTCGAGATGGGGCGGGCCAGCCTCGGTCCCCACTGCCTCGGGCGGATCGAGAATCAACTCGGACAGAAACCGCTCGCGCGTGGGCGCGGCATCGGCCAGCCGTTCGAGCTGGTCGAGATCGCCCAGCCGGGTGCGCGCGTTGTCGTAGAGAGTCTCCAGGGTGGGCTCGTACCAGCGCCGCACCAGCCCCATCTGGCCAGGCCAGGGTGTGGCCGGGTTGCTCAGCCGCTGCATCAGCTCGACCAGTCGTGGCCAGTCTTCTTGGGCCGCAGCGGGCGGGGCGAAACCGGCCAGGGTCTCGGCCAGGCTCGCGTTCGCCTGCGCCAGCGCCTGCCACAGCCGCTCCGCATAGTGTGGCCCGATGCCGGGTAGCAACTGCACCACGCGAAACACGGCCAGTCCGTCCCTGGGATTTTCGGCCCAACGCAAGCACGAGAGCGCGTCCTTCACATGCGCCGCCTCCAGGAAGCGCAGACCGCCGTATTTGACAAAAGGGATGTTGCGGCGCTGAAGCTCGACTTCCAGCGCGTCGCTGTGGTGGGCCGCGCGGAACAACACCGCTTGTTGCCGGAGCGCCACCCCTGCCTCGCGCTGTTCGAGGATCCGATCCGCCACCCAGTTCACCTGCGCGTCTTCGTCGGCCACCGTGACCAGCCCGGGCCGGGCGCCACCCCGCCGGCTGGTGAAGAGATCCTTGGTAAAGCGTTCCCTGGCCAGCCCGATCACCGCATTGGCCGCGTCCAGGATTGCCTGGGTGGACCGGTAATTTTGCGCCAGGGTCAGCACCGTGGCCGGCGGGTCATATTGCTTGGGAAAATCCAGGATATTGCGCACGGTGGCCGCGCGGAAGGCGTAGATCGACTGCGCGTCGTCGCCGACCACGGTGACCCCGCGGCCGCTCGGCTTGAGCCGCCGCAGGATCTCGGCCTGCAGGCTGTTGGTGTCCTGATACTCATCGACCAGCACGTGGTCGAAGCGCTCGCCGATGCGCTGGGCGACCCCTGCGTCGCCCAACAGGTGCAACCAGTAGAGAAGGAGATCGTCGTAGTCGAGCACCTGCCGTTCGATCTTGGCGTCGACATAGGCAGCAAAGAGCTGGCGCAGATCGTCCTCCCATTCCAGGCACCAGGGGAAGGCCTGCTCCAGGCAGCGATGCAGGTTGCCCTGCGTGTTGGTCACGCGCGAATAGATGGCGATGCAGGTACCCTTGCGCGGGAAGCGCCGATCGGTGCGCGCTTGCCCGCGCATCTGGCGTATGCGGTCGACCAGATCCGCCGCGTCCTCGCGATCGAGCAAGGTGAAGCCGGGATGCAGGCCCACCACAGCGGCATGCATGCGCAGAAGGCGGTTGGCCATGGCGTGGAAGGTCCCGGCCCAGGGAAGGGTTCCGTCGACATCGCGCATGCGTCCGGCCAATCGCGCCGCCCGCCTGGTCATCTCGGCAGCCGCGCGCCTGGTGAAGGTGAGCAGCAGGATGCGCCTCGGATCCACGCCGCGCCGGATGAGCGCGGCCACCCGATGCGCCAGGGTCTGCGTCTTGCCCGAACCCGCCCCCGCGATAACCAGCAGCGGCCCGTCGCCGTGCTCGACCGCGGCGACCTGGGCAGGATTGAGCGAGTCGTCCTGGGCGCGGACCTGCATCCCGCCAATACTAGGCAAATGTTCAGCTAAGGCAAGTTGAGGCTGTGTCTTCCTGGGATTCAAAGCAGGGGGCTGGGCCGGGGACGGAGAAGGGAGAAGTGTCTGGGAGCATGGGACGAACAAGCCCGCTCTTCTCCACGTGTCATCAAGCCTCCTGAGAAAGAAGACTAAATCTACTACGTCCCTATGCCAGGTTCGCGCCACTCACTTGACACGTCATCTTGGCCCACGGACCCAAAAGAGGCGTTGACAAAACTACTGCACCTGCTGCAATACCGTTCTCGCTCGCTTGGGAGACCGCGACGGCTCGCGATATTCCATCGCCGGCGGGGTGAACGCAGTCCCGATGATTGCACCCGAATCCCTAGGTTGAAACATTCAATTCGGAGAGAACGCATGTCTAGCGCGATGCAGAAGAACGGCAGTCACCTACTTACAGTCACCCAAATCGCCCTTCTGGGTGCGGTTGCGGCAAGTTTCGCCTGCGGGTGCGTGAGTTCAAGCAGCAACAACGGCACCGGCGGAACCACAGGCACGGCGGGCGGAACCACAGGCACCGCGGGCGGAGCCGCAGGCACATCGGAAGTCGCGAGCACAAGTGCGGGCGGTGTGGGTGGCAGCAGTTCGGTGGCCGGTGGCGCTGTGGCAACCGGCGGTGGTTTGCCGACTGCAACCACGTGCGCGACACCAACCACGCCGCTCATCACCGATTTCACATACACGCCCACGGACGCCGGCATCGTGCCGACGGAAATTAGCTTTGGCAACTTCACAACTACGTTCTCGGGCGGCACGTACATCTATCCCGACTCGGCGTCCGTTCCGCAACCTGCTCTCACCTCCAACATAACGGCCAGCAATTGGCACATCACGGGAACGGTTGGGACGTACTCCGGCCTCGGCATGTACTGGAATGCCTGCGCTCTGCTCGACGCTTCCACGTTCAAGGGAATTTCAATGACCGTTTCGGGCTCGGTACCAGCACCCAATACCCTAAATCTGAGCGTTAGCACCGCGGAAGACACGATCTCAACCGCTTGGTACGCCAAGAACACCGTGCCGCCCGCGACCGTCACAGCAACCTTCGGCACCTGCAATCCACCAGGAAACAACCAGTACGACGGAACTTGCACCGGGCCGTCGGCGGCTATCCCGGTTACGGCAACACCAACGAAAGTGACGATTCCGTGGGCGAACTTGACAGGTGGCAAGCCACAGCTGGGCGTCACGCCTAGCAAGCTCACCGGCATGTCATTCTACTTTACCTGGTCAGGCACCGGCGTCGCCTATCCGGTGGACGTAACGATCGACGATCTTTCCTTCGTTCCGTAACGAAACTGCAGCGCCCATCAGTGAAGAATGATTCACTGGTGGGCGCCCTGTCCAGAACCGCCGCTGCGCACCTCATCTCCCAGCGGGCGGAGGCGGCTCCCGATGCCGCGGCCTCCACCCGCTCTACGGGGTGAATTGGAGATCGTCGATCGAGATATTGACAGGGTACGGAGTCGCAATGAACGGGGAGGTTGCGTAGCCATTATTTAGGCTGAAAGGATCCGTGAATGAGAATGAGATTCCGGTAATCGCATTCGGCGTTGTGACGCCCAACTGTGCCCAGGTGAACGTTACGGTAGTCGCGGTTGCCGTCACCGGCACTGCGACGCTAGAGCCGCAAGTGGCGGCCGTGCAAGTCCCGCAATTCTTGGGATTGCCCGCCGAATCCGTGGTAGGTGCCGTCGTACTCGGAGTTGAGACGCCCATCATTAGTCCTACGGTGCCTGTACCTTTCGAAACCGGGCCAATACTTCCGGAAACAGTGAATGAAATTCCCGTGTATGCCGACGCATCAATGGCGCACGCGCCTGCATAGGCTGGCGCCGCCGCGGTACTGGTATTGCAACTCCACCAAAGCCCCAGTCCGGAATAGGTACCAACGGTTCCCTGGATGTTCCAATTTCCACCGGTTGTCGTTTGAGTGAGCGGATAAGCGCTCACGATCCCTGTGCCGCAGGCGGGGCCAGTCCCCGGATAGGTATAGGCGCCACCAAAGATGCTCTGACCCCAGGTTCCAAACACAACCGGCGCAGTGGCACCCGTGGCGATTGAAAAATCGGAAATCAATGCAGCCGGGGGCAGGGTTCCCGTGCAATGAGTCGCAACCGGTGGGTTACAATCTACTGCGGTTGCGCCACCCGTGGCAGCGGTTGAACTACCGCCCGTGCCGGTAGCCGCACCACCGGTTGCGCCAATCGAGCCACCGGTGCCCGTTGTGACGGTTCCGTCCGTAGTCGTCGCAACGGTTCCGCCAGTGGCCGTGACCGCGACTCCACCCGTACCTGCTGTGGCGGCAGCTCCCGTGGCGTTGGTGCCACCGGTAGAGCCCGCCGTGCTGCCGACGTTGCCCCCAGCACCGCCCGCTGTACTGGAAAGACCGCCGGTCGTGCCGTTCGTGCTGCCCCCGCTGCTCTTCGGTGGATTGGCATTCATGGTCGACGAGCTGCAGCCCAGCAGCAGAGCGAATAACACGAACGATTCAAGTCCAATTCCTGAGATCAATGAAACGCGACGAGTAGACATGGCGAGAACTCCGTTTCCGGAAGCTATTCAGAACCCACTTGCTTCCAGAAGGCTTCTCATATCAGGAACGGTCAAGAACTCAAGCTGGCCTCTCGTATTTATCGCGATATTGGCCGTTTGAAACTTCGCGGTCTCCAGCCTCCCCGACAGGGTTGTCGGGCGCAGAGCTGGCCGCAGCCCCCTTTCCCCGAAGTCATGGAAGGTAGTTGATGGTAGGAGATGTGGTCCCAAGCGAGATTCTCGGAAAGATCCGCAACCCTTGCGATGCGCAGCCCGAAATGAGCACAATGGATTCAGAGGCAATCTCGCTATCGCCACAAGTGACGCCCATGGATGAGCCGCAGCAAGCCGGTCTTCCTCGTCGGGGGCCTCGTCTGGGGCTTCTGGCGGACGCCTTTGACGACGAGTTTCAGAAACAGGTGCTGGTGGCCGCGGAGCGCGAGGCGCGTGAGCAGAACCTGGACTTCGTGGCCATCTCCGGCGGCATGCTGGGCATCGAGTTGCAGCATCCCAAGGGCTTCGTGTTCGACCTCGTGGGCCCGCACAACGTGGACGCCCTGCTCATTTGCGCGCATACCATCGGCCACCACGTGACGCTGGCCCAGATCGCCTCGTTCGCGCAGCGCTACGCTCCTCTGCCGCGCGTCTGCCTGGGGGTGGAAGTACCCGGCCTGTTCTCGTTGCTTATCGACAACGAGGTTGGGATGTACACCGCCGTCAAGCACCTCATCGAGGCCCACGACCGGCGCAAGATTGCCATGATTGCCGGCCCGCCCGGGAACCCCGAAGCACAGGCGCGCTATCGTGGGTTTGCGCGCGCGCTGGCCGAGCAGGGCATTCACGCCGATTCGCGCCGGATGGGAATTGGCAATTTCACCCGCCCCAGCGGCGGCCTGGCGGTGGCCGAGCTATTCGACCGCCGCGGGCTGGGGCCGGGTGAGGTGGATGCCATCGTGTGCGCCAACGACGTCATGGCTTTGGGGGCGCTCGACGAGCTCGACCGGCGCGGGGTTCGGGTGCCGCGCGATCTCTCGCTGGTGGGATTCGACGATCTAGACTTCGCCCGCTACGCGCGCGTACCGCTGACCACCGTGCGCCAGCCGGTGACCGAACAGGTCCGCCACGCCGTGCGCACCCTGGCCGGAGCCCTGCACGGAACCCCGCTGCTCGAACGCGCCATCACCTTCGAGACGGAATTCGTGCGCCGGCGCTCTTGCGGGTGCAACACAAGAAGCCGCGAGCGCGTGCTGTACTGGCCCCTGCCGGGTGAGACTCAGGATTTCGCCGCCGCCTTGCGCGCCCGCCAGGACAGCGTCCTCGACGACCTCCGTCAGGCCGCGCACAACGGATTCGACTTCGTGCCCGAGGACTGGGAGCAGCGTCTGTTCTCTGCCTTCCTCGAGCAGACTGCCGAACCGGAAGCGCCTGCCTTCGTCAACTGCGTGGAAGACATCTGCTACGCCTTGCTCAGGCGGGATAGCTCGGTGGGCAGCGCGCACGACGTGCTCCTGGTTCTGCGNNCGCGATGCCCTGGCCTGTGTCCACGATTCCGCCACGCGGGGTCGCATCTACGACCTCATCCAGGAGGCGTTGCTGGTGGCCAGTGACATGTCGGCCATCGCGCAGGCTCAACAGCGGGGCGAGTTGGTGGCCCTGATGGGGACAGTGGCCGAGGCGACCGCCGCGATGCTGGCGGCGCCCAGCCTGGACGCGCTCGGCGAGGCAGCGGCGGAGCATCTGCCCCGCCTGGGAATTCGAGCTGGTGCCGTGGCGCTGTTCACCGAGCCCAACCGGGTCAGCGAACAAAGCGAGGCCACGCTGGTGTTCAGCGAAAAGGGTCGTCGCGACAAGCCGGTGCGCTTTTCCACGGGCCAACTGGCGCCCGCCGGCTTTCTCGACGGCCGCTCGATGGTCATCGTGCCGCTTGCCTTCCGCGGCGAGCGGCTGGGTATGGCAGCGCTCGAGTTCGGCGCGCCCGACACCATGCTCTATGAAGAACTGCGTCTTGTACTCAGCTCGGCGGTGACCGGTGCCCTGCTCACACGAGCCGTCGATCAGGCGCGGCGCGAGGTCGAGAAGCTGGCCATCACCGATCCGCTGACCGGCCTGTATAACCGGCGCCACCTGTCCGAGCGCATCCGCGACGAATTCGTGCGTATGCGGCGGCACCCGCGCAGCCTGAGCCTGGCTCTGGTCGACCTCGACGGGTTCAAACAGGTCAATGATCGCTTCGGCCACGAGGCTGGCGATCGCGTTCTGGTGACCGTGGCGCAGCGGTTGCGGACCGGGTTGCGGGAGATAGACATCGTCGCCCGCTTCGGGGGAGACGAGTTCGTGGTCCTGCTTCCCGAAACCACCGCTGCCCAGGCGTGCCTGGTTTCCGGCCGCATCCTACAGGCCTTGTCGGGCCAGCCCATCGACGAGCACGGCATCGTGAGTGCGACCTTCGGTGTGGCCACCACCGACGATGACGGCTCCCAGATCGACCAGGATGAACTCCTGCGGCGCGCGGATCACGCGCTTCTCTGTGGCAAGCGGGCCGGCAAGGGGCGGGTCCTGCACTTCAATGATTGTCCGCCCGACTTGCCGGACAAGTAGCGTCTCGAGGACGTCCGGATCGTCATCGGCCGATGCGGCGATCGGCCCGGCGCGCTGAGTGCTGCGGTAGATCTCACTGAAGTTCGGAGCTGGTACTACGGCGTCGGGACTGGAGCGCAAAGGCACCTCCCTGTGCCGGGCTCCGATTCCAGACCTGGACCGCGACCCAATTGTCCGGTTTGTGTCGCCTCGTCCACGCAGGAATGCGGAGAAAACACTGGCCTCGCTATTGCATCTGTCCTGTGCCGATGAAACGGCTCAAGCGGCATCTGAAGGCGATGGAGACCCTCGCTCGCGTCGATGACACGCCCGCTTGGGGCATCCGGTCGGCTCCGGTGACCGGCAGGGTTCTGGTATCCTCGGCCAGAGAAGATTTCGGCCCGGATCGCTTCCGGACGCTGGATGCCAACGCGATCCTGGGGCGCATCGTGGCTCTCGCTGGTTGCGTACGATTCAGATCACCTGGGCTGTAGAGACGGGAGCGCGCCATCTTGAATGCTTTGCAGGGATGGAACGCACGGCTGGCCGGCATGCGGCCCAAGCAGGTTGGATTCCTTCTCCTGGCCGCGCTGGTGCTCGCGCTTGCCCTGCTGCGATTCGTGGACCTGCGGTCGGCTCCCTTCATCAGCGACGAGCCAGCATTTCAAATGCTGATCGACTACCACCTATCCCACCACAGCCTGCCTACCCACGCGCTTTGGGGAACCAAGGGTGTGGTCTATGGCCCAACGGCGCTTTGGCTGTATCTGCCGGTTCGCTTGTTCACGGACAACGTGGCCTGGATTGTGGGCGTCCACGCGGCCTTCCAGTGTTTGGGTTTTCTGTTGCTGTTTCTGACCCTGCGCTCGTCGTTTGGTTCATGGGTCGCTCTCTGGACTTTGGCGCTGGTGGTTGCCTCACCCTATCTGTTCTTCTATGCGCGCCTTCCTTGGGACAATACGTTCTTCGTCTTGCTCGTGCCCCTCACACTTGTGTTCCTGGCGCGCCTGGGAGACGATCCATCGCGCGTGGGCTCGTGGGTAGGTTTGGGGATCGCGTGCGGACTCGTGTTCAATCTCCACCTCATGGCCTTGCCAGTGATTGTCGCGGCCTGGGGCGTGGCGGTGCCACTGCTGTGGCGCGCCCGCCGGGCGCGGCGCGCTTGGATCGGCTCGGTGGCCGCTGTGCTGACCATGTTCGCCACCATGGCACCCTATCTGCGCGTAGTGGCCGGGGAGCTCGCGCACGGTTCGCAACTGGAATTGACCAAGGACGGGCTGACCCACACCTTACCGGAGACCTTCCTCGGGACGGGGATGTTCCTTTCCTCAAAGGGAATGGAGTACTTTCTCGAACAGACGATGGTTCCTGTACTGGCGTCCCTGGGCCCGCTGCGCTGGGCAGACGCCTTGGCATGGGCGGTGAGCGTGGCGGGGTGGGGGGCACTGGCCGTGGCGTTGGGGAGACTTCTTTCTTCCTTGCGGAAGCGACATCGGGACCGGCGCTTGCCTGTGCCCGTGGTGATCCAGTTCGGCGTCGTCTACTTCGTGCTTCTCCTTCTCTACTATTTCGCGGTCCGTCCCTATCCCTTGCACCCGCACTACTTCATGAGCTGCTTCTGGGTCCTGCCGTTTTTTGCAGCATGGTCCATGGCGCGCCTGCCTTGGCCGCTGCGCAGGGGGCTCCAGGCACTCACAATTGTCTTGGTGGTGGCCAACGCCGCCTTCGTGGTCTCTGCCCATGCCCAGATCGCCCGCAACCACGGGACCCGGGGAGATCACTACAGTTCGATCCCGTCGGAGGTCCAGAAGCAGGTTCGCGAGATTTGCCAAACGGCACGCCAGATCGGAAAAACCCGTGCGGTCATCAACCTGGACCAGGTGCCCGCAGTGCAAGAAAGACAGTTCGAGTGGTTCCACTCACACCTGACGGAATGCTCGGGGATCGCGTTCCAGTTTTCTTCCGCGGCTGATCCGCCATCAGCAGAGAATCTCATCGTCACAGTGAGGTATCGGTCACCGTCTCCCTACGACGCGGGATTGGCGCGTTGGGTGGTCGCTCGCACGGAACCGGGATCGAGCCCACGCCTGATAGAGTAGACTGCGCCCAATGCCAGACCCCGCTTCGCCGGATCTCAGCAAGCAAGAGAGTGCCGTTGCCACGACCGAGGCCGCGCATGCGTCTGACCTGGAGCAGGGCCCCGGTCCCGGGCAGTCCGTGACACCGGCCGCTGGCTCTGCCGTCCTGGCCGAAGCCGCGCCGGCGAAACCGGGGTTCTTCGCGCGCGTCGCCAGAAACCCGGCGCGTGATTGGGTCGTCCTCTTTCTCGCCATCCAGTGCCTGGTCAACGTGGATGGATTCACCAACTCCTATTCCCGCTGGGCAGCCTTGGCGGCCATGGCCGAGGACCACAGCTTCCGCATCGACAAGTATCATGAGCACACGATCGACTGGGCGCAAACGCCCGATGGCCACTACTTCTCCAACAAGGCACCGGGACCCGCTCTGCTCGGATATCCGCTGTTCCGGGTCATGGACAAGATTTCAATCCGCGGGGCGAAGACTCGCGAGGAGCGCGACAAGCGGCGGGTAGAGAATCGAACCACTGTCCTGCACGTGCTTTCGGTGGCAACCCAGGCGATTCCCTACGCATTGGTCGTGTTTCTGATGATTGCGGCCCTGCAACAGCTGGGGTTTCCCGAGCGGGCGCTGCACGTGGCCGCCTTGGCGCTGCTCTTCGGCAACACGGGAAGCCTGTTCATGAACACCTACTTTGGGCACGGCATGGCGACGATGTTCGTGCTGGCCATGCTCGTGGCGTTGCACCGGGATTCTCCCTTGCTCATCGGGCTGTTCTTCGGGCTGGCCACGTTGTGCGACTACGGTGCGGCGCTGCTCTTGCTCCCCTTGCTGGGGGCCATGTGGCGCCTGCGACGGCTCAGCCTGTCTCGGCTTGGCCGCTTCCTGCTTGGCGGAGTCTTGCCCGGCGCAGCCTTTGCTGTTTACCACTTCCGCTGTTTCGGGGGCCCGTTCAGATTGCCCAACAAGTTCCAGAACCCGGCCTTCGTCGACGTGGCCAAGGACGTCCCCAATCTGTGGGGCGTGCTACGCCTGCTCCCTCGACCCGATGTCGTGCTCAACCTCTTGGTGAGCACCGAGCGGGGACTGCTCTACACCCAACCCTGGGTCCTGCTGTGCCTGCTGATCTTGCCCTTCCTGCTCTGGCGCAAGTCGGGCTGGGTGCCGGAACAGCGTGCCTTCGCGAAATGGACCGCCGGCTTCGCCGTGTCTGGCCTGGTCCTCCTGTTGTGGATGAACGCCAGCTTCGGCGGCTGGCATGGCGGCGCGACGCCCGGCCCGCGCTATCTGGCCATCGCCTTCCCTGCGCTGGCGCTGGCCATGGCGGGCATCTACACCCGGGCCCCGGAGTTCTGGAGGCAGGCGCTGGTGGTGACCCTGGCTGTGTCTGTTCTTCCGTTCGTTTTGCTCTACAGCACCTCCGAGGTGCTTGCGCAGCCTGAGAATCCGCTGCTGCCGTTCTACTTGAACCAGCTCACCTCGGGCCAGGGGAAGAACCTGCAACGCTGCCTGTTCATCGCCCTGGGATTCGCGTGGGTCGGCTGGCGGGCGGTGCGCAGCATCCGCCGGTCGGAAGCCGCGGCCTGACTCGACACCCGGTTGCGGCTGACGACTTCAGGCGACCGGACCGTGGCGACGACGCTACCTATCGAAGACGGAAAGGCTCAGGCCCAGTTCATCGAGGAGCGCCTTGCACTCGGTACACGGTTGGTCCACGACTCCCCAGAGCCAGCGTCCCTTCCAGCGCAGCACCACCTCACCGTTGAGCGGGTCCTTGACCGTCGCGCTTCCCTCGGAGCCAGCCGAATCAGCTTCGGCACCAGGTGACTTTCCGGCGGCGCGGTAGCGTTTCACCATGGCGCGAACGTCTGCGCTGTCTTTGCCCTCGACCGCAAAGAGGCGGAGGTTGGCTCCGTTGATCTGGTAGGGGACCGCGACCGCGTCGTGAAGAAACGGGTGGCCGAGAAAGTCGCGCGCGGCGAGCTTCTCGGCACGGGCGCGCTTGCCTCGGTCGGGGAAGCACTTCAAGATGGCCGGGGCCTCGCGGGTGCCGGGCAGACCGGCGGCCACCTTGTCCGCGAACAGGCGGAGGAAGGACGTCTCCCTGCCGCCCGACTGAACCAGCTTGACGTAGTAGGGGCCGACCACGAACTCGAGGTAGTCCTGTCCGGCGTATCCCTCGATGCCGATGGGCAGGGGCGTGGTGCCAGTCGGGCGCTCCTGGGTGTAGATCCCGAAGGCCCGCATGGCATCCCGGTGGTGGTAGATGTCCACCGTGATCTCCGCCCCGGCGGCCGCCCGCGACCTGTCACCGTCTTGGGAAGCGCGCGCCGATCTGCGATTCTTGTCGCGGTCGACTCCGTCCTTCACGTAGGTCGCGCAAGCCAGATCCTGGAAGTCGAATTGCAGAAACAAGTCGGCGCCCCCGTCGATGTACTCGAAGAGTGTCTCGGGCGTGTACCTGGTCGGGCCGTCGGAGATCCTCCAACCTTCGATCTTGGGAAAGAGTGAGGCCGTGGGCGGGGTGGCAGGCTTGGGCTCAGCAGCGGCTTGGCTCGACGCGCTCGCCGAAGCCGCGAGGAGCGCCAGCAGCGCGCCCGGTAGCGAGCAAAGGCGCCGCCTCATACCAGGAATTCCCGCGGCACCTCGCGCAGCCGCACAATGTCGCGTACGCGCTCGCGCACGTCGAATCCCTTTGCGCAACGGACCGGGCACTCGCCACAGTCATCGCAGGGAGACTCCGGCAACTCGAGTTCGAGCAGAAGCGCCTGAGCGGCCTCGCGGTTGCGGTACGCATGGGCGTACATGAAGGAACGCATCAGCTCGGGAATCGGCAACTTCTGCAGGCAAGGATCGAGGCACTGGTCGCAGCCCTGGCAGAAGAAGCCGGCCAGTTTGGGTGCCTCCAGGCTGCGCTTCTCGTCGTCGGTGAGTGTGGGATCGCGCAGAACCTCCAGGTCGGTCTGCAATTGATCCAACGTGGTGAAGCCCGGAATCGCCGTGTGCACGTTCGGATCCCGCAGCGCCCATTTCAAGGCTGCCTTCATGTTGATGGGCGACTGCTTCTCCTTGTCCCAGTAGATGCCGGCTTGGGTTTTCATGGCCACGATGCCGAGGCCCGCCAGCGCCGCTTCCGCGACGGCCTTCTGCACTTGCAGGTGGTGGTCCTGGCGGAAGTTGTACGAGGTCAGCACGACGTCGTAGAGCTTGGCCTCCACAGCGGCCCGGATGACCTCGGGCTCATTCTTGTGGGTCGAGAGGCCGATAAAACGCGTCTTGCCGTCGCGCTTGGCCTTCTCCAGCGCCTTCAGAACGGGTTCATAGAGCACGCTCTCGCGCGCCGACTGGTTGTGCAGGTGAAGGATGTCCACGTGATCGAGCCCCAGGCGCTTGAGACTGATGTCGAGCTTCTCACCGATCTCCTCGCCGCGCGTCTCCTTCGAGAAGAGACCTGTCTTGCGATCCAGAGTGCTGAGGTGGACCTTGGTGGCCAGCACGAAGGAGTCGCGCTTGCGGTCCGGAAGGACCGTGCCGAGCATCTCCTCGTTGCGACCTTCCTGGTAGCCATGCGCGGTGTCGAGCAGGAAGATGCCGCCATCCAGCGCGGCGCGAACCAGGTTGGGGTTGTCAGCGTTCATCACGCCCATGCTGACGATGGGCACCTCGATGCCGGTTCGGCCGAGTACGCGGCGTGGCGGCCCAGCGGTCTTGGCGGCAGCCGGCGCAGTTGCGGGCGCTTGTTTTGGCTGCGGCGCCGTCTCGGGCGCGAGGGTCTTCTTTTCCTGACTCGACGCCACCGTCGCGCAGCCGGCAGACAGCGCGCCAGCGGCGAGGCCACCCACGCCGAGCCTGAGAACATCCCTTCGTTCCAGCGACTTGGTATTGCTCATGACAGGGCCAAATATACTCCAGGCAAAGTAGTCGCGCCGATTTGTGCGCTGGCGTTGCACAGGGACGAGCTAGAGACGGCCCGGGTTTGGGCGTATCTTGTCGATGTGGAAAGGACTGTTTCGGCCGTGGCCAGACAGTGTGGCGAAAGACCGATCTGCGGACGGGGCAGGGGCGCGGTTGCCATCCGGGTCGCGCTGGTCGCCGTCGGGATCGTGGGTTGTTCGGGCGGCGGGGGCACATGCAATCCCGACCCCTTGCACACCGGCATCACCGATCAGGCCAACACCGACGCCTACGACTGCCTGCTGCTTCAGTTCACCCAGAAGTACAACGAGCCCGACGCGATGATCTTCAAGGCGATCATCTACGTCGAGTCGCGGTTTCAGATCGACGCAGCGGGCTGCCCCAACCTGCCCTGCGGCACGCCCTCGGGCTGGTCCGCGGCTGAATCTGAATGCTTCGGCTTGATGCAGATCGTACCCGCGTGCAACCCGCGCGCAGGCGGTCCGGGGCTGCTGTCCAGCGGACACCCCAACCTGACCGTCTCGCAAAGCTCGGTTCTCTGGTCGACGTCCATCTTCAACCCGGCCGTCAATATCGAGCAAGGAATCGCCGGCGTTGCGGACAACCGGCAGCAGGCGATGGCGCAGTTCTCTGGTTGTACCGAGGAGCAATACACGTTGATGGCGATCGGGAACTACAACAGCTACGGGAGCACGAAGAGCTGCGCCACCTACAACACGAGCTATGACGACGTGGTGCTGGCTCGCTATCAGACCTACTGCGCCGCTTCGGGATGGCCCCCGCATCCCTATTGAGCCCCAAGCTATTGAGAAGAATCACTCTCGGCTGACGTCACTCAACGGCAGCCGGCGATTGCCCCAACCGCCGGGGGCACCGGCGAAGACGCCCGGGCACAGAACGCCACAAGCAGCGCAATGGCCGTCGTCGGTGAGGTTCCAGGCCGTGAGTTCATACAAGTCGCGGCCGACCAGTTGCCTGCCACAGCCCACGCAGATCGTGCTGCCGCCGGCCGGGTCACGCACGTTGCCGGTGTACACGTAGCGCAGGCCATTGCCGAGCGCGATCTGGCGCGCACGGGTCAGGGTCTGGGGCGGGGTGGGCGGTTTGTCGCGCATGCGGAAGTCGGCGTGAAAGGCGGAGAAGTGCAGCGGCACGTCGGGCCCCAGGTTGGCGCGCATCCAGCGGGTCATCTCGTCCAGCTCGCGATCGCTGTCGTTCTCCCCGGGAATCAGCAGGGTCGTGACTTCGACCCAGACCTTGGTCTGTTCGCGCAGATAGACCAGGGTGCCAAGCACGGTGGCCAGATCGCCGGCGCACAGCTCGCGATAGAAGCGATCGGTAAAGGCCTTGAGGTCCACGTTGGCCGCATCCATGCGGCGATAGAACTCTGCGCGCGGGGCCGGACACACGTAGCCGGCGGTCACCGCCACGGTCTTGATGCCGCGCTCGTGGCAAGCGTCAGCCACGTCGATGGCGTACTCGTGAAACACCACTGGATCGTTGTAGGTCATGGCCACGCTGGGGCAGCCNNTTCTGGCAGAACTTGCACGCCAGGTTGCAGCCGGCGGTACCAAAGGACAGCACCGGCGTGCCAGGCAAAAAGTGATAGAGCGGCTTCTTCTCGATGGGATCCACGCAGAATCCGGTCGAGCGGCCGTAGCTGGTGAGCACGATCTTCCCGTCCTGGCAGGCGCGCACGAAACACAGGCCGCGCTGGCCCTCGCGCAAACGGCAGAAGCGCGGACACAGCTCGCACACCACATGGTCCTCGCCGTCGCGGCGGTAGTACCGGGTTGCCACCGGCGCGGGACTAGCGCTGGACTGGGACGGCCTCTGGACGGACGCGCTCAAGCTTTGGTTTCCTCGCGAGAAATACCAGGTAAAGTATAGGCCATGGGGACGCGTGCTGCCGCGGTAGCCGGGACGTTCTATCCCGGGGACGCGAAGCGGTTGACTGCGGCGGTCGAGGCCTATCTGGCCGACGCGCGGCCTGCGGTTCAAACGCAGCCGACCAAGGCAGTCATTGCGCCACACGCCGGGTACCAGTATTCCGGGCCCGTCGCGGGCAGCGCCTACGCCAGCCTGATTCCCCAAGCCAAGGGCATCGAGCGCGTGATCCTGGTGGGCCCGTCGCATCGCGTGCCGTTTGCTGGCGTGGCAGCCAGCCGTGCCGCAGCTTTCGCGACGCCCCTCGGTGCAGTGTCCGTGGATCGTGACGCCATCGAAGCCTTGCTCAAAGACGGGCTGATTGTTCAGAACGATGCCGCTCACGCCCGCGAGCACAGCCTGGAAGTGCACCTGCCTTTCGTGCAGCGGGTTTTCCCCGGCGCGAGCGTGGTGCCTCTGCTGGCTGGGGACCACGACTTCACCAGCGTGGCCGCGATTCTTGCGCGTCTGTGGGGCGGGCCGGAGACCGTGATCGTGGTCAGCTCGGACCTTTCCCACTACCACGACTACGAGACCGCCTGTCGCCTCGACCGTGAAACCGCCGAGACCATCCAGGCGCGCCACGCGGGCGCGGTCGACTTCGATCAAGCCTGCGGCGCAACGCCGGTCAACGCACTCTTGCGGATCGCTGCGGACAAGGGACTTTCGGCTGCGACGATCGACCTGCGCAATTCCGGCGACACGGCCGGCCCGCGCGACGAGGTGGTGGGCTACGGCGCATTCGCTTTTTGCTAGCCTTTCATCAACCCTGGCTTCAACCCGCGCGCACGGCTCTCGCGTCTGTGCCCAAGATCGACGATAGTGCTTGGGCATGTGGGGACCAATGGCATCCTTGCTGTGGGCAGGGACGGTCGTGGTGCTGCCGACCGGCACGACCTGCCCGAGCGGTGACGCCATCGCCGCAGAGATCGACCGCCTGGGCGTTGTTGCGGCCCTTGCCGCCTTGGGTTCGCCAGAGGTCACAGTCAAGGACGCGAGCATGCATGTCGTCCTGCGGGGTAGGGACAATTCCATGCTGGGCGCACGAGACATTGCAGCGCCCGAGACCTGCCACGAGCGCGCGACCGTGGCCGCGGTCTTCATTGCGGCCTGGGTGGGTGAGTGGACCACCGCGCCCCTGGCCGAAGCCCAGGACTCCAGGCTCGAAGCCCAGAACCACAGCGCGGCAACTCTCCCATCCGACGTTCCACGACCGCGCCCAAGAACCGCGAATTCCGAGAGGCGAGCCAGCCTCCGCCCGCGTGAGCAGCGTGAGGTGGCGAAAGCGGACGACGCTGCGCCGCTGGACGCGAAGCCAGCTCCGCCCGCTACAAAGGCGTCAGCTCCGCCGGCCGTACTGCCGGACGCGAAGGCGGCCGCGTCCGCGACAGAGGCGGCAGCATCTCCGACAGCAGTCGCGGCCGAGAAACCGAAGCCAGACCCACGCGGCGAGGTCGCTGGCCTGGGATTCGGCACGCACGACGGAGACGCGGGCACCTTTGGCGCGGGTATTCTCGTGGGCTACAGGCCAACCGGCGCTCTGAACCTGGCCGCACTCTTCGAGGCCACGGGAGAGCGCGAGCGGACGCTGGGCCCAGGGTTGGCAGCCTACCGCACCTTCCACCTTGGCGTTGGGGCCGGCGTGGTGCGAGCGCGGGGCCGGTTCTTCGGCGAGGCTGGAATTTTCCCCGAGCTGACGCTGCTCACTCTCAACGGCAGACAGCTCTCGCCCGGGCGCAGCGCAACCGCCTGGGGAGCGGCGGCCGACTTGCGCGTCCGCCTCGGCCTGAGGGTGGGGCGCGTCGCACCTTTCCTGTTTGCGGGCGCCAGCTATGCCCTGCGCGGGGAGCACCTCACCCTCGATGATCGTCCGCAAAACATCACGCTCTCGCGCTGGAACGTCAGCGCGGGTGCCGGGCTGGCATTTCTTTTCGGCGCGAGGTGAAATGTTTTGTGCCTGGCCGTCACTAGATAGGGCGACGTGACCAACCCCGAGATCTCGCTCGATGCGGGAACCATCTACCGGATGCACGTGCATCAGGTGGCGCGTTGGGCTGCACGCCTGGGTGGGCCGGCCCTCGATCTGGAAGACACCGTGCACGAAGTGTTTGCGATTGCCTGCAGGCGCCTGTCCACTTTTCGCGGCGAATCGAGCGTGTCCACCTGGTTGTTCGGCATCACCGACAAGGTCGTGCGCCACCGCCGTCGCAAGGAGCGTTGGGGACGCTGGCTTTCGGGCTCTGCGCACGAGACGGCCGGTCCTGTTGCGGGGGCCGGCCCGGATCCCTTGCGCGTCGTCGAACAAAACCAGACCGCGAGGGATGTCTATCGCATTCTCGACCGCCTGCCCGAGGGCGACCGGCGCATCCTGATTCTGTTCGAGCTGGAGGAGTTGGCAGCGTACGAGGTTGCGGCGTTGCTGGGCATCAAAGCAGCCAACGCGCGTCTGCGACGGCACAGAGCGCGAGCACGCTTTCTGCGAATCTATCAACGGGAGTTCCCTTCTTCCGGGGCGAACGTCACTCGACTGAGGTGCGAAAATGTCAGCCGATAAGAAGCCGCCTGGCGCGGAAACCGATGATGCGCTTGTGCACGAGGGGTTGGCCTTTCTGCATCAGGCGCGCGACACGCGTGGTCTTCATCCCTGGCAAACCGAGCTTATCGAGCGGCGCCTGTTCGAGAGAGGCGTGCGTTCGCGGCACATGGCTCTTTGGCCAGGCTTGGCCGCGCTTGCTCTTGTGCTGGCTACCAGCGCGACTCTCGCCGTGGCCCAGGGCGGGTTGCGCGCGCTACCGCTGATAGGGGCGCTGTTTGCGCCGCGGTCGGTTTCGTCCACCACGCCAACCAAGCCTGAGCCGCGTCGCCGGCCTGCCATGCCGAAATCGTCCACAAGGAATCAATCTGCCACGGATCCGTCGGGGCTTGCGCCGTCTCTCGCGCCGAGTGCGGCGCCTGCCCCTGAGCCTGTTCCGATTCCCGGGACTGGGCCGGCCGAGGCCGTGCAAGCAACTGCCCCGCTTACCCCGCCTGCCCGCCAGGCAGTGACACGCCCGCGGTCGCTCGCCCTGCGCACTCCTGTTTCATCGCGCGGGGGAGCCCGGCCGAATCGGGCGTTCGAGGCACCTGCCCCGACCCTGTCCGTCGCCAAGGAAGAGAGCCCCATCGTGGCTGAGAGTCGTTCTTTTGCGTCGGTGATCGAGCCCTGGCATCGCACCCACGATGCCAGCGCCGCGCTCGCTCTCCTCGACGCACACGAGCAGCGCTACCCCAATGGACACATGCGCCTGGAAACGCGCGTCTTGCGCGCCGAGATCTATTTGGCGCAGGGGCGCGAGACCGAGGCCTTGACGGTGCTGGATTCCATTGCTCTCTCGGGGATCCCGCGCGCGCGTGAGCTGCAGACCGTGCGCGGCGAATTGCGCATCAAGGCGGGCCGTTGTCCCGAGGGCAAGAGAGATCTCGGCGACGTTCTCGAGAAGGGTCTGGCCGATCCCCTGGCCAAGCGAGCCGCGCAGGCCCTTCATCATTGTCCCTGAAACGTTTGCCCAGGTGCCGTCACTAGGGAAGATAGGAACCAAGTGAGGACTGCGATGAAAGAAGCCCATTCGCTCTTGTCTCTTCTTCCAATTGGTTACTTTGTCCTGGCGTCACTCGGTTGTACGAAGACCGATGCTCTGGGAGCGGGGGGTAATGACGACAGCGGGGTGGATGGGATTGCTCCCAGTGGTGGGTCGACGGGAACAGGGGGAACGACGGTGCCAGCCTTGGGTGGCACGCCGTTAACTGGCGGCACAACTGCGGGAAGTGGTGGGTCGACGGCGACAGTGGGTACGACAGCCACACCTCTGGGTGGCACGCCGTCAACTTGCGGCATGACTGGCAGTTCGTCGCTGCTCGACATGCTGCCGCCTGACAACGAGGTCGACACCTGGGTGCAAACTGGTGGTGTCTCACTGATCACCGACCAGACGGGGCTCTACAGTCGCATCGACGGCGGCGCGCCCAAGTACATTGATCGCGGCTGGGTCAGCAGTGCGTACGTCAATTACAGCCAGGGTTCCCGCACCATCCAGGTGGCCATCCACGACATGGGCACCGTTGCGAATGCCCAGGCCATCTACAACTACGCCCTGCCAGCCAAGAGCTTCGCCATCCCCGGCCCCAACGCGGTGGTCGACCCAGGTCTGGCCAGCGCATATGCCGCCTACGCCTATCTTGACCGCTTCTACATCGAGCTCAACATCAGTGAGAAGGACGACGCCGCGCTGACCTCGATTGAGTTGTTCATGAAAGACATTCTCGACCGCATCAGCAACGGCTGCCCTGACGCCGGCTCTGCCCCTGACTCTGGCAGCGACGGAAATGTCAGCACGGGCGGCACAGATGGCGCGGAAACCGGAGGAGTCTCGGGCGATTGCAGCGCGATTGTTTCGGACATCGTTAAGCAGACCCAAATTATCGGTACTTGCACAGCCGTTGTGCGCCTCGACTATGCGTCGCTGCGAATCCTTGGGCACAAGTTCATTTGTGGCAAGTACGCACAGACGACGACTGAAACGTCCGCGTGCGACACCGCAAATGCGGACGTGACCTTCCCGTCTGGAGTGGGACTCTCGCCCATTTGCGGTGGGACACCGACCTATGCATCTCCACCGACGGACGAATGGCTCTTCTCCAAGCCGTCGAGCGACTTCGGCGGCATAGCGGCAGTGAGCGCCCGCAGTGGCCTCACCGTCTTCGCCGGAACGACCTATTGGGCGGGCACAGGCGAGATCTTGTTCCCTTCGGCCTGGGACACAAGTGACCTCGGCAGCGGATGCTCTCGGCCCGATTGGCTAGACGCTACGATACGGGTTCGCAGCCTCGATCTCTCTGAGGGCCAGGCGACTGCGCAGATGACCCAGGCCGCGGCGGTGGTAATTGCCACCGCGATTCCGCCTGCCTTCGAGTATTGGGGCTACGTCTTCGACGCCGTGGTGTTGCTCTATCCGCGTACCATCGGTGCGTTCGATCCATCGAAGGCCGAGTACATCGTGCTCCTGAACGGCGGCTGGCTCGAGTAGCGCCTTGCCATGCGGGCGCCTGGTCGCCCAGCTCAACACATCTATCTTCGAGCCGGTCCTTGCGACGCGTCTGTCTTTGGCATGCCCTCTTCCTGAAGGACCGACTCGCACGACTCCGGCATCGCAGGCGCGCCCTCGCCGGGCGGGCCGCG
>PMZX01000433.1:1834-7203 GCA_003170035.1 Myxococcales bacterium | reverse complement strand
GTGGCCAGCACGCCGCGCAGGTTGCCTTCCAGGGTCTCCTTGGCCACCGCCATGATGCGCGCGCGGTCGACGCCCAGGAAGCGCTCGATGGCGTTGTCGAGCACGGGCTGCTCGCCCGCGATCTTCACGTTNNAGCGGAATGCCGCCCTTGGAATACGCGCCGGTGACCGCCAGCTCGATGGGCATGTTGGTCAGATCCATGCGGTCCACCGCCTCGATCAGGGGCCGGCGCACGCGGCGGCCGCCCTTGATGATCTGGTACCCGACCACGCGGCCGTTGGCTAGCACGCGGCGAGCGCCCGAGAAGATGAGCACTTCGTTGGGTTGGCAGATGTAGAGCAGGCGGGTCATGACNNACGCCGACGCCGATGAGCAAGCCGATGCTGGTCATGGCCGCACCTCCCTTCCGCCCAGGCCCGCAGCCCCGGCTGGCGCGGGCTGGTCCGCCTGGCGCGCCAGCAGCGCGGTGATGTCCACGCCGGTGGTGGCAAAGAGCGAGCGCAGCACCTCGGCCACGGCAGCCGGGTAGGCTGCGGCGAAGCGGGGCAGGGCCTGCCCGTCGCCACCATCGATCAGGTGCACCGGGCCCAGCTTGATGCGCTGGACGGCGTCGACCACGATCTGCGTGATGTCCTCGATCTTGTTGATGAGGAACATGTCTTGCGCCGACGGCCCGGCCTTGGTCCAGGCATCGGCCACCAATCCCAATGACTCGGCCGTGGCACGCCCATTTTCTGCTGTCGGCGCGGCCGCGCCGGCCGCGGCCAGAGCCGCAGCCTCGCGCTGGATGTCGGCAGGCACCACCACGTCACTCTGCAGGCGCAGGGCCTCCAGCTCGCGGCGCACGCCCTCCAGGTCTTGCATGGCGAGCGCGTGGGCCGCCAGCGCGCCAGCCTCGGCCCGCTCCTCGATGGACTTGGCCTCGGCCTCCAACTCGGCGGCGATCCGGCGCACGTCATTGCGGCGCTGGGCGATGGTGCGCTCGGCCTCGGCCTCGGCCACTTTCGCGCGCATTTCGGCCGCTGCTGCTTCCTTGGCCGCCTCGTTGCGCGCGTTGGACTCGGCGATCTCCGCTTCCTTCACCACCTGGGCGATCTGGCCGCGGCCGATGCTGGCCAGGTAGTTGGCNNAGCGATTCGGCGAACTTCAGGCGATCCTCGTTGACCTCTTCGGGTGTCAACGTCGCCAGCACGCCGCGCAGGTTGCCCTCCAGGGTTTCCTTGGCGACACTCTGGATGTCGCCCAGCCCGCGCCCCAGGAAGCGCTCCACTGCGTTCATCACCACCTTGGGGTTCGACGAGATCTTGATGATGGCAATGGCGCGGACCCGCAGCGGAATGCCCACCCGGGTGTAGGCGCCGTTGATGGACACGTCGATCGGGATGCTGCGCATGTCCATGCGCTCGACCGTCTCGATGATCGGGAGGCGCATGGCCCAGCCGCCGGTGACCACGCGATAGCCGACCAGCGAGCCATCCTCGGTGCGCCGTCGGCGGCCGGAAATGACCAGGAGCTGATTGGGTCGGCAGATATAGAGAAAGTGGCTGATGATTCCCAGCAAGATCAGAAACGCTGCCCCGGCCGCCAAGCCCATCACGATCGCTGCCACAGGGTTCATCGCCGCATCGGCTATTTCGGTCACGATTCCTCCTTCCCAGAATCTTGGTTGTCACTCGCCACGGAGCTGAGAGCAGTGGGGGTGGGCTCGACCACGGCGGTCAAGCCCCGCATGCCCACCACCAACACCGTGCTTTGTGCTGGAATCTCGGCGGCAAGATCGGTCTCGGCCAGCAGGTCGGTCTCCACGCCGCCGATCGAAAGGCGGATCTTGCTGCGCGCGCCCCGTCGCAGGGGGAGCAGCAGTTTGGCCTCGCGGCCGATGTGGCTGCTGGCCTCGGGCAACACGCCGACCGCATCGCGGGTCAGCCGGCCCAGCGCCCAGCTCGCACCCCATCCTGAGCCGAGGCCGCCAGCCGCGGCCAGCCAAGGAACCAGGGAAGCAGGGGTTCCGCCCAGGGTGAGGGCCAGACCAGCCAAGCCGAAGAAGGTCACGCCCCAGGTCCAGAAACGNNACGTGGGCGTCGCCACCTCCGCTGTCGTGCCCGCCGAACACGGAAGCGCCCAGCACGACGCCGCCAGCCAGCAGACACACGATGTAGGCGGAGAGCATGGGCTGAAGAGTCGAGATCAAACCACGAACCGCCCCCTGAGGCTAGCGCCGCGCACGTCTGCGCATCAGGCGCGTGGCAGCTAGCACCAGGCCCACCAGGCCCAGCAAGCCTGGCCAAGAGTCGCCATCTCGCTTCGAGACGCGGCAGGCGCACCCGCCGCCCGAGGTTCTGGTGGCCTTCTGATCCACCGCGCCGTCGGAGATCGATCCGCTCGGCCCATCTCGGTCGCTGGGTGCGTCCCAGCCCGAGCCACCATCCCAGCCCGATGTCCCGCCCGAGCCGGCAGTGCCGCCGGAGCCCGCGGTCTCACCGCCGCCGTCCCGTGCGTCGTTGGCTGCGGTCCTTCGTCCAGCGCTGCCGTCGCTTTCGCTCCCGCTTCCGCCCGTGCTGCCGCCAGCGCCAGCGCTGCCGTCACTCTCGCTTGCGCTCGCGCCAGCGTTGCTGCCGCCAGCGCCCGCGCTGCCGTCGGTCTCGCTCGTGTCGGCGCTGCTGCCNNGTCCCCCATGCCACCGCTGTCCCTGATGTCGGCCGCGTCCGCCTCGCCGTCCGCCCACCGCGAGTCGCCATCCCCTTCGAGGTCGACCCCGCTGTCGCCCGCATAGGCATCGCGAGGATTGGCATCGACCGGACCATTCCGCGCTCCGTCTCGGCCGCCAGCATCGGCGCCAGCCTCGGCATGTTCCCCGCCAGCGTCGGTGCTGGGAAGGGTTCCCTGGCAGGTCGGCTGCCGAAGCATGCTCTCGCCTTCGCACAAGGTGGCCCATGCGCCCACTCCGGCCTCGGGGTTGGTGGGGAATCCAGTGCAGGAAGCAGTCGGGTTCCAGCCGTTGGCATCGTGGCAGGGTGTCAGATCGATGCCCAATTGCTTCTCCGCCCACGCCACATGGTAGGGGACAGATTTGTAGGTGGAGATGCGCGGAGCGTCACTTCCTAAGATCATGGGGGAGCCCCAATCTTCGCCAATGACGCGCCAGGATCTATCCGGCATCTGGAGAAACAGCGGCCCACCGGAGTCTCCATAGTACTCGCCGTCCTGGCTGCCAGTTGTCACGTCGATGTCGACCTGGTCGGGGCCAGCGCTGTCGATGGTCGCGTTGATCCATTTCTTGGCCCCGTACGTCCGACCCGCGGCGCTCGTGATCCCGAATCCCACCTCCACCACGGGCTTGCCTGTTGTCAGCTCAGTCATCTCACACGGCGCCATGACTGGAACGATGGGAATACCCGTCACGTCTTCCGTCAAAGTACAAATGCCGAAGTCGTTATCAGGGTGCGTGAAGCACTGGGAAACGGCCACGGTCCTTGCCCACTCGGCGCGCGTTTCGCCCAGACCGATGGAGGCGGGTGGCGTGGGAGTGCCGTTGCCATCGACAAGACAGTGTTTTGCCGTCACCACGACACGCGGGTGGACGAGCGTGCCGCTGCAACCCTCTGGCCCCAACAGCATGGTGGCGGTCGGCCACACGCATGTCGCCGCCAGATTGCCACCGACGATCGGCAGCGCGCTTTCCGACACGGGAACCTTGCCAGGGTGACTCTCACAGCCGAGCAAGAACAGGCCAGCAGCCGCAAGCAGAGACCCAAGGGCAACTCGCCCGCCATGCATCAGCAAACCATCCTTCTTCTCGCGGCCCAGTCTACCGCACGGGGCACGAATGGGTCCTATGACTGAACGGAAATGATGTCGCCGGCCAGACCCGCCAGGGCAGTCAAGCTACGGCGCTGCCAATAGACCGTAGGGCTGGAGAGAAAGACGATGCGATAGCGATCCTCGCTCGGCTGCTCGTGCACGGTGCTAATCCACCACGCGAAGCTGTGGAGACAGGAGGAGTTCATGAACTCGAGCCGGCGCACGTCCACGCTCACCTCGGTGAGCGCGCGTCGCCGGGCTTCCGCGTGCAGGGTGCGCAGGAACCGGTCCAGATGTCCCTTCACCATGAGGTCAGCCGTCCCACTCAGCGCCACATCCATATGACTTCCGCTCACCCTGGCTTCTGCGTTGAAGTCGCTTCCCCGTACCACCTGGTGCCAGGGTTCAGCCATGCGCATTCCTCTCTTGGGGATGCGAGGCCGCCACGATCGTCACAGTGTCTTCGTGCAACGGGCGGCTGCGTGCAGTGTCGGGAACCACCACACTCCTTCATCGGCAGATGTGGTGCAGAAACTTGAGGCCTTTTCCGTCGGCCGAGAACCTGGGTCACAGGCTGCTCAGGTTTCTGGTTGGCTTTCTGAGTCACAGGCCGGACAGTGGACGGCCTCGCCATGCATCGGTCATAGTCACGCCTGACGTGGCACCGTGGGGCAAACATGCGCGGCGCAGCTAGCCAACGCTTCGGCGCGCCCATCTCGCTCATCCTGGCCTTGGTCTTCCCGGCCATGATCGGTGCTGCTCTGGCGCTGGCCTACTACGGATTCAAGCACGCCGAGGACGTGTCGCGCCCCATTGAGCAGCTTTTCCGCCAGGAATCGCAGGATTTTGCCGACGATCTGGCCAAGGCGGTCGAAGCCCGCATCGACAAGGAGTCGGTCTCCCTCTTCGACAAGATCGCGGAGGTCAAAGACGATCCGGCCGCGGCCGACCCTTGCGATATCGATCCGGACCCAGGAATCGAGTCGTTCGTCGTTCTTAGCGCTGCCGACAAAGTGGAGTGCGTGTGGCCCAAGCCGCGCGAGCCTCCTCCGCCTTCCAAGCGCAAGGCCTCGGCGGACCCCGTCGTGGCGCGCAACCCTTGGGTAGCTAAGATCAGGAACCCGGCCTGGGCTCAGGTGGGCGTGGGCAACTTCGCCTACCACCATGAGTTGCTTGACGGCGGCGGTTCGGTACTGCTTGCCTACACGACGCGACACGCGACCGGTGGCCAGGACTTCCGCGTGGTGGCCAGTCTGAAGCTGGACTTTATGGGCAAGCACTGGTCGGAGGAAGAGCTGTCTCGGCGGCGCAAGAACCGGCGGGTGGCCATCGTGGATGAGAACAACGCACTGGTGGCCGGGTCAGCCCTGGGTGGCTCCGAAGCCCGCCCAGGCGGTCGCTTCTTCTACGAAGGTCCCTTTGGCAAGGCGCTCTACCGATGGCGCATCCAGATGGTCCCGCAGAACGTGGAGGAATTTCGCACTCAGTGGGAACGGACCAAGGGGACCCGCCGTCTGCTCATTTTCCTGTCCACCATAATCATCGGGGTGGGCCTGGGCATCGTGTGG
>PMZX01000433.1:0-1747 GCA_003170035.1 Myxococcales bacterium | reverse complement strand
TAGCCGAGGTGGTGGAGCGGGCTCTCGACGTGTGCCGCTACCGGCTGGACAAGGAGAAGATGCGACTGGAGACCAACTTCGAGCCCGAACTGCCCTGCCTGCGCATGGATGACAACGGCATGACGCTGGTGACGCTCAACCTGGTCGACAACGCCATCAAGCATGCCGCGGAAGGGGGCAAGGTGTTGGTGACCTTGCGGCGAGCGCCGGGTTTCGCAGTGCTGGGCGTGCGCGATTTCGGGCCGGGCGTGCCACGCGAAGAACACAACCGGATTTTCGAGCGCTTCTATCGTTCGCAAAGAACGCGCGAGCGCAACGTGCGCGGCAGCGGCATCGGCCTGGCCCTGGTCAGATACATCGTGGAGGCCCATGGCGGCCGCGTGGTGTTGACCAGCCCGGTCGCCAGCAAACAGGATGGTCCCCCTGGCTCGCTGTTCGAGGTATTCTTGCCTGCGCCCGTCGCGGCCAGCACCAGGCCAAGCGGCGCGCAGGCGTCGGTCGAAGCAGCCATCAAATCATGAGCACCAACCTGTCCGCCAACCATGCACCAGCGACCCGCCGGCGCATCCTCATCATCGAGGACGAGCCGGACATCGCGCGCGGCCTGTCCGACGCGCTGGAGTTCGAACAGTTCGAGGTCTTGACCACCGGCTATGGCCGCGAGGGGATCAAGATGTTGCAGGAACGCGGCGCCGACCTGGTCATTCTCGACCTCATGCTGCCGGACATCAACGGATTCTCGGTCTGTGAAGAGATGCGCAGCAGCCACCCGGTGGTGCCCATCATCATGCTGACCGCGCGCTCGCAGGAGACCGACAAGATTCGCGGCCTCAAAGCGGGCGCGGACGACTACGTGACCAAGCCGTTCTCGGTGGGCGAACTCGTGGCGCGCATCAACGCCATCTTTCGCCGGTTGCATCGCTCGGTTCACCTCGACGAGTCGGTCTCCATCGGCTCGGTCGTCGTCTACCCGCGCCGCCACGAGTTGGTGCGCAAGGGAAAGACCATCCCGCTGTCCTTCTACGAGGTCGAGCTGGTGCGTCTGCTGGTTGAGCGCATTGGCGAGCCCGTAAGTCGAGAGGAAATCCTGGACAAGATCTGGGGCGTTTCCGGTCACAGCCAGAGTCGGGCCGTGGACAACTTCGTGGTCAAGCTGCGCAAGAAGATCGAAGACGACGCCTCCAGCCCGCGCCACATCGTGACGATCTACGGAATCGGCTACAAGCTGGTCGCGTAGCTCGACCGTCGACTGTAAGCTCCCACCATGACCGTACGCGTGCGCATTGCGCCTTCGCCCACCGGCGATCCCCACGTGGGTACCGCCTACATCGCCCTGTTCAACTACGTGTTCGCCAAGCACCACGGCGGGCAGTTCATCCTGCGCATCGAAGACACCGACCGCACCCGCTCGACGCCAGAGTCCGAGGCAGCCATCTTGCGTGCTTTGCGCTGGGTGGGACTTTCCTGGGACGAAGGGCCCGACGTGGGCGGCCCGCACGGCCCCTATCGCCAGTCCGAGCGGGCTGACATCTACCGGCGCGAGGTCGCGAATCTGGTCGGATCGGGTGCTGCCTACCGCTGCTTCTGCACGGCCGAGCGATTGGACAAGCTGCGCGCCGAGCAGAAGGGCAAGTCGGGCTTCATGGGCTACGACGGACACTGTCGCGCCCTGGACCGCGCCGCCTTGGACGCGCGAGCCGCGGCGGGCGAGCCCTTCGTTGTCCGTCTGGCCATGCCGAAGACCGGC
>PMZX01000180.1:1422-2758 GCA_003170035.1 Myxococcales bacterium | reverse complement strand
TCCCCGGCCAGGGTGGGTGACGACAGGGTTCCGCCCACAAGCAAATCGACTTGCAGGTAGATTTCCGTCGCCAGGTTGTTCTGCACCATGAAGCCGTCCCCCAGAGTGCGCACGCGCAAATTGAGACCCAGGTTTTCGAGCAGCGGCACACCCTCCCAGAAAGGACGCGATTCGGACTCGTTGATGCGCGGGGTGAGCATCAAGTTGCGCACATTGAAATCTTGGATGTATCTCCCAGAGACCAGACGGACATCGCCGCCCAGGCTGAGCGAGTTATGCAAGTCTCCGATCAGATCCAGCGTGAAGGAAAGATCGTCAATCTCGAGGCCCGGCGACCGGTAGACCAGGCGCTCGCCCTCTAGGGGCAGGTCTACCTTGCCCAGCACCAACTTGGGGCGCAGGCTCACGATGTGCATGCGGCCGGGGCGTACCCCGGCGGCGCCGATCAGCAAGCGCCCGTCGTCGTTAATGCGTATTTTGACCTCGCGCAGGAGCAACTCGTGGCTCGACAGCTCGATGGTGCCGCTCTCGACGGCCACTCGGCCGCTGATGCCGCGTAGGCGCATCTGGATCTCGCCCAGATCGATGCGCGCCGAAACATTGGGCTGGTCCAGCGTCCCCGAAACCTTGGCGTCGATGCGCGCGCTGCCGGACACGTCCGATACGGCGTCGGGCACCAGCGACTCCAGCAACGAGGCGCTCACCTCTCCGTTGGCTTGCAAGGCCAAGCTTCTGGGCACGAAGTTGGCGCCCAGGCTGGCGCGGCCGCTCAAACGTAACGTCGCCCCGGCAACTGATACCGCCAGATCCTTGAGTTCCACCACATCCGATTGCAGGTGGACCGCGCCCGACGGCACAGCGATGGCAGGACCGAAGCCGGCAAGCACCACCTTGACCGGGCGAGCGATGGCGAGGGTGCCGTCCAGTAGGGGCTCCTTCATGGTCCCGGACACCTTCACCTCCAGACTGACAGCTCCTGCAAGCTTCTCGATTCTGTTGCGCAAGAGTGGCTGCAGAAATTCCAAATCCAGCCGGCCCAGGAACGCTGCGCGCACAGAGTCGCCGTCCATCTCGCCCTCTACGCTGAAGCGCCCAGCGTCAGTCAGAAAGCGCGCCTGTTGCAGGATGACGTGGTCGCCCGCCACCATCGCCCGCAGGTCGCCATCGTTCCTCAGGCCGATCCGATGGGGTGAAACCTTTCCGCCGGGCTCGGTGATCTCTTGACTGATGGAGGCCGCCAGCTCGGTCAGCACGACCTCGATGGCAGGCGGTTTTCCCGGCTGCACATCGACGCCGACATGTCCTGACAGGACCGCGTGAGCGTCGAGAGCCTTCA